>JBEKDV010000544.1:0-6209 GCA_050014175.1 Candidatus Solibacter sp. | reverse complement strand
GTAGCCGACGCCGGCGCCGTGAACAAAGACATGGGCAGCGATCTTAAGACCAACTGCCACGTAGCAATCTACGGCGTGCTCTTCGACTTCAACAAGTCAACTCTTCAACCTGCCAGCGATCCGGTGTTGCAGCAGATTCTGAATCTGTTGAAGAAGAATCCCATGCAGAAGATCGAGATCCAGGGACACACGGACAACGTGGGCGGCGATGCCTACAACCAGACGCTGTCTGAATCGCGCGCCAAGGCTATCGTCCCCTGGCTCACACAGCATGGTGTCGCCGGCGACCGGCTTACAGCCAGAGGCTTTGGCAAGACCAGGCCGATCGCAGATAACGCAACCGAGGCGGGCAGAGCGAAGAATCGCCGCGTCGAGATTGCCGACCCGACCTGTGTCGCACATTCGAAGTAAGCTCGAAAAAATGGCCGCGCCGGTCACTTTTCAGGGCAACCCGCTCGCCTTGGAATCCATGCCCATTCTGGCTTTCGGCGGAGAGTGAAACCTCGCCGCCGCGGCTCATGTTTTCCCCGATTGCGGTCGTTTGACGCGCTGCTCGTAGAGTTGCGCGTACATGGAGCCAGGTACCCTCCATTTCTTTGGGCGTGCTGGACCAATGGAAGGAAAAGCGGTTTCACGGCCAATGGCGGAACCGCGTGCAGGCTCCAATACGGAACACTGGCCTACAAGGCGGGATGATCTGCGACACGGTGGCCAACTTCCGTATAGACGACAGCTCAGGACGAATCCAGAAAACCCATGTCCCAACCCACGACCCCAATTTGCCCGGCCGGCTCGGATTATTGCCGGTATCCGTCGATGTGAATCTTGCCGGTAGCCAGGTTGACGGTCCCCGGCGCCCAAATCTGGCCCGTGTTGACCCACGCGTAGCCGGGGGCCGCGGTGATGAGAGTTACGTTTTCACACAGATCGGCAATCGGCTCACCTTGGCGCATTACCGCCGCGCCGTCCGCAGACAGACCGATCCGGAAGCCGTCGTCGGTCTCGATGGTCCCCCGGATGTCTAGATCGATCCGTCCGTCGGCGCGCATGCAGAGATAATCGACGCCGCGCACTCGCCCTGAGAGGCGGCCGGTCGCGTTTCCCTCGAAAGCCACGTCAAAGCGCGCCCCCTGCGGCGGGATCTTTTCCATGCCAGAAAGGATCGACTCCATCCTGACACCGTAGTCCGTGACGCCCGTAATATTCAGATCGTACTCATAGATCTTCTCGCCCCTCATCGTTGTGCGCCTCTTCCTTGAACCTCCGGTTTGAAACCGGGTGACCCATTGTAGTCGAATACCAACCCTTGTTGTTCCCCCAGTATTGGGGTCAGCTTGGATTAGGCCCTATCGCATCGAGTGGAATAGGCATGGATAACGGCGTATCCGGACAGAATTCACCCAACCTTATCGCGTCGCAACCGTCGAGGTTCTGCTGCCATCGCGCCGACTGCAACTTCGAACCGGACTCCTCCATTGGGCCGGGGACGGGGCATCACGCCGGGCCACTGTACGACAAGGCGGTTTCACGGCACCGATCTTGCAGACACACCCTGCACGGCTGTTGATCTGCGAGGTACAATCAAGCTTCCTCATGCGGTTATTGGCAGCGATCGTCTGGGTTGGATGTTGCTCTGCAATTGCGCAGCCGCCGGCAACGGCGCCGCCAAAGCCGCCTGCCGAAGCGCCGGCCACGCAAGAACTGAGCCCCACCGCTGACGCTCGCCGCCTGGAACTAAACCTAATCGGAAAAACCAATACCGCCGCCGGAGAAAGCCGCCGAAACGAAAACATTCAGTTCAATCCGGTGGACAATAATGCTCTCAAAGAATTGAACATACGCCTGGGCGCCACCGCCACGATCGTTAAGGATGTTCGCCCCGAGCACGGCTACTTCAGCGCTGAATTCGGCAACCCGCCTTCCCCGGTGCTGCACGTTCCCGCATTCCCTGCCGGATTTCATGGCGAGGTCTGGGAAACGCACCAGAACAGCTTTACGAGCGCCCGCTCGTTCTTCCAGGCGGGCGGAGTCGAGCCCGCGCACGAGAACGACTACGGTTTCCGAGGAGGGACGCCCCTTTGGCGGGGTGCGGGACTGTTTCTGGAGGGCGGACAAAAGAAGCTGCGCGGGAGCGTGAATGGCAATGTGCTGGTGCCCAAGGCGGACGAACGAACTCCGCTCGCCACCGACCCGGCGATCCGCGCCGTGGTCATGCGTTTCCTGGCGGCCTACCCGGCGGAGCTTCCCAACCGCACCGACATCAACCCGCGGATGTTGAATACCAATTCGCCGCAGACGATCGACCACAATAACGCCGGCGCGCGGTTGGACCAGCGGCTGGGCACGCGCGACCGGTTGAGCCTGCGCTACCAGTTCACCAGCCAGCACGTTGAGGCGTTCGAACTCGTGGCGGGCCAGAATCCAGACAGCGACACCCATGCCCACACCGCGCGTCTCACGTGGGAGCGCCAGTGGAGCCCCGGCACCACCGCGGATCTGTCGGCGGGCTTCGACCGGATCGGGACGCTGATCACACCGGAGAAGAATGCGGTGGGACCGCTGGTTTCCACTTCCGGCCTGGAGCCACTCGGCCCGGGCGCGGCCATCCCGATTGACCGGAAGGTGAATCTGTTCCGCTACAGTGCGATGGTCCGCCGCATTCGAGGCGCGCACGACTGGACTGCCGGTTTCGACCTGGCGCGGCGGCAACTGAACGGCGTAGAAAGCGACTGTCAACGCGGCTTCTTCGCGTTCGGCAACGATTTTGGACGCGACTCGATTACCAACCTTCGCCTGGGCACTCCCACGCAGAACATCACGGCGACCGGCGATCTGGTTCGCGGCTTTCGCAACTGGGACATGCAGTTCTACCTGGGAGATCAGTGGCAGGCGCGGCGCAGTCTCACTGTGCGGTACGGAGTGCGCTATCAGCCGGTGACGAGTCCGGTGGAAGTCAACGGGAAGAACGCGATTCCTTATCCCTGCGACTGTAACAACGCGGCGCCTTACATCGGACTGGCAGACCGCCTGCCCGGCGAGTGGGGAGCGCTGCGCGGCGGCTGGGGCGTGCAATACGGCGAAATCTACCCCGTCACGTTTCAGCAGGTGCGCTTCAGCCCGCCGCTGGTTCACAAGGTCGTGGTCACCGCGCCCAACCTGGTGGACCCGCTGGGCGCGCTGACCCAATACGGCGCCGTCCCGGATCCGAAAACCAATCTCTACCTGCTGGACAAGAATCTGCGGACACCGTACGAATACCAGTACAACACCAGTTGGGAGAGGCGGCTGGCGGGAAACTGGAATCTGCAACTGGGGTATGTGGGCAGCCGCGGCCACAAACTGCTCACCATGTGGTACCTGAACCGGGCCCATCCAGTGGCAGGGATTCCGCTCACCACCGCCACGATCAACGAGCGGCGCGCCGATCCCGCCTATGCCGAGATCCGCTATGTGCTGAACGGCTCGCGCGGGTATTATGACGCCGCGCGCGCCTCCCTGGTCCTTCCTCGCTGGCGAGGGCTTTCCATGGATGCGGCGTACTGGTTTTCCAAGGCGATGGACCTGGGGTCGAGCTACACCAACACGGCCTACGACGCCGATTCGCGAATTGGCCGCAGCCAGAGCGAATTTGAAACTCACAAGGATTTGAAGGCGCGCAGCGAATTCGACCAGCCGCACTCGTTCATCTGGCGCGCGAGCTACTCCTGGCACAACTGGACGGCATCCGGCGTTACGCTGCTGAAGAGCGGCACACCGTTCAACGTGGTGACGGGCTCTGATGGTCCCGGTTACGGCAATGTGGATGGCAGCGGCAATGACCGCCCGAACCTGCTCAACCCGTTGGTGCTCGGCCGGACGATCGGCAATCCCGATACCGCACCGCGCTTGCTGGCCAAATCGGACTTTGCGTTCATCCCACTTGGTGCGGAAGCCGGCAACCTGGGCCGCAATGTCTTTCGCAAGGGAGGCATCCGTAATGTGAACGCGGCGCTCGCGAAAGCTTGGGTTCTGCGTGCCGAGACGCGTCTTACGTTGCGGGCCGAATCGATCAATCTCTTTAACACGCCCCAATTCGCGGCTCCGGGTGCCGAACTGTCGTCGCCCAACTTCGGGCAGATCACCAATACGCTGAATGATGGGCGCGCTTTCCGATTTACGGTACAGCTTGGGTGGTGAACAGAAAAACGCTCCCCGCTTTCATTTCTTTTGCGCCCGTACGGGCATTTCCCCGGGCCGTGTACGGGCGTTGTCGCCGAGCGTGAATCCCGTTTGGATGTTTGGCGCTAGTTCCCGGGTGCACGCTGCTTCACGTCCTCAAACCAATTCGACACCACCTGAATTTGCGGGACACCCCCTGCGCCGGACTGGACCTGCCCGGCGGGGACAACGCGAAACTGCGCCACTGGCCGTGAAACCGCCTTATCTTACACTGGCCCGCTACGACGAACAGAACCGAGATCCCGACTGTTCGAATCTGCGGCCCGATCCGGAGGCGGGGTTGCGGGATGCCGCATCTGCGGACGCCTCGGGTTGGCAGCATCACTACCGATATTGACCCATAACGCTCGGGTAGCCCGCTGGCTTTACGAAAATCGACAGCGCCGATGGCCGACCTGAGGATCGCGCGCCCACCTCACGCGAGCGGCATCCGGTTCACCGGGATCATCAGCCTGCAAAAGACATCGACTCAGGCAGCACGACAACTTCAGTTGACGCCGCGGCGCACGTGATAACATCCTAACGTGACCAGGCGGAACCTACTCACAACCGCGAGTGCCCTGTGGGCGCAGAGCATCGCACCCCCGGCACATGCTTCTCCTTCGACGGTCAGGTTCGGGGTCCGAAGCCCGCTCCCCAACGTCAGTCTGCGCGAACGCGCTCTTCTCCTCAAGCGCCTCGGCTTCGATGGCATCGAACTGGGCAGTGAGTGGCTGGATAAACCGGTCGAAGCGATCCAGCACGAACTCGACGGCACCGGCGTCGCCGTCAGCGCCATTGTCGGTTCCATTCAACTCCTCAGCCTCGACGTCCAGGAACGCGCCAAGGCGATCGAAACGGACCGCCGCCGACTCGAAATGGCCAGGGTCCTCAAAGCCGATTGCCTCATTGAGGTGCCCGTCTTCGGTCCCAATCGCTTCCCTGATCTCTCGCCAATCATGAATGCGCGCGAAGTCGAAGAGCGCCTGCTCGTCGCCGGTCTCAAGCAACTTACCGGGGACATCGAGCGCAGCGGCGTCATCCTGCTGCTAGAACCCTGCAATCAAAAAGAGACGCACTTCATGTTTCGTCAGGAACACGCCGCGAAGTTTATCGAGAGGGCGGGCTCGCCCGGCATCGGAATCCTTAGCGACTTCTACCACATGCAAATCGAGGAGGCTAGTATACCCGAGACTCTCGCGCACATCGGGCGTTACACCCGCTACGTGCACCTCGCCGATGGTGAAAAGCGACTGGAGCCAGGGTCGCTACCCTTCGACTACCGTCCCGGCTTCCACCAACTCAAGAAATGGGGCTATTCGGGCTGGCTGAATATCGAGTCGAAGTTCACTGACACTCCCGAAGCCGCCCTCGCACGCGCTCTCAAGTACCTCAAACAGCAGTGGACCGAAGCATAGCCCGTAGTGTCCAAGAACTCGATCTGCTTTAAATCGTGCAGCTTGCAGAACTCGATACGGTGCTTCTGACGGAAATGTTCGGGTACTCTCGGAGCGCGGGTGGTCGTTAGCGGCATCGCAAAAGTGAAAACGATCATCGTCCAACGAAGAGTTGGGGTTTGGCCACTATCGGGTCTCGTCTCTGGCCGTTCGTGGTGATCATCGCGGGCAGGGTGTCACACGCACACACGTCCCATGTGGTACCAGATAGATATGCGTTTCCTGCTCTGTCTTGGGTTCGTGAGTTGCCTCGCCGTATTTGCCCAGAAAAAGACCGTATTCGTGATTACTGACGCCGAAGGTGTCGGCGGGGTTTGCCGGCAGGACCAGACCGACCCCAAAGATCAGGAGATGCGCCAACTACTTCAGGCGTTTAGCGCCGACTGCTAGATTGTTGTGGTCCGGCCTCGCAACAGTGACAAAGTAACTAGGGACTTGCAAAATTCCGGATCCAGAGCCCCTGGTTGGTGGTGTCGGTACAAAACAAAATTGAGAGGAAATGTACTCGGCGGAGCGGCGAGGCAATAGAATATTTGTGATGAGCAAAACTCCGAT
>JBEKDV010000543.1:0-4670 GCA_050014175.1 Candidatus Solibacter sp. | reverse complement strand
CACTCTCCGCGAATTGGCCACGTTTTCTTCCGATCATATTGTGGGATATCTATTCAGATCCCAAGTGTCGGGAACAACTGCGTTTTACCGGCTCAGGCACAGCTCGCTGCCGATCCATCTGTGGACGGTGGACGCGAACGAGAATGCCGTTCTGAGCGGTCCCAACGGCGGCTGGGTATCCGAAGGCATCACGGGCTATGTCTATTGCTCTCCAGGCGACACGCTGAACCGCTGTGCGACGACTCTGCAGGGGCAGTCGTCCTACAGGCCTCCTGTTCAAACCTTTACGACCAACCTGCCGCCGCTGGTGAATGAAACGTTCGGCTGGGCGATGGCGGCTCTCAGCCGGCCCGGGCCGTATAAGGCCCCGCCCTTCCTGATCCACGTCATGAACCAGGCTCGCATGATCCTGAAGGAAGAGCCCATCGCGCCCGGCGAAATCGTCAGTCTGACCGGGCTCCGCCTCGGCCCGGCCTCCGCGGAGGCGCAGCAGATCGTCATCGGACAGCGTATCCCGACGGAGCTGGCGAAGGTCCGCGTTTTGTTTGACGGCGTCCCCGCTCCGCTGCTGCTCGCATCCCAGCAAGAGGTTCGCGTGATGGTGCCGCAAAGCGTTGCCGGCAAGGACAAGGTCACTGTTCAACTGGAGGTGGATGGCGATAACGCGAATCCTTACCCGGTAAGGGTTGCCGGCTCCGTCCCGGGTTTGTTCACGGCTGACGGCACCGGCATCGGCCAGGCCGCCGCCTTGAACCAGGATGATTCCCCCAACTCGGCGGATCGCCCCGCGGCCCGCGCCTCCATTGTCTCACTCTATGTGACCGGCGCCGGCCTCACCACACCAGCCATCGAGGATGGCGCAGTGCCGATGCCGGGGAGTTTGCCGAAGCCGATACTCCCGGTTTCTGTCCTGGTCGGTGGGATCGCCGCGGAAGTCCTCTATGCCGGTGCGGCACCAGGGTTGCCGGGCGTCATGCAGGTGAACGTCCGCATACCGGCAGAGGTGTCCGTGGGAGCTACCGTACCGGTTTTGGTAACCGTGGGCGAAGCATCGAGCCAGCCCTTGGCGACGATTGCGGTGCAGTGATCCATTTACGGTGGTCTCGTCGAGAACTGGCGTGGTCAGCTTGCTCTCTCCAGCCCCGCAAATAGCGGAGAGAAATCACATGCCGAAGCCACTACTCCACTCGGCGACATGTTTCATTTACCGGCAAATGCCCGTTCCGGCCGGTTACCCGGCGGGGCTTCCGTGCGCGTGCGCGACCTGGCGGCCGGAGCCACGGTCTTATTGGTTCTTTTAGCCTCCGGAGATGGCCTGGCTTCCGGTCCGACCATCTCATTCAGCACCTATTTCGGCAGTGGCGGTGCGGAAGAAATCACCGGAGTCGCCGTGGATGCCGCCGGCAATATCTATGTGACGGGGTGGACCGAATCGGCGGGCCTACCGATTGTAAACGCCGCTCAGTCTACCTTCGGCGGGTCGGTCGATGCCTTCGTTGCCAAGTTCGATCCGACCGGCTCGACTCTCCTCTACAGCACCTTTCTTGGCGGATCGGGAGACGACCGAAGCTTCGGCATTGCCGTCGACGCGTCCGGCAATGCCTACATCACAGGATGGACCTATTCCGCGAACTTTCCGGTGACGGCCTCCGCGGTTCAGCACAATTTGTCTAGCGGCCGCGACGCCTTCGTCGCTAAGTTAAGCCCGTCCGGCAATCAACTGCTCTACAGCACGTACCTGGGCGGCTTCGGTTCCGATGCGGGCCGTGCCATCGCCGTGGATGGCTCCGGGAATGTCTATCTCGCCGGGGAAACCACCTCCTGGAACTTTCCCAGCCTGCTCTCCATTCAAAGCAGCCTCAGAGGCGCGCAAAACGCATTTGTAGCCTCGTTGGACGCCTGGGGCCAACTGCGTTTCAGTACATTGCTTGGCGGCTCCGGGACCGACGGAGCGACGGCCGTCGCCGTGGATGGTTCCGCGAATGTCTACGTGACTGGCGGGACCACGTCGATAGATTTTCCCGTCACCGCCAACGCATTCCAGCGGGCCGGCAAAGGCTATCAGAACGTCTTCGTGTCGTCCATCGCCGCCGGCGGAAACCACCTGCTTTACAGCACATACCTCGGGGGAAGCGGCGCGACGGTGATTTACCCCGAAACGGGCTTCGGAATCGATGTAGATGCCACCGGCTCGGCCTATGTGACCGGTGTTACCGCCTCTTTCGACTTCCCCATCCAGAATGCGCTGCAGCCGGCGCTTTCCGGATCGCTGGACGCGTTTGTGACCAAGTTGAATCCGGCGGGCACCGCGCTGGTATTCAGCACGTTTCTGGGCGGAAGCAGCATCGATGAGGGCAACGCCATCCGGGTAAGCAATGGCGCCCCTTGCATGGCGGGCTATACGGCTTCGCTGGATTTTCCCGTGGTCAACCCTGTGCAGGCGGCCAATGCGGGATCGTACGATGCGGTTTTATCCTGTCTCAACGCTTCAGGGAATGCCCTCACCTTCAGCACGTTGTTGGGCGGCACCGATTCCGACTCAGCCAATGCGCTTGCACTGAGCGGCGGATTCGGATATATAGCGGGGCTGACCTTCTCGAGAAACTTCCCGGTTGCGGGCGCTTATCAGCAAATGAATGGAGGCCAAGAGGACGGATTTTTGGCAAAACTGTTCCAGGTTCCACCGCCGCTTCCAACAATTCCCGTGCTGACCCTGCCGGGAAATGGCGCCATTGGCGTAGCGTTGAATCCCACGCTGAGTTGGAGCGCCTCGAGTACGGCAACGTCTTATGCTGTCTATCTGGGGACGTCAAATCCGCCGCCCTTCCTGGGTACAGCCACGGGAAACAGCTATATCCCGGGCACTCTCAGTCCGGCCACAGCGTACTACTGGCAGGTCGCGGCCACGAACGCCGTTGGATCGGTCAGCTCCGGCATCTCGTCTTTCGCCACACTGGCTTGTACGTACGTTCTTGGTCCAGCCAGTGCGGCGGCAGGCGCCAACGGGGGCGCGGCCTCCTTCTCGGTGACTTCACCTGCCGGATGCGGATGGACGGCTGCCAGCAACGCAACCTGGCTCACCGTGACTGCGGGCGCTTCCGGCAACGGCAACGGAACCGTGAACTACACGGTCACCGCCAATACTACGGTCAACGCACGCTCGGGCACGCTCACCATCGGCGTCCAGACCTTCACCGTCATCCAGGCCGGCGTGAGTTGCTCCTACGCGCTCAATCCCGGCAGTGCGGCGGCAGGTCCCAGCGGTGGTGCTGCTTCCTTCGCGGTCACTTCACCTACCGGATGCGGATGGACGGCAACCAGCAACGCAACCTGGCTCACCGTGACCGCCGGCGGCTTGGGCAGCGGCACCGGAACCGTCAGCTATTCGGTTGCCGCCAATAGCGGCGCCCAGTCGCGAGCGGGAACCATCACTGCAGGGAATTCCTCCCTTGCGGTGACGCAGGCGGGAATCCCGCAAAGCAATCAGCCGCCGTCGATCGCGTCGCTATCTCCGTTTGCCGGCAGCGGCAACCAGACGTTTACGTTGGGGTTCAGTGATCCCAACGGGTGGGCGAACATTGCCCACGCCTACTTGCTGATCAATGTACAAGTGTGGGTGGCCGCCAGTTGCTACGTGGATTACAGCGTCGGGGCGAACAGCATCAGCCTGATGAACGATGCCGGCACCGCATGGCTCGGCCCGATCGTGGCGGGATCGGCGGCCAGTGTGTCGAACAGCCAATGCACCGTGAGCGGCAGTGGCTCGTCGGCCTCGGGGCAGGGGAACAACCTGACGGTCAACCTCGCCTTGAGCTTCCAGGCCTCGTATGACGGAGCGGTTCCCAAGAAGAATGTGTTCCTGATGGCGGCGGACTACGCGGGATTGACGGCGGACTGGCTGGCGTTCGGCATCTGGTATCCGGCGCCGCTCACGGCGTCGTTGGTTACGCGGTATCGGCTGTACTTTCCGGTAACCTTGGAGCACCTCTATACGACGGACTTGAACGAGTACAACACGTTAGGCGCGGAGGGGTGGAATCAGGAAGGCGCGGATGCAGCGGTTTACAACGGCCCAGCCGCCGTGGGCGGAGTGAGTACCGTGCCGATGTGGCGGCTTTACTATACGACGAACATGACTCACATGTGGACAACCGACAGGAACGAATATCTGACACTCATGACAGGTTATGGTGGCGTGTTCAACGGGGAAGGGGCGGATGAGTTTCTGTTTCCGGTGCAGGTGGCGAGCTCGATACCGCTGTACCGGTTGCTGTTCAATGGGTCTGGTCCGCCGATTCATCACTGGACTACGGACGCGTATGAATTCAGTGTGCTGACGGCGCCGGGAGGCGGATGGACGAGCGAAGGGATTACCGGCTACCTGTTTCCGCCCTCCATGGCGGGCTCGTTGCAGGCCGAGAAGATAGTGAACTACAGCCTGGAGCCTTGGATCCACGCTGGACAGGCGTATCCCCAGCCGCTGAACCCGGCCAGCACTCCCACCATCGGCGCCATCCTAAACGGCGCGAGCTACCAGATGGGGCCTGCCTCGCCGGGGCAGACGATCAGCCTGTTCGGCTCGTTCCCGGTGCGGGGCGGGGTGCGAGTTGTGATTGGTGGGAATGAGGCGGAAATGCTCTCGGTGGCGGAACGCGAGATCCAAGCCGTGG
>JBEKDV010000542.1:0-5485 GCA_050014175.1 Candidatus Solibacter sp. | reverse complement strand
GCATTTTGTCCGGGACCTATTCCGCGGAGAAATAGGGTCGTCAGGCTTGCCGATGATCCCTACAGCCTGGCTGGGTCAGTTTTGGGGAGCAAAGGCGGTCTACTTTTCGCAAGCGCCGAAGCAGTAGAGCGATAAAGGGCTTGGATGTCCGCAAAAGTCCCACCCAGGGCCGCATAAACCGCAAAATATTCTGGTTCATTCTTGAGCAGATCAAGATCGGCGATAACAACCGTTGGTATTTCCAGTTGTCGATAGGCCCGCGCGAGACTGGCGAGAGCACCTTTGCCGCCGCCATGGACGAAATATAGGTCGACAGGTCGGGAGAACCGGTTCTCGACGCTTGCCAATATGCCTTCGTAGAACCTAGCGTCGGCGTCTGCCTCGCAAACCACGACTCCCTCGTGAAACATCCCCGTTATGGCCTGAGACGATCTTAGCAGGGGGCTTGACCAGAGCTGGCGAACTTGGTCGGCATCCAAAAGAGAGGCATTGTTCAATTCTCCCTTCCGCTCAAGACGGCAAATTGCCACTTCCGTCGACCCCAAGAGCGCGCCGCGAACGAAATCGGCACTGTGCGTCGCAACCACGGCCTGCCGGCGCTGTTGTGCTATCAGAGATCCGAGCACCTGCCCAAGCCGCGCTGCTTGTGGAGGGTGAAGGAACGCCTCCGGCTCATCGATCAGAAAAATCGGATGAGAGCCAACACGGGCAGCGATAGCGGTCGCAGCAAAACTGCGAATGCCGTCTCCAAGTTGTTCGAGGCGCGGGAGCCGATTGAGTTCCGCGAGGTACTTTGGTGACACGCGATCGGCTCGTCTCTTTGTAGCCAATGAATACCGGCTTGCGGCGCTGCTTCGTATACATCTATTCGGGCGACCGGGTTTGCGTACGTCAATCGTGCCTCGGTGTCGAGTCTCTGAATTAACGTAGTGTAGAACATTTGAAGAAGCTCCTGCGACGGATGATGTTTCGAGATTTCCCACACGCGCCCGTTAGAAATCTGGACGCGGAACCGGTCGCCCGGAAGTGGGCTCACGGAGTACATCGGTCGGAGGAATTCGAGCAGAGGGCCAGGTTCAACGTTCGTGAATTCGATAGAAGTGAGAACTACTGGTGCCCGACGCTCATGTTGCGGCGCGGGCCATGTGCCGATCTCTCGTAGCGCTGCGCTTTTCCCGCTGTTATTTGGTCCGACGAGCAGGAGGAGAGTCCCCGATTCAAGCGGCACTGTCTGGCCGCCGCTGAACGTCAATGATCTGATTCTGAAATCGGTGGTCGGCATCTTTTTCTATTCTCAAGTATCGCGCACGCCGTTCGCTAAGGAAAAGTCGGCGCTCCCCCGCGGTCAGAACTCGCATGTTTTGGTTCGGCTCTGTCTGGGTGTCAGCGCCAATTTAAAAGAGGTTCTTCCGCCAATTGGTGGTGCCACGAGAATTGCGGAAGAACCTTGACGGATGCAGCGGTCCCGCGTTCCCGGTTCCACCGGCCTCGCATCTTCTCTTGATACTTAAGGGATAACTCGCGGATTTGGAACGCCGAGAAGTTGACAGCCAATCTGACAGCCAGACGGATGGACACAGGCGGAATCTACGGACAATTCACGACGCAAGGAAGTCGTATAATGAACAAAACAATACTGTGGCGGAAGCAGTGGATAGCCTACCACCTAACTACGAACCAGAAGGTCGGCAGTTCGACTCTGTCCGGGCGCACCATAAAATCAACGGTTTAGCGGGATCGTCCTAACCAAACCTTTCATCAACCTTTCATCAATTAGCGATTCGGTTCCGCTTTCGAACGCCGCTTAGCCCGCTTCTTCATGACGGAGCGCTCAAAGTTGGCCCCCGCTTTGCGCTGGTTCTCGGGGATCACTTTCACGTAGTAACGGAGGGTGGTCGTCGGGTCGATCTTGGACGTGTGGCCCTTGCTTGACCGGCAGGCGCCGCCTGCGACCGGAGGCATGGAATGGCAATTCAGCCGCAGTGCTCCGGCATCATGACGTCTTGAGATGGTAGCGGGTCTTTCCGAATGGAGACAATGGCGGTTGATCGAGGCTGGATCGTCGCGCGAAATCTCCGTATGGGTATAAGGACTGCAGCCAGGCTGGGTGGTACGATTCAGGCGTCTTTGATTCGACCCATTTGCTCGCGACGTGGCCACCGACTGCTCGCCATGACATTCTCATAGGCGCCATTTCAATCTCTCCTTCACTTCTGGCGGCGAAATTCAGGCTGCTGGACGATTTCTATTCTACGCCGGAGGTTTGTCCAGGTCAGCAGGCAGGCTTGTGTCCGTAACGTGACTGTTATACCTTTGTAACGGAATCGGTGCGGATTTGTAATATTATACTCGGTGCCTCACGGATCGCTCTCCACGCGGCCATCGCCATTGCCGCGGTGGCTGGATTCGCCGCCACGAACGTTCCGCCAGACGCCTGCTCTGCTCCCTTCGCGGCACCCAGACCCGCCAGGCCGGAGCGGCATTACTCGCTCAAATTGAACACGCTGTACAGTCCCCAGTTTCCGGTCATGGGCATGTTCCTCAAGGCCAGGATCGACGGCGGACCAACGCTGCGCCTCCTCCTGGACAGCGGCGCGACGTACATCGTCCTGGACAAGCGGGCAGCCGCCGTATCGGGGCGAACGGCAGGCTCTCCATTCGATCTGGTCAGTTTCGGTTCAATCCCGCACGCTGCCAGAAGAACCGCACCTGGCACGGTCGAAATCGGCGATCTGACGCTTCGCGACTGCAATATTCTGGCCGTAGATTCCAAACTGCTCGATGGAATCGACGGCGTGATTCCGATGTCACTATTCGCCGACTTCCTCATTCACTTCGATGTTCCGGGAAAGACTCTCGAGCTTGAACCTTATCCGCAGGAGTCCCCTGTTCAGGACGGCACTTACTCCGCCGCCCGGGCAGATAACTGCCTGTTGTACCTTCCCGCGGTCTTGAATGAAACCCGGTCCGGCTACGTCCTCCTGGATACAGGCGCGACCTACAACGCGGTGTCGGAGACGGCGGCACGCGCCTGGAACGAGCGCAGCCTGCTGTCCCACAGCATCCCTCTACACGGGGGCGCCGGCGCGACCGACGGGTTGCTGCTCTCCCATGCCGTTCGCTTCCGCTTCGGCTCGCGCGTGGTGTCCGCCGACCCGGTGGTCGTGGTCGATCTTTCGGATGTGGGCCGGCACCGCCAGTTCGAGGTTGCCGGAATCCTTGGCTATCCCGCCCTCCGCCGCGCGATCGTGACCATCGACTACCGCGACTCGCTGGTCCGCATCGACAACAAATAACCGCGCGGTGCGAGGAAGAGGCTGTTGCGCCAGGCTGCGGAAGTCCGGCCCGCGAAATACAAAGCGCTGGCTGCGCTGGCACAGTTCTATCTTGCCGGCGATCATCCGAACCTGGGTGCGGCGGAAGCACCGGCTCAAGCCGCCGCGGAACTGAATCCGGGCCGTGTGGATGCGTATGCGGTACTGGCCGCCGTCTATGCGGATCGTGGCGAGTGGAGCAGCCTCGATTCGATTCTGGCAACCGCACTGCGCGAGGTGCCCGACGATGCCGCGCCGCATTACCGCGCCGCGGAGCGCCTCCTGGCAGCGGGACGGGATCCGGGTAGAGCCGAGCGATACCTGCGCGTCTACCTGGCACAGGAACCCGAAGGCAATCAGCCCACGACGGCCGATGCCCGATGGAAACTCGGACTCGCGCTGGAGGCGCAAGGCCGTGTCACCGGGGCTGTCGCGGAGTTCCAGGAATCTCTCCGCCTCGATCCGGAATCCAAAGCGGCGCGGGAACTCAGCCGCCTGCGTGCCGCGCAGGCCTCGACTCCCGGCAACCCGACGAGGCACATGTGAATCCGAGAATCGTTCTAATCTACATGGATGCCGGTGGCGGACACCGCGCCGCCGCCACCGCCTTGTGCGAGGTCATCCGCGAACAGCAGCGCGGATCTGGGCCGGCGAGAGGCCCTGCTGTTGCAGCTGAAGGGTTACCTGGTAGCGTTCGATGCCGGCGAAGGTGAAGGCGCCTCCGAAGTTCTGCGGGGAAACGCTGTCCAGGCCCTGGCCGCGGAAGCGGACGCCGAAGCGGACGGCGTGCGCGCCGTGCAGGATGGAAGTGTGGTTCTGCAGCTCCACGCTGTTCTGCGTGTTGGAGGTCTGTCCGGTCTGAGAACCGCCGCCATTGAAGGCGCCGAGAACGAGGATGGCGGGGCTCGAGGAATTGGCGACGGTTTCGTTGGCGGAACGGAAATACTGGACGCGGGTTTCGTTCACGGCGGCGCCGAGGACCGCGCTCTCGGTAGCCTGCACGGTCTGGTTGGTGGTTTGCAGGTGGTAGCCGCGGGAAACCAGATCGAAGCTGCCGATGCCGGCATCGGTGACATCGAGGCGACGGTCGTCGTAGCCTTCGGCGACCAGATCGCCCGCGTGCACCAGGAAGCGCGCGTCGGGAGCGGCGGCGTAATGGGCGGCGGAACGGCCGTCGGCCAAGTCGTCTTTTTCGAAGGTGGCACGTACCGTGATTGCAGAGGGTTCGAACTTCGGGTCGGGCGAGAATTTCGCGACCTGCGCCTGCGGAGCGGCCGCCGCGATCTCGGTTCGCCAGGTCACCGCCTGGGTGCGGGCGGGATCGCCCGCCCAGGTGAGAACAATCCGCGCGGGAATGGCGCCCGAAGCCGATGGCACAGCCGGCGCCGCCGCGCCGCGAGTGGCCAGAGAGAGCAGCAGAGAGCCAGGCGCGAGTTGCGCCAATTGCCGGCGAGTGAATTTGGACATGAGGTTGTTCGTCCTTTCCGGGAAGCTAGAATTCCGCGCGCAGCATGAACTCCACGCGGCGCGGTGCGCCAGATCCGGTCGCGCCGGTGTTCAGGATACTCGTGATCCGTCCGAAACTGGCGGAGGACGCGTTGCCGGACGGGTTCCCCCATTGCGGGTTGTTCAACAGGTTGAACGCCGAAGCCCGGAAGTTCAGGCCCAGCTTCTCCGTCAGGCGGAAGCGCTTTTGCAGGCCGGTATCGATTTCGTAGTTGCCGGGTCCGCGGCCGATGTAGCGACCCAGGTTGCCCCACGTCCCCGAGGCGGGAGTGGAGAACGCCGCGGGGTTGAACCACACGTTCGGAATGCTCTGGTTGGCCGCGTAGATCGACACGCCGGGCACCAGGTTCGGCCGCTGGCTGGAGGTATTGCCATCCGGCAGGGCCGCGGCCTTGCGCGAGATCGTGATGTTGACCGGAGTCCCGGTGCGCGCCGAGGCCAGCCCCGAGAGCGACCAGCCTCCGAAAATCTGCGAAGCCAGTCCGCTGGTGAAGAACTGTTTGCCGTGTCCGAAGGGTAACTGCCAGACGCCGTTGGTGGTCATGGTCTGGCGCACATCGGCCGGGGAATCGCTGCGATCGCAGGCACGGCAGCCCATGTCCTGGAAGGCGACGGAAGTACCCGAGCCGGTGGACGCGTCGGCAATGCCGTGCGACCACATGTAG
>JBEKDV010000541.1:0-4677 GCA_050014175.1 Candidatus Solibacter sp. | reverse complement strand
CCTGTTGGGATGGGCCTTCGGCCCGCGAAACATCATGAAAAATAGTGGACCAGGCAAGGTGGGGCAGGCGCTTTCGCCTGCCAACTCCCAATCGAGCCCCCGGGTTGGCAGGCGGAAGCGCCTGCCCCACCCGCGGCGCCACTGGGACAGCGATTAGTAGGGTGGTTTTTCGAACCTGTCCTTCTGTTAGGTACTCTCCTTGGCTCACGTTGCCGGCGCCGCTGCTCGAAAGCTAGCCGGCGCGCTCCTCAGCATCGACGTATTCGGACATGGAGGAACAGAGTTCCGCGAAGCCCAACTCCACCCGATTCACCTGGCGCTCCAATTCCGGCCAGTTCATCCCGGGCGCGGCCGCTTCGACGGATCGGCACAACTCGGCCAGCGCCTCCCCGCCCATCTGCCGGGCGGCGCCGCGCACCGAGTGGGCTTCCGCCTTCACTGTGCCGGCGTCGAACCGGGCCAGGGCTTCGTGCAGCCGTTCGAGCCGGCGGGCGGTATCGCGCTGAAAGGAGGCAATGAGTTCCAAGACAATGCGGTCGTCTCCGGCCTCCGCGATTTCCTTCAAGGTCTCAGGCACCCTCCACATGATTTTGCTCCTCTCCATTCCGATTATTGCAGCCTACTTGCTCCGTGTGGCATTACCGGGGGCGACGTCGTCGCCGGTCAGGCGGAGGGCCCAACGTATCGCTTCGAAGTACATCTTCTGGATTTGCGGGTTGTCCCACGTTTCCGGGGCGTGGCCGAAGGTGGAATAGAAAACGCGTCCTTTGCCGTACATCTTGGCCCAGGCGACGGGAAAATCCTTATCCTCGCGGTGGATGTTCGGCTTGCTGTAATCGAGCTTGCTGGAATCCAGACTGGCCAGCACCCTGACCTTGGCGCGCGAGAAATTCTTGTGCTGGTAGATCTCGTCCTTGATGGTGAAGCGCACGGGGAAGTGCTGCATGGCGGGGAAAGCGGGGTCTTCGACGACGATGGGGGCATCGAAGGAGCCCCACGGGTGGCCGTCGAAATAGCCGCCGATCATTTCCAGGAACTCGGGCCATTCGAAAAAAGCGTCATCGCCGGTGTGCGCGCCGACGAAGCCTTTGCCGTCCTCCTTGATGAACGACATGAGGTCCGTCTTCTGCTGCGCATTGAGGTTGTCGCCGGTGCCGAAATAGAAGATGGCGTCGAAGTAATTCAGGTTCCGCGTGTTGCGCGCCGGAGCGGGCACGGCCTGTTTGGTGATGAGCTGCGAATCGGTGCGGATGTACATTTCGTAGGCGCCGCTCTCGTGGCCCAGGCGCTCCATGGTGGCCAGGGCGTGGGAGATGGAATCGTGCTGGAACGCGGTGAGGGTGTCGCCCCAGGCGAGGACGCGTTTGGGGCCCGGACGAGCGGGCTGTTGCGGGGATTGGGCGGTGGCCGGAATCGGCAGGAAGGCGCTCAGCGCGGCCAGCGAGAGGCCCAGGGTACGTGTACGGAACATAAGCCTTACGATACCGCCGTTGCGGGGAGAAGCGCGTCCCATTATGCTGGTAACCGTCACGCCATGATTTTACGAACTGGAATTCGCATCGCACTTCGAACCGCCGCCGGCGCTCTGCTGCTTTGGACCGCGGCCGCACAACAACAACAACAATCGAAATCCGGCGACCTGGGCTTCACCGACACGCCGATCCTGCCGGGGATGAAATGGCACGTACACGATCCGGACCGCCCGCACCCGCCGGTGGTGACGCCGGGGGCGACGCCCTATGCCGCGCCCTCCGACGCCATAGTGCTGTTCGACGGCAAGGATCTGTCGAAGTGGGCGCAGATGGGCCGGGGCGCCAACGCGGGCAAACTCATCGATCCGACCTGGCCGGTCAAGGACGGATACTTCGAGTGCGCCGGCAACGGCGACCTGCTGACGCGCGAGAAGTTCGGCGATGTCCAACTGCACGTGGAGTGGAGCGAGCCGCCGGATATCAAGGGCACCAGTCAGGCGCGCGGCAACAGCGGCATCCTCATCATGAGCCGCTATGAGATCCAGGTACTGGACGCCTTCCACAATCCCACCTACGCGGACGGGCAGGCGGGGGCGATCTACGGACAGTGGCCCCCGCTGGCCAACCCGGCGCGTCCCACCGGCCAGTGGCAGACGTACGACATCGTGTTCGAAGCGCCCGTGTTCGAGGGCGAAAAGCTGACCAGGCCGGCCTACGTCACGGTGTTCATGAACAACGTGCTGATGCACAACCGCAAAGAGATCATGGGCGCCATGGTGTACCGCAAGGTGGCAACTTACGCGGCGCACGGGGCCGAGGAGCCGCTGGCCTTGCAGGACCACCACAATCCGGTACGCTACCGGAACATCTGGATACGCCGGCTGCGTCACTACGATGAGCCCGAAAAATAAGCAACACACCGGTGGCGCAGGAGGTTTCGCCTGTATTCTCTTCGGCACGGCGATTCTATTGCTGGCGGCGGCAGCGCTCACCGCCCAGACCAATAATATGCAATCCAAACTGATCATCGTCGATCCGGGGCACTTTCACGCCACCCTCCTGCAGAAAGAGATGTACCCGTGGGTGGACCCGCGCGTGACCGTGTATGCGCAGTTGGGACCGGAACTGCTCGATTACCTCAACCGCATCTCGCTGTTCAACTCGCGGCCCGATAACCCTACCCGATGGGTGCTCGACATTCACACCAGCAGCGACCCGATGGCGGAAATGCTGCGCGGGAAAGCCGGCAACATCGTGGTATTCACCGGCCGGAATCGCGGCAAGATCGATCGCATTCTGGCCGCTCTGCGGGCGGGGCTGAACGTGCTAGCAGACAAGCCGTGGATCATTACATCGGCCGATATGCCGAAGCTGGAAGAAGCGCTGGCCCTGGCGCAGCGCCAGAACCTGGCGGCGTACGACATCATGACCGAGCGCTACGAGGTGACCAGCGAGTTGCAGCGCGAATTGGTCAACGACCTCGAAGTCTTCGGCACCCTGGAAAAGGGCAGCGCGCAAGCGCCGGCGGTGCGCGCGCGCAGCATCCATCAGGTGATGAAGGTGGTGGCCGGAACTCCGCTACGGCGGCCGCCGTGGTTCTTCGACATCGGCGAATACGGCGAGGGCCTGGCGGACGTGGGCACGCACGTGGTGGACCTCGTGCAGTGGACGGCGTTTCCCGGCCGGGCGTTGGATTACCGCCAGGACATCGAGGTGCTCGCGGGGCGCCGCTGGCCGCTCAAGATGACCAGGGAGCAGTTCACGAGGGTCACCGGCGACGTCGATTTTCCGCCGGCGCTGGCGGCGAACGTACACGGCGGCGTGCTGGACTACTACTGCAATAATTCGGTGGCGTACACGCTGCGCGGCGTCCACGTGGAAGCGGAGATTCTGTGGAATTGGGAAGCTTCCGGGGCGCCCTCTGGGCCGGGCGGCGACGTGTACGAGGCGAGTTTCCGCGGCACGAAATCGCGGGTGGAGATCCGTCAGGGCGCCGCGGAGCACTTCGTACCCGAGGTTTACATCGCCGGAGCGAACGCGGAGGTGGTGGCGGCGGTGGAGAAGCGCGTGGCCGCATTGCAGACGCGCTGGCCGGGGCTGGCCGCAAGGAAGAGCGGGGCGGACATCCGCATGGTGGTGCCGGAGAAGTTCCGCGTGGGACACGAGGCGCATTTCGGGCAGGTCGCGAACCACTTTTTCGAGTACGTAACGTCGCCCAAGTCGCTGCCGGAATGGGAGAATCCTTACATGCTCGCCAAGTATTTTGTATCCACGAAAGGCGTCGAAATAGGGAGGAAGGAATGAAGCGAATACTGTTGATCCTGGCCTGTGTGCTGGCGCTCGCCGCCCAGGAGAGCCGCCGCGAGATCACCAACGCCGCGCCCAATCCGGCGGACGATAAGAAGGGCTTGAGCGACAAGGTGCCGGATGTCTATGCCATCCCCACGCAGTTCGATCGCGTGGTGGTGCTGCGTTTCAAGTTCGATACCGACATCCTGGCCGGCCTGCAGAAGATGGTGAAGCAGGAGAAGATTTCGAACGCCATCATCCTTTCCGGCATGGGGAGTGTGCGCGGATACCAGGTACACCAGGTGAGCAATCGCACTTTCCCGTCGAAGAACATGTACGTCACCAATCCCACCGAGCCGGCCGACATCGTTGGCATGAGCGGCTTCATCGCCAACGGCATCATCCACCCGCACATCATGCTGGCCACTCCGGACAAGGCGTTCGGCGGCCATCTGGAGCCCGGAACCACGGTATTCACGTTCGCCTGCGTGACTATCGGCGTGCTGAAGGACGGCGCGGACCTGAGCCGCGTGGACGACAAGAGCTACCGGTGAGACTCGCGGCTATCGTCGGAATCACCGCGGCGGCTGTGCTGTGGTGCGCGGACAGGAGGAGCGACGTGTGGAAGTTCGACAGCATTACGCAGATCGGCGGGCATGCGGTGACGGTGGAGGGACATCCGCGGGTGATCTCGACGCCGGCCGGCAAAGCGGTGGAGTTCGGCGGCGTGGACGACGCGCTGTTTCTGGAGGTGCATCCGCTGGCGGGCGCGGAGACGTTCACCTGGGAAGTGATCTTTCGGCCGGACGTGGGCGGCGCCCCGGAGCAGCGCTTCTTCCACTTCCAGGAGAATGGCACGGACATGCGGATGCTCTTCGAGATCCGGGTGATCGCGGGTAAGTGGGCCCTGGACAGC
>JBEKDV010000540.1:0-4681 GCA_050014175.1 Candidatus Solibacter sp. | reverse complement strand
ATACCCCCCCGATTCCACCTCGTACACCGCATTCCCCCCCTCGCTTTTCACGAACTTCACGCCCTTCACTTCCGCCACCTTCTTCCCCGATTCCGTCACCGCCGAGGCGTCCTTCGCCGGCACCCACACCGTCGCCGTCGTGTTCGCCGGCACCGTCACATCCAGCGTGAACACCCCCTTATCGCGCTTCCACGAGCTGTTCAACGCGCCATACATCGTCTTATGCGTCCCCTTGACGAACGTCAGGTCGCCCGCCGGATACGGCCGGATGATGGCGTGCCGGAACCCCGGCTTCTCCGGGTCCGTGCGCATCCCCGCCAGGTACTCGTACATCCAAACCGCCAGGTCGCCGATCTGCATCACGTGGTTGCCCGAGTTCATCGCCGGGTCCGCCGTGTTGCCGTTCCACAATTCCCACACCGTGGTCGCGCCCTGATCCACCATGTAGCCCCAACCGGGGTACGTCTTCTGCGTGGCGATCTTGTACGCCAGGTCCACCTGCCCGTTGTCGCTCAGCGTGCGCATCAGCCACTGCGCCCCCACCAGGCCCGTCCCCACGTGGCTGTCGCTCTTTTGCACAATATTGCGCACCAGCGTCTCGACCACCGCCGGACGGAAATCTTCCGGCACCATTCCGAAGTACAGCGGCAGGATGCTGGAGGTCTGCGTGCCGTTGTCGTACATGCTGCTTTCCAGCTTGAAAAAGCGCCGCTGGAAAACGTCCTTCACCGCGGCCGAGAGCCGGTCGAACTCCGCCGCGTCGGCCGGCTTATCCAGAATCCGCGCGTACCGCGACATCTGCCGCAGTAACTCATAGTAGTAACTCGTCGCAATCAAAGTCTTATCCGTCACCCGTGTCGGGTCCTGCGAATGGATGAGCTTCGGATTCTCCGGCGGCACGCACCAGTCGGCGTACTGATCCTTGGAGGTCAACCCGTCCTTGACGAACGTCTTCTCGTAATCGATCCACTTCTTCATAGCGTCGTAGCCGCGCCCCAGCACGCGCTTGTCCCCGTATTGGTCGTAGAGCGTGCCGTGAATGAATATGATCGTGCCCGGCCAGGTCAGATCGTCGTTATACATCGGCCAGTAGTTGGGCGAGACGTCCGGAATGCTCCCGCTGGGACGCTCGGAATCCTCCAGATCGGTCATCCACTTGGAGTAGAACGCCGCCACGTCGAACATGTAACTCTCGCTGCGGCTTACTTGCCCCCGGTCGCCCAGCCAGCCCTGGCGCTCGTCGCGCTGCGGGCAATCGGTCGGAATGCTGCGGTAGTTCCCGCGAATGCCCCAAAACATATTGTGGTGGATCTTATTCAACAGCTCGTTGGAACTGGTGAACTCGCCGGCGCGCTCCATATCGTCGTGCACCACGCGCCCCTCCAACGCCGCCGCCGTCGGCACGCCCGGAAATCCCGTGACCTCCACGTAACGGAAGCCGTGATAAGTGAAGCGCGGCTCGTAGACCTCCGCGCCCGCCCCCTTCAATGTGTACACATCCGCCGCTTTGGCGCTGCGCAGGTTGGCAACATACAGCGATCCGTCCGGTTCCAGCGTCTCGGCGTGGCGCAGCGTCACCTCCGTGCCCTTGAAACCGTTGACGCGCAACCGGCACCAGCCCACCATGTTCTGCCCCATATCGAAGACGTACACGCCCGGCTTGCGTTGCTTCACGCTGACCGGCTTCACCGTCTCGGTGACGCGCAGCGGTTCCGCCATCTGCGCCGCCAGCGCGCCGTCGGGCGCGCCCACGGCGTGCGCCGTCTCCCACTGGGAATCGTCGAACCCGGCCTTGTTCCAACCGGCCAGCTCCATGCGCGCGTCGTACTCCTCGCCATCGTACTCGTTGTTGGCGCGGATGGGCCCATTGGCCGTCAGCTTCCAGCTCTCGTCGCTGGCTACCGCCAGGCGGCTGCCGTCTTCGTATTCCACATTAAGTTGCAGCTTTGCCTTCGGGTAACCGAAATTGCGCGTCCGCGTCGGGATGTCGAGGCGCGGCGCGTAATAGCGCCCGTTGCCCAGCATGATGCCGATGGCGTTCTTCCCCTGCGCCATCTGTTTCGTGACGTCATAAGTTACGTAGAGCACGTGCTTGTCGTAGTCCGTCAGGCCCGGCGAAAGCACCGCGTCGCCCACCTTGGCCCCGTTCAAATACAGTTCGCTCGTCCCCAACCCGGAGAAATACACGTTGGCGCGCCGCACTTTTTTGTCCACCGTGAATTCCTTGCGCAGCATGCGCGCCGGCAGGCGGTGCGCCCCCACATAGGCCCCTTCATTCCACGGCGCCATGCCGTACGCGCCCAGCTCTTGGGCGGCCTGCCACGCCGCGTCCGGATACCCCGGCTTCTCCCATCCGGCCTCCACCTTGGCGACGGCGCGCCACTGGCTGCCCGACTGAATCAGCAGCGGCTCCCCGCTCTCCAACTCGATTTTCACCGCGCCGATCAACCCCGCGGGAGTGTCCGCGCGCGGATGCGTGGCCTGCGCCGCGATCGTGTTTTCGCCGGCTCGTACCAGCCCGGTGATGTCGTGGTCCTGCGGCATGGAAGCGCCGGAGGCGACCGCCACCTGTTCGCCGTTGACCCAGGCGTCGCACCGTGGATCGGCGCCGATGACCATCGTGGCGCGCTTCACCTTGCGCCCCGCCGGCACTGTGAACACCGCGCGGAAGTAGCGGTCGCCCGCCGCCGCCTTCGTCTGCGCGTTGGGCGCATCCCAGATCCAGTGCGCGTGCTCCAGCGACTGATAGACGCTGCCCGGGTCCTTATAAACGCCCGCTTCGTCGCGCCCGATCCACCCTCCCTGCCAGTCCTGGGCGCGCAACAGCCCCATCGACCATTGCGCCGGGGCGCTCCAATCGCTCCCCTGCCCGTCCTGGTCCCACACCTGCACCTTCCAGTACGCGGCGCTGCCCGAGGTCAGCGGTTTCCCGCCATACACCACGTGGATCGAATCCGCCGATCCCATCTTCCCGCTGTCCCACAGATCCCCCGTATTGGCGCGCAGCGCCGCTTCCGAGGAGGCCACCAGGATGCGGTACGCCGATTGCCGCAACCCTCGTGCCTTGGCGTTCACCGGTGTCAACACCCAGCTCAGCCGCGGCTCGGTAGCGTCGATTCCCAGCGGGTTGACGCGATATTCGCAGCGTAACTGCTGCGGACGGACGGATGCCGCGCCGAACACAGTTCCGGCCAGCAGGAAGAAAAGTGCCAAGCGTTTCATAGTAGGACAGGCCTCCTGGCCTGTCAGTCACCTAAACCCGAAACGTAGCACATTACACGCCGGACGGCGTCGTTACCCGAGCGCCGCCCGCATGTAGTCCATGCACCGCTTGACTTCTTCCGGAGACGCGCGCAGACCTGCGTACTCGTACTCCACAAACGCGCGGATGGGGTACTGCTTCTCCTTGAGCAGCGCCAGCACCGGCTTGATGGGCGTGTCGCCGTCGCCGAACTGCTCGTTGCTGCCGTCGTTCTTTTTGCGGTCTTTCATGTGCAAGTGCGTGATGTGCTCGTGGATCTCGTTGATGTAGGCCACGGCATCGAAGTTGGCCGCCGTGAAGTGGCCGATGTCCAGGTTCACTTTGAAATACTTGGAGTACGCCATCCCCTTGGCGAAGGTGTCCGGCGACGAAAACTCGTTGGCATTGGCCACGTCGGAATGCCCGTGCAGCGCCACGTAGAACTTATTCCGGTCGGCGAACGGCGCCACGCGCTCCGCCATGCTGAGCGTCATGGAACTGGCGATGTTATCCGCGCCCAGCGCTTTCGCATGCTGGAAGGTGGCGTCGATTTCCTCGTCCGTGTACGAAGTGTTGTAGTTCACCGTGTAGGCGAACACGCGCACGCCCCCGCTTTCAAACTTCTCCCGGATCGCCTGGAAATGGGCGGCGGGAGTCGCGATGCGCCAACTGCGCAGCGCCTCGCGATTGGCCTTTTCCAGAGCCGCCTGCTCCTCGCTGCGGGCCGCGCGCGGCGGCCGCGGCGTTCCGTACGGCGCCGGCGCCTCCGGAGGCAGCGCCGCTCCCGCCGGTTCGATGGTGGGGGAGAAGAGTTCGATTTCTCCCACCCCGCAAAACTGTAGCGCCTTGATCACCGGGTCGACGATTGTCTGTCCCGGGGTGCGCGGAAAATCGCGGAAGCTGTACGTGCTGGCCCCGAGGTGCACGCCGTTCACCACCGAATCGATGGCCGCGCCCAGCAGCGCGGACACCGGCAGGCCCGCCAGGGCGATCTTGCCGAAATCTCGTCTGGAATACATCCGGTACTCTCCTTCGTGCCAGTTCCGACGCGCTATCCGAGCCGCGACCGTATGTACCTAGGTTGTCGAATTCTTGCCGGAGTTGCCAGGATTTCTCCTCCGCGACCTCCGCTCCCTCCTCGCGCCACCCGAAGATAACGCGAATCCAGCTTCTTCCCTCCCGCTTGTTCTTGCGTTTCCTTTTCTCCGCGTCTTCCTCCGCGTCTCCGCGCCTCCGCGTCAAATCGCATCTCGGGGAACGGTGCAGCCCTGCCACGAACCCATCCACCACGGTCTTAGCCATCAGGTCGAGGCTGGAAATGGAAGCGAGCGTGGCCGGGTCCAGGAAGCGCTGTAGCATTTAGCGTGGCTCCTTTGACATGGGAGGCATGCTATTTGACGCGGAGACGCGGAGACGCGGAGAAAGACGCGGAGAAGACAA
>JBEKDV010000539.1:0-4739 GCA_050014175.1 Candidatus Solibacter sp. | reverse complement strand
CCCGGCCCGCCGCGGCCGCCCGCAACGCCATCGACCCCTTTATTGGGCCAGGCGAAGCAACTGCGACGCCACCTGGGTGAATGCCAGGTTGAGCTCCGTGGCATTGGCCGCATAGACGTAGCGCCCGTTGTTGCCCGCGGCCACCGGGTTGGGCGTGAGCGACGGGTCGTTGGCGATGCGTTCCAGCAGCACACTGTCCACGTTGCCGAGGCCGATGCTGTAGATGACCACTCCCGGGAGCGAGAGGTTGCCGTTCAAGGGGTCCGCATCGCCGCGCCGGATGCGCAGCGCCGCATCGTCGGCGGCATTGGTGGAGAAGTTCTCCACGTTTTGCCCCTGGATGATGCTGAGCCCGGCGCCGGAGGTGGTCACGCTCCGGTAGGCGGTGGCGGTGAGGGAGTTCCCCCAATAGTCGGTGAGGGGCGCGTAGGAAACATCCGAGGTCACCTTGGTCTGGTCGTTCTTGAAGGCGCAACCGCTGTCGCTAGAGATCACCGTCAGGTCCGACGACAGCGGCTGGGCGGGGGCGTTGGGGTTGTACAGGCCGTAGATGGTGTTGGTGACGGCTCCGCTGGTGTTGTGTCCCGGCGTGAGCACGCCCAGCTTGGGCGTTTTACTGGTGCAGCCGCTGCCGTTACCGATCGGGAAATTCTCCGTGACCGCCGTCGGGCGCCCGTCGGTAAAGAAGAGGATGGCGTTGAGCGCGCCCGTCTGGGCCAGTGACGCCAACTGCTGGTAACTCTGCCACAAGGCCTGCGCGGAGCTGGTGGCGCCGGTGCATACCACATTGTTCAGCGTGCCTTCCACCGTGGTCTTGAAGGTCGTGCTGAGAGGGACGTCGACGCGCGAGCTGGTGGCAAAGGTGATCAGCCCCACGTTGTCCCGGCCTTCGGCGAACTTGTCCACAAAACTCACCGCCGCCGCCTTCAGCGGAGTGCAGGAGCCGCTGGTGGTAAGCGAGCCGGAGCGGTCCATCACGATCATGATGTTGACGTCGCGCCGCGTGGCCTTGGCCGAGGCGCTCAGGTTGACGTTGTTCAGGCCCAGCGCGCCCATGAAGATGAGCGGCAACTGCACGCTGGCCGTGGTGGTGACCGAGCGCATGTAGGTCGAGTCGATGGCCGCCACGCTGGCCACCTGGAGGTTGGCGGCGCCGAAGTACCCGGAGGGAAAGTTGGAGTTGAAGAAGGTGTTGGCGGTGGTTTGCGCGTTTTGAAGCTGCGCCGGGCTGTTGGAGCCGCGGGAGAGATCCTGCGCGCCGGCCAGCGACGCCGCGTCGCACGCCGCCGACAGCACCGTTTGCACCAGGTACATGATGCCCACGTCGACCGCCAGGCCGATCGTCGGCAACAGCACCAGGAGCACCATGGCGGCGGTGGTCAGCAACACAAAACCCCGGCGCCGTTTCCCGCCGCGCCGCGCGCCCGCATCAGAAAAGGAAGCGAACATAGTATCCCCCCGCATTGGGAAAGCCCAGAAAGTTGATATCGGGCATGGCGAAATATCCCTCCACCACCGTCGCCGACTGCCCGGAGGCGAGCAGCAGCACGGCGTCGAAGCCGGTGGCCACGAGCGACGAATACTGGCAGTAGTTGACGGCCGCGATGTTCCCGCCGCTAGAGATATAAGACGCCGGCGGGGTTCCGAAGGCGCTCGCTTCGAGCGTCGTGTTGCCCATGGCGATACGCTGCGTAAACACCGCCAGGTTGAGGTTGGGACACGTCTGCAACCCGGCGGCCGTGCAGTCGGTCTGCTGGACTTTGTAAACGGTCGAGAACAGCAGCACCGCCTCCCCCGTGCTCGACAGACTGTAGTTCCGGCTCAGTGTGCCGGCGATCGCCTGCGTGCCGGCCAGCGAGAAATCCGCTCCCATGGCGTACATATGGGCGACATCGCGGGTGAGCTCGGTAGCCTGCAGCGTGCGGCCCAGTTGGATGCCGATCGCTCCCACGCCGAGCAATAGCGGCGCCGCCACGCTTAGCGACAGGGCAAGTTCGATGATGGCGGAGCCGCGCTGGCGGCCGGCTCTAACGTGCGGGTGCGCCGGCAAGGGGTGTCGCCTCCATGATATCCGCCGACGAGACGGAGAAGGTGAGCGGCGCCGCGCTGCGCCATAGCGGCACCATCCACGCCCAGCTCAAACCGGTGGCCGAGACCACCACGATGTTGCCGCCGACATTGCTGCCCACGCCGGTGACCGGGAGAAGGGTTACCGGATCGTAGTACGTGATGGAGATGGTGTCCGCCCCGACGCCATCCGGGCTGAGGCAGTTGAGAAACCCCATAGTGTAGTCCTGTACCACCGCCCGGATCGAAGCGTCCTGTCCCATTCCGGTCATGGTCTGGCTGGTAATCGCATAGCGCACGCCCTGGCGCACGGCGAACTGCGCCATGTTCTGCACGAAGATGGCGACCGCCAGATCCACCACCCCAAACAGGACGGCCAACAGCGGCAGGATGGCGAGAGCGCCTTCCACCATCTCGCTGCCCCGCCGCCGCGACGATTTCGTACTCATTCGCCCACGCATTTCTGGCTCTCATATCGACTGGCGGGCGGAAGTCTTGAACCTGCGCCGCCGGCGCGCGGCCAAAGAATGCCTGGCATCCGGCGGAGTTTTGGCCTAGTCGTTCATGGGAGAGCGTCGCAGAGGGAGGGAGTCCCTTCACCGGTCGAGAGCGTGATATCGACGCGGAGACGCGGAGGCGCCGAGGAAGACGCGGAGCGGCAAAAGGAAAGTCAAAACGTGAGAACGCGGAGCCAGCGGAGATCTCGCGTGCTGCGCCGCGAGGCGCACGCCAGAGTGAAGGCTGGCGAGAACGCCCTGACGAAGGATCAACTAGTTGCAGATGGGTTTCCGGAGAGAAGACATATTCAGCCGCCGATGAACGCCGAGGAACGCGGATAAGCGCTTTTGTGTGATCCGCGTTCATCGGCGTTCATCGGCGGCTGAGTTTTTTTCTGGGGCAATGAACGGTTTGCGGAGAGAAAACCCAGAGGTTTTTCTTGGCGAGCTTCGCGCCTTGGCGAGAAGGTTGTCTTTTCCCCGCCTTCCTTCGCGGCTCAGGTTTTGCCGGATCGTGCCGATGTGAGTAGTGAGACCATGCCGCCGCCATCCAATCGAAGCCGGACCGTCGTATGGAAGCCGATGGTCGTTTGCCCGCAGCCGGATTTCTACCGGCGCATGCAAGCCGTGCTCACGGAACTGGCGCTGGAGCAGCCGTGCACGCTCGCCGAGTACCCGCGCAGCGGGGCCATTGCCGCCCTGGCGGAACGCCACGCCTGCAACATCTGCTTCCTCGACGTGGCCACCGACTGCGAGCATGCGCAATCGCTGATTTCCGAACTGGCCCCTTCCGTGCCCGTGGTGGCGCTGCACCCGCGCAACGACGCGGATCTGATCCTGCGCTGTCTCCGCCGGGGCGCCTGCGAGTTCGTGGCCGACCCCACGGCCGACGCGGTGGGCGCCGTCTTCGCCAGGCTGGGGCGCACGCGTTTGGATGCAACGCACCACGTGACGGGCACCTTGTATTGTGTGGTGCCCGGCAAGCCCGGCTGCGGCGCCAGCACGCTGGCCGCCCACCTGGCGGTGCAATTGCGCTCCGGCGGCGCCAGCCCGGTTCTGCTGGTGGATGGCGATCACCTGACGGCCAGCATCGCGTTCATGCTCAAATTGAAACCCCAGTTTCACCTGGAAGACGTCATGCGCGACTGGGCCCGCATGGATGACGACGTATGGTCGCGGCTTACCGTCCCGGCCTTCGGTCTGGACGTGCTGGCCGCGCCGGAGGACCCCACCACCCGCACCGAGGTCACCCGCCAGTTTGCCGGCGAGTTGTGCGCTTTCTGGCGCGAACGCTACGAGGCGGTGGTCCTCGACCTGCCGGACGTGCGCGCGGCGGCGGACTGCGGCTTCGCGGCGGCGGCCGACAGCGTTCTATTGGTCACCACCAACGAGCTGGCGGCCTTGCAGGCCACCCGCCGCGGCCTCCGCTATCTGGATTCGGGCGTTACCGACCGCGCCAAGCTGCGCCTGATCCTGAACCGCGCCACGTCGGCCATCGGCCTACAGCGCGAGGATGTGAAAACCGCCCTGGCCATGCAGCCTTTCGCCACCCTGAGCAACGATTACGAAGTCATCCAGGCGGCCGTGCTCGAAGGCAAGCCGGTGCCGCCGGGCTCGCGTTACGGCGCGAGCGTGGAGGCGCTGTGGCGGCAACTGTCGCACGGGAGCGCTCCGGAAAGGAAAAGCGCAACGTGGCTTACCTCCTTATTACGCCCGAAGAAGTTAGTAAGTCGGTGACATTTGAGATGCGAATAAGTGCTCAGACCGATTTCAGTCCGATAAGTCCGATGTTAGTCTGGCATTAGAAGGAATTCTGTACCGTGAGAACATACTGCAAGTGCTTCTGGCGGGATACGCAAGGGCAGGACCTGGTGGAATACGCGCTGGCAGCGGGTATGGTTGCCGTCGCAGCGGTGGCCGCCATGCCATCGCTGAGCGCCACGGTCAACAATGTGTTCGCAAAAATCGCCTCGATCATCAACGCAAACGTCAATTAGAAAGGAACTTACTCAATGAAACGGATCGAACATTACGTTTTGAAACTGCGGGTCTGGAAGGATACGGGCGGGCAGGACCTGGTGGAATACGCGCTGGCGGCGGGACTTGTGGCCGTCGCGGCGGTGGCCGCCATGCCCACGCTGAGCACCACGGTCAGCTCCGTGTTCTCCAGGATCG
>JBEKDV010000538.1:0-4747 GCA_050014175.1 Candidatus Solibacter sp. | reverse complement strand
CGCCGCCGCCGTGCCCTCGCCCTCCAGGGCTTGACGCGCCGCCCGCGATCGCGTGGGATTCGGCTTGCGACCGGTCGCTTGCAGCGGCTTCTTCCCCGGCGGGGGTGGCAGTTTCACCCCCGCCCGCCTCGCCTTTGATAGTCCGATGGCGATCACCTGCTTGGCTGAACGCGCCCCGTGTTTGCCCTCGCGCACGTGCTCGACCTCTTCACGCACATATTCACCTGCCTGCGTCGATGGAGATTTGGCTTTTCGCGCCGGTCGGGCAGTTTTCGTCTCTGGCAAGGCTACAGTCCACCGCCGCGCAGCGTTTTCACTTTCGGTCTTCCCAATATGGGGTGGCGCCGTAGTACCGGAACACCTCCGATGCCCAGGTGGTCTCGGCCATATCGGGCCAATTGCTTTTGTCAAAACCAGGAGCCTTCTCCAGTTTTGTCTTGTCCACGTTCAGGATGAAGCACTTCTTGTCCTCGTCCACCCCGAGCAAGCTCCACGGCACCGCGAACAGCTTGTTTCCCATGCCCAGAACTCCGCCGAAGGACAGCACCGCGTAGGCTACCCTGCCGGATGGGATGTCGATCATGATCTCGTCGAGTTTGCCAAGGTCTTCGCCCGCAGAGTTCCGCACGCTGTCTCCAGCCAGTGTGCTCGCCGCCAGGACGCCCCGATACTTTTTGTCGGGATCTGTCTTCTTGATCCTGCTTTGCATAGCAATGCTCCTTATCCTTCTGGAGCTTTGCACCTTTGATGCCAATCGAGCTTCGCGCGCGCGGCGGTGCTGTTCGTTACGCTCGATAGGCCGGAGGGACGATTTGCCGCGGTGGATCTATCCATAAACCGGACACCACGCTGCTGAAGGTGCAGAGAATTATTGACGCCATGAGAAATCCTTGCACGATGGATTCTCCGACCATTTCAGGATGCTCTCTCCGAATCGGCAGCGCCCTACGGCGGACACGGCGGCATAGTAGAGCATATTCGCACTGTTGGGATGCCGCACGGTGAAGACGTTCCGCGAGTTCGAGTTGCGGCTTGGAATACCGGTTGGGTGGACGATCATAATTCGGCCGTGGCGTCGGGTGCGTCGCGCGTGGCGGGGTCGCTGTATTCGGTGATTGCACCGGCGCCGAAGGTCGCGCCAAGGACCGGAGAGTTCAATCACTCGCGGCTGGTGGTGCAGAGCGGGGTCGTGGAGCACTGGCTGAATGGCACGCGGGTGGTGCGCTATGAAATTGCGGCGACGAGGCCGTTGGACGTGCGGTTCACTGGCTGGAGACGTCGCAGTCGGCCAGCACGGAGGACCTTGCCTTCAAGATTCTGGGGTTGATCTGGGGCGGAGGGGACCAGTCCGCGATCCGCACAACATCGAAGGCACTCCTGGCGTTACAAGGGTCCGAATGGGGGTTGGAGCCAGATCAAAACGCTGCCTTCCGGTGCGTATGCGACCGGGCAGGCTCTCGTGGCGCTGAAGGAGGCTCACGCCATTCCGATCGATAGTCCGGCCTACCGGCGAGGCGTTCAGTACCTCATGAACTCGCAGTTGGAAGATGTATCCTGGCGGCTGGTCGTCGCATCCTCATTCGTCCAGAGCGTGATGTTCTGGACAGGAATCTTCATCTGCTGGACGAGAACGTTCTTCATTGCCGCAGCGTCAGCGACCGCGAACGGTACCCCACGAATATTCGACTGTTGATACTGTTCGACCGCGACAAGGACGGCGTACGTTGAACCGGTCACTACACCACATTCTCACAAAGATCATGATACGTCCAACAGCTCGGGAAGCCGGCATCCGGCCGTGCTGGACACTTTGTGCAGCGGACGTGCTAATCGGACTCAGAGCGGATCGTCGGCTACTCGTACAAAGCTCAGATCGATCCCGCTGCCCCGGTGACCCCGTAATTGGCCGGAAACGGCCTTCTGGGAGATCGCTGTCCAGCAGCGGCTAACTCAGCGCTAATGCCTCGCTCGCGGCCGTCGCCAGGGAGAAGCCAGGTCCAGGATCGCGCGCCCGAATACCTTGGGGATCACGCGGCTCAAGGCGCGGAATGCGCTCTACCTACGTCACGAACGTCACGATGGCGCGGCCCAGGTGGATTTCGTCGCCCGGCTCCAGACGCGTGCCGCGCGTATCGCGATGCACTTCGAGGCTCACCCCGTCGCGCACGATGCGCGTGCCGCAATCGGTCCCGCGCGCGTACCAGCGGTCGTTGAAGAGCCGGTACTCGCCGGTGGTGGCGTCGTAGTCGATGTGCGCGTGCTCGCGCGAGACGGAGCGGTTGACGTCGTTATCCTCGACAAACGCCAGGTCGTTGCGCCGGGCGATGCCGCCGTTGCGGTACACGTCGACTTCGCGCCCGAGGTGCACCCGCGGCTTCCCGACGGGCAGCTCCGGCGCGTTGGCGCTGCCCTGACGGACGACCAGGCGGGCCGGTTTTCCGGAACCGGGCGGCTGTTCCTGCGATCGGGCGGTGACCGTCAGCCACGCCTCGTTGGGCAGCGGCAAGCCGGTGGAAACCTCCACCTCCACGCGCAGCCGCTCGGGGAAGCGGACGGAATCGGCGCGCAGCTTTCCCTGAATCTCGTGCTCCAGGTAGCTGCGGAAGAAGCCGCTAGAGAAGGCCGCGGCGCGGCTCTCCTCCACGCCGCGCATGCTCACGCGCACGAGGTCGAAGGGAAACACCATTCGCCCGCCGGCGCGATAGGACTTGCCGCGCACCTCTTCCAACACCGCGAAACGGATCTCCGCCAATTCGCGCGGACTCTCCAAGGGCGCGGTGCGGGCCAACGGGCTCTCGAAGAGCGTGCGGCCCCATTTTTCCAGGTATTCAGTGACGTTCATAGCAATCCCAAGCCTTTGGCCGCCTCCATCAACTGGCGCGCGATGGGCGCCGCGATGCGTCCTCCGTAGCCGCCGTTTTCCACAATCACCGCAAAGGCAAGGCGCCGCCCGGGCGTTCCATCGAAGGGAGCAAAGCCGATGAACCAGGCGTGCGGCAGACCGCGGTCGAGCTGCGCGGTGCCGGTCTTGCCGGCGAGCCCGACCGTGGTGCCGGCCATCACGTGACGCGCCGTGCCTTCGGTCACCACGCGCCGCATCGCACCCGCCAGGAAATTCGCCTGCGCTTCCGGCAGCACCTCGAGCGGAGCGTCCTGCCGCGGATTGCCATCGCCCGCGATCCAGCGGCCTTCGGGCATCCTTCCGCCCGCCGCGATGGTCGCGGCCACGCGTGCCATCTTGAACGGCGTGACCAGCACCGGACCCTGCCCGTAGGCGGCGAACGGCAGCGCCTGGCGCAGCGCGGCGGCATCGCCCGTCGAGAGCCCGAGCCGGTCCGCCATTTCCGCCAGCGCCTTCGAGCCCACATCGTGTACTCCAAGCTGGGCGAAATAGGCGTTGCAGGAGACGGCGATGGCGCGCTCCATATCGAGCGTGCCGTGGGCGCGATCGCCGATATCGTCTTTGATGGCGCGATTCCATCCCGCGATGGTGTTGCCGCAGCGCCCGTCACCGAGCGGGCGGCACTGGTAGGTACGGTGGGTGAGCGAGGCATCGCCGCGCAGCGCCGCCATGGCGGTGACCAGTTTGAATGTCGAACCCGGCGGATATTGCCCGTAGCGCGCGCGATCGAGCAACTCGTCCGGCGTAGGCACCGCCGCGCGGGTAGCGGGCGGACTGGCGGACGGCGTGCTGACCATGGCGAGGACGTCGCCCGTCCCTGCTTCCATCACGACCAAGGACCCGTTAAGAACTCCCGCCTCTCTCAGGTGGCGTTCCAGAATCTCCTTCGCCCGAAGTTGCAGCCGGATATCCACGGTCAATCGCAGGGAGCGGTCGCGCGCCAGCAGGCGTGCCACGCCGGCGTTATTGGGATGATGCCGGTAGCGGATGAGAGGCGCCAGCTCGGAGTACTCGTAGCCCTGCAAGCGTTGATTGGCGTCGTGCTCCACCAGGGAAGCGTTGGGGGCGTGAAAATTCTCGCCGGTGCGCACATCGCCGATCAGGTGGACGGTGGCCGCGCCGAAGGGGTAGTGACGGGTGTCGAAGCGGCTGTCCGCCGTATCGAGCGAAACGCCGAGCGCGCTATAGGCATCGCGATGGCGCTCCAGTTCCGGCCAGTTGCTGGTGGCGAGAGGCACGCCGTTGCGGTCGTAGATGGTTCCGCGGGGGATCTCGCGCGCCAGGGAGTTGATGCGCGGGTTGTGCTGCGGGCGTTTGACGTGGTCTTCTTCGAAGGAGTGGGCATCGCGCGCTAGGTAGACGGTATCGCGCAGCACCTGGTAGCGCAGGGCGAAGGCCAGCAGGATCATTCCGGCGCCCGCCAGCACGAATTTCAGACGGCCCACAGGCGCGCGCAATCCCTCCGGCTGGGTCGGCTGTTGGGTATTGCCGATGGCCGCCAGCAGCGCGAACACGAGGAAGTTCGCCACCATGGCGGTGTTCCCGGAGCTGAGAAACGGCGATACCACGCCGGAAAGCGGCAGGGCTCCCAAGACGCCCGCGGTGATGAGCAGCATCTCGCAGGCGATGAGCGTGGACAAGCCCGTTGCCAGGAAGAGCCCATAGGTAGTGTCCGCGCGCTGCGCCGCCCGCAGGCCGCGCCAGATCAACAGGCCGAACAGCGCAAACACCGCGGCCACGCCGGCAAAGCCCCACTCTTCGCCGATGGCGGGCAGCACCAGGTCCGTGTTGCCCGCGGGGATCACGCCGGGGTCGCCCCATCCCGGGCCGCTGCCGGCGGCGCCG
>JBEKDV010000537.1:0-4784 GCA_050014175.1 Candidatus Solibacter sp. | reverse complement strand
ATTTTGCGTAGTTGGGTCACAGGGACCTCCTTGTGACCCACAAAATACTACTGCTACAGCGTCACTGCCACCATGACCACCACGCGTAGCGTCCGCCGCGCCAGCGGCTTCGTTCAAACGCCCTATCCGGAAGTTGACCGTGCCAAAGGCCGGGGCATCCCGGAGGATAGCTGTCGCCAACAGCCCTACCAGCCAGCGCACGCGGCGGGGCGCGAGCCTCAACATCAAGGGAGGCGGCGCAGGAGGCCGCCCCTCATGAAGCGTCCCAATCGCAAGAAAGCCAGGCGCACGGACCGCCCCACGCTGCCGGAACTCGACCAGACAAAGAGGTCCGTCCTCAATAGTCTCGCATCCCTCCAGTCGCGCCGCTCGTATCAGCATGCCATGGATGAATTCATCGACTGGTATTGCTCCGAGCCCCGCCTCGCACTCAACCGTGGCGTGGTACTGCGATATCGGATGGAATTGGAGACGCAGTTGCTCGCGCCGGCCACCATCAACGTACGGCTCGCCGCAGTCCGCCGACTGGCCTACGAAGCTGCGGATACCGGGCTATTGAATTCCGAGTTGGTTGCTGGCATCCGGCGGGTGAAGGGGGTCCCGCAACTCGGTAGACGAGTCGGCAATTGGCTTACCGCCCCGGAGGGTGAAAAGCTGCTGTCGGGCTTTGATCGTCTCACCCTCCGGGGCAAGCGCGATGCGGCAATAGTCTCGCTCATGCTGGGCTGCGGCTTGCGGCGCTCTGAAGTCGTAGGCCTCAAGTGGGAGTCGATCCAACGTCGCGAGGATCACTGGGCGATTGGGGACCTGGTCGGCAAGGCCGGCCGCGTGCGGACGGTTCCCATTCCCGTCTGGGTCAAGAACACGATCGACGCATGGGCAGAGAGCGTTCCCATCGTCAGCGGCAAGCTGTTCAGGTCGATCCGCAAGAACGGCACTGTTTGGGGCGACGGCATCACGCAGAATGTGGTTTGGTACGTTGTTAAGGGCTGCGCGAAGCGAGCCGACATCAAGGCGCTTGCCCCTCATGACCTGAGGAGGACGTGCGCCCGTCTGTGCCATGCCGCCGGCGGTGAATTGGAACAGATCCAGTTTCTTCTTGGACATGCATCCGTTCAGACTACAGAGCGGTACATCGGCTGCAAACAAGATCTGAGCCGTGCCGTGAATGACCGCCTTCCGTTCTCCGTGCGAACGTGAGGGCGCCTGCAGGAGAGGCACGTCGCCAGTACTCTATCCAGATGAGCACGTGGGCCTGACAGCGTTTTAATGTTGGTCCGTACGATTCCGCGGCAAGGAGTGCGGGTCTCGCGCATCGGCGTGAAGGTTGATGCCATCCTCCGTTCGGGTTACTTCCCAGTTCCCGATCAGTCGCGCATCATCGGCAAAAAGCGCCCGCTTGCGGGCGATCATTTGCTCCACCAGAAGGGCCGTCTCGGGTTTGTCGGCAGTGAGGTGTCGAATCTCGGTGAGATACCTGTCGTCGTTGAGCACATCCGCGAAGATCACGGCTTTCCAGGCCGTGAAGGACACCTGCAGCGCGTCACGGGCTCGGCGTTCTGGCGCCTCGCTCGGGAGATCCTGTAGCAGTGGCGCTGCGAAGTAAAGAAACGTCTCGGAGATCTTCCGATCGGGAAATGTCCTCACCGTGCGTTTGGCCATCTCGTCCTCAGCACCCAGAACCTCTATTGTATGCCGGCCGATCCGGCCAATTCCGCCGCTCTCGTTTGGGACCACCGTCCGCGGCGGTTTAGCGGAGTGCGGGCCCTGCGACAGCCACATTCAACACCTGCCCGTAGACCTTCGTGACCTCCCTGTGTCCTGCGGCTCCTGACGCTGCCGTTCTTGAAGATCTCCTGCCTACCGCGATCAGAGCCCATCCGGATTCCACGGCGAACCCTGCGAATACACCGCAGCCACGCAAACGCACTCGAAGCCCTTGGCGCAAGAGAGAGTTCTTTGGCGACCCGATCCCACGTCACGAGCATTTCGGCAAAGGCGGACAATCGGCAAGGTGGCGAAGAGGGGATTTCGCGCCAGCTATTTGATCACTGCAAGGGTCCGATCGCACAAACCCGGCCCTCAGCGTTCGGGTTCGTTCGGTTCCTCTGGATTGAGGCAAGCATTCGAGCGCGAGAGAAAGCGAACGCCAGATCCGGCTTCTAGCGAAAAACTGTCCAAGTCTCCGGCAATCGCGTCCAGCACGAGCTGGGTTCTCGCCAAATATGGATACTGAGCCGCGCCGGCATAGAAAGGAGCACCCTCTATTACGCCAAGGAGCACATCGCGAGAGCCAACCCGAAATTCCCCTTGTTTGAAACACAACGGGACGCTGCCGTCGCAGCATCCGCCCGATTGATGGAACATCAGGGGCCCATACTCCTCCGTGAGCTGCCGGATGAGCGCAATGGCGGTCGGCGTCGCGACGATTCGTTTGGACATGGTGTTTTCCTCCTTGAGGCCGCAGCCCGGCACGGTACCGAGCCGCGGCCGTCGAGGACAGGTTTCCGGCGCAGCACCTATTTCACCGCCCCGTCACAAGATGGTTATCGGCGATTTCCTGCGCCGGACCCGTATCTACAGGGGTCAAAAAAGACCCATCGCCTTCGGGCTATAGCTCACCAGCAAATTCTTTGTTTGCTGGTAGTGATCCAGCATCATCTTGTGCGTTTCGCGGCCGAAGCCCGATTCCTTGTAGCCGCCAAAGGCGGAATGCGCCGGATACAGGTGATAGCAATTCGTCCAGACACGTCCCGCTTTGATTCCACGGCCAAGACGATACGCCGTCGTGCCGTTGCGCGACCATACCCCAGCACCAAGTCCATAAACCGTGTCGTTGGCAATCTCGATCGCTTCGTCTACCGTCTTGAACTTGGTGACGGAGAGAACCGGACCGAAGATCTCTTCCTGGAATACGCGCATCTTGTTGTGACCGACAAATACGGTCGGCTTCACGTAGTAACCGTTCTCGAGGTCGCCCCCGAGATGAGCCTGTTCGCCGCCCGTAACGCAGCGCGCTCCTTCGTCTTTCCCGACTTTGATATAGGACAGGATCTTCTCCAGTTGGTCCTTCGACGCCTGCGCACCCATCATCGTCGCTGCGTCAAGCGGATTTCCCACCCGTATCTTCGAAACGCGGTCCACGGCCCGCTCCAGGAACTTGTCGAAAATCGATTCCTGAATCAGGGCGCGAGAAGGACACGTGCATACCTCGCCCTTGTTGAAGGCAAATAGCGCAAATCCCTCCAGCGCTTTGTCGAAGAACTCGTCATTCGCATCCATTACGTCGGCCATGAAAACATTCGGAGACTTGCCGCCTAACTCCAACGTCATCGGGATAATGGGCTCGGACGCATACTGCATGATCAGTCGGCCGGTTGTTGTCTCGCCGGTGAACGCAATCTTACTGATGCGTGGATTCGCCGCCAATGCTTTGCCGATCTCGCCGCCAGGACCCGTTACCACGTTGATCACCCCGGGCGGCAACAGGTCGCCGATGAGATCCATCAGAGCCAAAAGGCTCAGCGGCGTATTCGACGCCGGCTTGATCACGGTGCAGTTGCCCGCCGCCACCGCCGGCGCCATTTTCCAGGCTGCCATCAGCAAGGGAAAGTTCCATGGAATGATCTGGCCCACCACGCCCATTGGTTCTTTGAAGTGATACGCTACGGTGTCCTTGTCCAACTCGCCGACGGATCCTTCTTCGGCCCGGATGCAGGCCGCAAAGTAACGGAAATGGTCTATAGCCAGAGGCACGTCGGCGTTGCGCGTCTCACGTATGGGCTTGCCGTTATCGAGCGTCTCGATAAGGGCGAGGAATTCGAGGTTTTCCTCCATCCGGTCGGCGATCTTGTTCAAAACGCCAGCACGAATCGCCGGCGCTGTTCCGCCCCAAACATCCTTGATTGCATGCGCGGCGTCGAGGGCCTTTTCAATGTCATCGGTGGAGGAACGTGCGATCTCACATAGGGGTTCGCCATTAATGGGGCTGTGGTCCTTAAAGTATCTGCCTTTTACCGGGGCCGCCCACTTGCCGCCGATAAAGTTCTCGTACCGGGACCGCACGCCGCCTTTGCGAAGGTTGTCGAAAGTTTGATCGAAGCTTGCCGCTATGGCTACGTCTGATATTGTCATAAGTCAGTCTCCTTGCTGCGAAGCGCGAGTAGTATCGTACACCTGCGCACGCTGGACCACACCATATGTTCCGGCGCACTTGCGGCCGCCCCGCCGTTGATGGTCGGATCCAGAGAGCCCATGGAAAGCCCGATTGCACCCTTGGGCGGGGCGCCTCTCTGCCGTTAATTATCGCAGTTCCGTCGGTTGCCAGCGCATAATCGCGCGATCACGCGCAGATAATGCCTAGGCGAGCCCGCGTCAGCTTCCAATCGCGCCCTGACACGCCGAGGGGTAGTCGCCACTCGGAAACAGCTCGTTTTGCGGGGCATTGACCCGTCAAGAGAAGGGAAGGCATCCACGGGGATTCCTAGCGACAACAGCCCTTCCGTCCAACAACCGGATAGATCTCGTGGGGTTTCCGGAAAGAACGTAGTAGTTGGTTTCCCGGAAGACCAGTATCCGGCTCACGGCTCAAGGCCTATCTTGTCGTTGACAGCATACCGCAACCGCTGCTTACGCCCGAGGTATCACTGCGTGGTTTCCACCCACACCCGACGCTCAGCCTTTGGGGCGATCGAGGACCAGAACCCAATCGGCAACCACCGGCGGGATCGGCGACTGCCACGTGCCGGAGGCATCGGGGGCGACCTCGGGAATGGGGATGTCGC
>JBEKDV010000536.1:0-4795 GCA_050014175.1 Candidatus Solibacter sp. | reverse complement strand
CCGGCGTTGATGCACCTCATGGGTCATAGCAAGATTCAAACCACCATGGTCTATGTGCAACTCACCGCAGAAGAAGTCTACCGGCAATATGCCCACGCCGTGGCCCAACACATCCGGTGCATTCCTTCTGTTTAGTCATGAGACATCACCGGCCCCTCCACCATCCATTGGAATTACTGTTTGCACGTTCTGCGCAATCTCTCACCACTGCTCTCACCGAGGGAACCAGAAGGCTCTACGAGGGAACCTTCCGCAACTTCCTCCGTTATTTGGCGGCCCATCATCCTGAGGTCTCCCGGCTCAAGCAACTGCAACGCGATCCGCAGATTCTGGGCTGGCTGGCGGATCTTCGCTCCCATACTCCGCCATTGGCCAAAATCACCATTGCCATCCGCGTCACCTTCCTGCACCGTATGTTGGAAGACCTCGCCTGGAACGAGCAGATCCCAACCCTGGCTCATCTCCTCTCTCGGGCTGATGTCCCGCGCCGGGAGGAAACCTCCCCGCGGCCGCTGCTACCGGAACAGGATCAACTCATCCAGCGGGAACTGCAACGCCGCGACGATTTCCTCAGCAATCTCTTGCTGCTCCAGCGCCACACTGGCATGCGTATCGGCGAGTGCGTGGATCTTGCCTTGGATTGCCTATTCCCACTCGGTCCGGATCAGTGGGCCATCCACGTACCACTCGGCAAGCTGAAGACCGAACGCTGGGTTCCCGTGGATGCTGCGGTCTGCCAAATCGTCGAACGTCTGCGCACCTTACGCTCGCCAACTTCGCCTTCCGACCCTTTCCTGCTACCTCGGAATCGCGCCCGCGAGACGCTGATTCGCCGCGTCCGCGCCGGCTTTCGCGATGCCGTCGCTGCTGTCGGAATCACTGGCCGGCTCGTCCCGCATCAGAATCGCCACACCTACGCCACCGAAATGCTCCGCTGCGGCGTCGGCCTTCCCGCGCTCATGCAGTTACTTGGCCACGCCAGCCCCGAGATGACCTTGCGCTACTTGAAAATCACTCAGCCCGATTTACAACGGGAATACCACCAGGCACTCTCGCATCCTCGCCATCTCATCCCGTCTCCGCGAGCCCTCCCCCTGGGTTCTTCTACTCGCGCCGATTTACCCACACTCCTGCTGGCGATGGATGCGGCTCAATACATTCTGCAGATGATTTGCCGCACACTACCTGACGGACCTCACCGCCGACTCCTCGCTCGAGTGAGCCGTCGATTGGCCAAGATCCTTACCCAACTCCGCAGCCCTCCCCGGAATTCAAAAATAGGCAAAGATTGGCCGGTTAAGTGGGGTTTTGGGAAAATGACTATCCAAACCGGACCGTCCCGGTATTCTTTCCCCAAACGCCGTTTACCAATCCCGACCGCCCAGAATCCGGTAAAGTGGTGCGAATAGCGACGGCTGCACGTCCAGGCCGCTGTCACAAACCGGGCCCGGCCATCGTTTTTCAAATTGGCATTTCGACACATTCGCCAGATCCATGCGTCCGAAGCATTTACAGTAAGATAACGCTATGTTCCGTACGACCAGTGCCGCCGTGCTCCTCTGCGTGTCCATCGCCCTGGGGCAGCAGCCCAACCCGAAACTCACTTTCGAAGTAGCCTCCATTAAACCGGCTGCTCCACAAGCTATGGCCCGGCTCCAGGGGAGCGTGGACGGCGGCCCGGGAACCCCCGCTCCCGGCCGGATCCGGTTCACCGATATGCCGCTGAGAGTGCTGATCATGCGCGCCTATAACGTGCAGAGCTTCCAGGTCTCCGGCCCCTCCTGGATGGATAGCCAGCGCTTCGACGTCATCGCCAAGGTCCCCGACGGCGCCACCAAGGAAGATGCCCAGATCATGCTCCAGAACCTACTGGCGGACCGTTTCAAGCTAAAGCTGCACAAGGGGAGCAAGGAGGCCCCGATCTACGAGCTGGTGGTGGCCAAAGGCGGCATCAAGATAAAGGAAGCGGCCCAGACCGCGGCAGCGCCGGCCGAAGGCGCGGGTGGCCCTCCGCCCGGGCCTCCCCCGAAGGGCAAAGATGGCTTCCTGAGAACGCCGCACGGCCAACTGGGAATACAGGCGATGGTCAACGGTCGCATGCGCATGCAGGGCGATGCCGTGACTATGGCTCGTCTGACCGATATTCTCGGAATGGCGATGGGCCGCCCGGTCGTCGATAAAACGGGACTTACGGGAGCTTACGATGTCACGCTCGACTTCTCTCCCGGAGGCATGGGGCCCGGGCCCAAGGGTCCGGCGCCGGGAGAGGGCGGAGGCAATCCGGCCGAAGCTCCCCGCGACTCGAACGACTCCGGCCCCACCATCTTCGCGGCCCTTCAGGAGCAACTCGGCCTCAAGCTCGAATCGCGCAAGGGGCCGGTGGATCTGCTGGTCGTCGAGAGCGTGGAAAAGGTGCCTACCAAGAATTAAGGTCTGACGAGTACTTCCGAGATTGGCGGCTTTTCGGGTTCGTCACTAACTGGCTGCGGTTCGAAAGTGGCCGTTTTTGGGAAAATGACGGCCCAAGCCGGACCGTAGCGGTGTTCGTTCGCCAAACGCCGCCTTTCGGCCCCGAACCTGTTGCGCCGAGGGGGAGCCTCCGGCCGAGGTTATCGCCGGTCTTCTCGTGAGCGCCCCTTGAGCCAAAACAAGTAGGAGCCCACGATAAGCCCGATGATTATGTTGATGGCGCGTCCCTCGCGATAGGGTAGGACGGCGCGCAGCAGAAGCGTCAATAACACAACAACTGCCAACAGAGCCCAGAAAGACGGGGAGAAAGGCTTCATCAATTTCACTAGACCACTCTTCGTAGAGCCGAGTCAACGCGGTGCAATGCAGCCCAGCAACGGTGCTGGGCTCGCCGAATCCCCCCGGTCGCGTGACGCGCGTTTGCTGGCATTCGCCCAGAACAGCGAAATGAATCCTCCCTACCGCCTCAGAGTTTACGTGACCCTGATGGTGGCAGTCCATGTCACGTTCCGGGAAAGTGGGGTTACCATCCACAAGCCGGACGGCGGCCTCAGAACAGGTCATCATCCGCCGGTTTACGCCGGGGGACCTTGGTTCGTGGTGGTGCGTCCGCCGCCCAGGCACCGTCTGCATAGAGGATCCGGTGCGGCGCGGCCATCACGAACCCGCCCTCGGCCTTGAGATCCGCTAAAGAGATCACGCGACTTCGCCCCTTTAGAAAGCGGAAGACCTCTCGCTGCCAGCAGAACTGCCGTTCCAGGAAGCCGCGAAAACGTACCCCCACCGACTCCAATATCTGCACGCGCCGTTCATTCAGCGCGTAGGCCCGATCCTTATTCGGCTCCTTCGGGGTGATCTCTATCGCGAGGTCTACATCGCTGACGCGGTCCACTTCCGGCCTCAGCATACTCCCGAAGAGTACTACCGTAACGACTCTGCCTTGGAACCCCGCGCTCCGGTTGACGTGGTCCACCCGGCCCAGAAACGCGGCAAGGTTCATTTCTGCGGTCGCGCGCGTCAGGCGAGGAGCGGCATGACAGGGAATCAGACAAACCGCCCGTCGAGATAAATGTGGAGGTCGTGATGATACAAGGCCACGAGTTCAAAGGCGGCAAACAGATCAAGCACCTTTTCACAGAATTCGGTGTAGCCAATTACGCGGCTTACCGTGCCGGCGTCCTTGGTATCGAAGATGACGATGACGTCATGCTCCTGCTCGTAATGCGCGGCATTGTGCCCGATGCCGTTGCGGGAGTCGGTATCGAGGACCGGCATGAACAGGTCCTCGATCGGAAACTTGGCAATGTGGTCGCGCTTGGCAGCGTTGGGCATCTGTTCGAACTGCTCAAGCGTTATCGATCCCTTTTTCGTCGGGATTTCCAGCTTGCGGGTCGCGCCGCCGGAGACTCCCGCGACCAAGAAAGCCACCGCCGCCAAGAACGCGCCCAAGGCCAAGAAAGCCGTCAAGGCGGGCGAAGTTACCGCACCGCGGGACGGTAGCAAGACCGCCCAGGTGGTCGCGATGCTCCAGCGCAAGAGCGGTGCCACGCTTTCCGAAATCATGGGCAAAATGGGCTGGCAAAAGCACACCGTCCGCGGGTTCATTGCCGGCGCGATGAAGAAGGCCGGCTACTCCGTCGAGTCTTTCAAACCGGAGGGCGGCGAGCGCACCTATCGGTCGCCGCGAACACTCGCCTCGTCAGACGGCCTTCGCCAACAGGAGCCAGTAGTACTGGCATGTTTCACCAACCGCCAGCCTGTCTTTACCAGCCGCTGCCGAATCACAGCCGGCGCTTGCGCTCGGATGGAAAGCGCCGCGCCGAGGAGGAGCAGCGCCGCCGCCGTTGTGCGCATGCTCACTCTGATTCGAAGCGCGCGGATTCGGTTACGAGGTTTCGAACGCCTGCGCCGGGTACGCTCTCGGCCTGCCGTAACCCTCGCCTCTCCGAATTCGCGAACCGCGGGAGTCGCTTTGGTCCGCGGACCCTCGCGTGTGGGGGCACCCATCGCGACCCAAGCGGAAGCCTGGCCGAAAATCGAAATCACGAGATTAGGGGACATGGAGTGTGGATGGGCGCCTGCTCCATTTGAGTTTACTTTCCATTCGGACTTCCGGGGAACTGCCGGCTACTCCCCGCTAAACGCCGTGCGGATCGGTCTCGTGGCAAAGGAGTACGATGGGTGCTTAAGGCGCCGACCTGAGTTCGGACATCACCGAACGCTCCGCGCCCATCCCGATCTACCAGCGGCCGGATGGGTCGATTACGAACTGGTAAGGGGGATTCCAACGCGCCACCGGATTTATGGAGATTGTCCTTGACGGGGA
>JBEKDV010000535.1:0-4809 GCA_050014175.1 Candidatus Solibacter sp. | reverse complement strand
AGAACGGGTTGCCCCGCTTCACGCCCGATTGGCTACATGTCGAATGGGCAATTTACATGGTGAGTTCCTTTCATCTCACAAGATCAGCCAGGCTTGGCCTGGCGCACCCGATGAACGCCGATTAACGCGGATAACACAAGACTCTTTGCTTATCTGCGTTCATCGGCGTTCATCGGCGGCCGAGAATGTTTTTCGCTAATCGCCCGAGGTGGCCGCCAGTTCGGGGAGGGCGGGGACGGCGGTATCCACGAGATCGGGGAGCGTCCAGTTGCGGCGCTCGACGATGGTGGGCGGCTCGTAGGTCTTGCCTTCGGCGAGACGGCGCTCTTCGCGGCGCGCGGTGAGGTACAGATACGGGCCGACGATGTTGGTGACGACGCGGCTGAGCAGGCCGAACTCGCGCCCGATTTCCTGGCGCACGGCGCGCACCTGATCGGCCACCACGGGGTTGGTGCGGCGGAGATGGTGCTCCATGGCCCAGAGCGCGGCGGAGTAGCCGCTGCCCAGGGCGCGGGCCTCGCGGGCGAAGCGCTCGCGGACGCGCGAATCGGCGTCGTTCTTGTAGCGCCGGTAGCCTTCCAGGGTGGTGCGGCAGATGCGGTAAATGCTGGGGCCGTTGCGCTCGAAATCGCGCCGGAAGGCGAAATCCAGCCAGTATTTGGAATCTTTCGCGGAGATGGCCGCGTGTTGGAAATTGAACTCGTGCTGGCCGTGGATATCGGCCAGGTTGACATCGGGCAGCATGCGTCCCTGCTCCTTCATTTGGAAGAAGAGCGGGGTGCCGGGCACCGGGGTGTAGAGCATGAACTGGTGGAAATCGGTATCGTGCGCGATGGCGTGCTCGATCTCGCCTTCAATGTTTTCCGGGGTGTGGTGTTCCAGGCCGACGATGGTGGAACCGAGCAGTTTGATGCCGTGCCGGCGGAGCTCCTTAGTGAGCGCGATGGTGTCGGCGCCTTTCAGCTTGGTGTAGGCGGAGCGCGGCGATTCCAGGCCCATCCAGATCCAGGAGACGCCCAATTCCACCAGTTCGCGGATGGTGTACTGGCTGATGGCGTTGGCCGAGGAGAACACGTAGAGAGACCACGCCTTGTGCCCGGCCTTCATGAATTCCAGCAGTTCGAGGGCGCGGCGTTTGTGCAGCAGGAAATTCTCGTCCATCATGAAGAACGATTTGACGTCGAGCTTGCCTTCCATCTCGCACATGACGTCGTACAATTCCTTGCCGGAATCGTAGAAGTTGAGGTAGCGGCCCTTGCCGCCGAAGAAGGCGCTGGTGGTGCAGAAGTTGCACCCCATGGGGCAGCCCACGGAGGGAATGATGGTGGCGGCGGTGGTGCCTTTGGTGATGGGCAGGGTGAGGCCGAGGGTGCGAGCGCCGAAGCCGGAGATGATTTCGGGATGGCGGATGGGCGCGGTTTCGTCCTCGCCGAGAAAGCGGCGCATCCAGGAAATGCCATCGCCGCGCACGATGTGGTCGGCATCGATCATTTTCTCGATTTCCGGGATGGCGGCCACGTGCCCGCCGACGACGATGGTGGAGTGCGGCGACAGTTCGCGGACCATGCGGCACATCTCCCGCACCTTGCCGATGTTGACGATGATGGAGGAGATGCCGACGATATCGTACCGGTTGGCACGCAGTTCCTCGGCAAAGGCTTCGCGAGTGGGGAAATCCAGCACCGTGGTGGGCGCCGAGATATTCTTTTGGATCATGAGGATGCCCCACGAGCGGTGGAACATGCGCAGGGAGAACGGCCCCTGCTCGCGCGTCACCTGGTTGTGGTACAGCTCCATGGGATTGATCTTGCGGCTGCCGAATTCATCGTCCTGGGCGTAGGGGCCAAAGACGGAGCTGAACAGAACACGGGCGCGAGTGCCTTTGGGATGGGTAATCATTGTAGAGAATGGGTACCTAAAACCCGAATATAGCATCGGGTATGGGCGATGCCAGCCCTGCGACAGAAGTATTACATTGTTGGTGTGCGAGAGCGGACGGACGCCGATTCCAAGGCGGGCAACCTGCCACAATAACAGTGATTCCTATGACCGAACGGCTCTATTACAACGATTCCTACGGCCGCGAGTTTGCGGCGCGGGTGGTGGAGCGCTCCGCCGACGGGCGCACGGTATATCTGGACCGCACGCTGTTCTATCCGGCGTCGGGCGGACAGCCGTTCGACGTGGGGTCGATCGCCGGGGTGGCGGTGGTCGAGGTGGTGGAGGAGGAGGAGCGGATCGCGCACCGCTTGGCGGCGCCGCTAGAGGCGGAGGGCGAAGTGGCGGGCGAGATCGATTGGGCGCGGCGCTTCGATCACATGCAGCAACACTCCGGGCAGCACCTGCTTTCGGCGGTATTCGAGGAGCTTTTCGGACTGCACACGGTGAGTTTTCATTTGGGCGGGGAGAGCGCCACCATCGATCTGGAAGGCGGGCCCGTGAAGGCGCCCATGGTGACGGAGGCGGAACGGCGCGCCAACCACGTGGTGGCGGAGAATCGCGCCATGGACGTGCGGTTCGAGGACGCGGGCGCAGCGCAGGGGCTGCGGAAGGCGTCGGAGCGCGAGGGATTGCTGCGCATCGTGTCGATCGAGGGGCTGGACCGCAGCGCGTGCGGGGGCACGCACGTGCGCACCACGGGCGAGATCGGGCCGATCCTGTTGCGGCGGACGGAGAAGATCCGGCAATCGGTGCGGGTGGAGTTCGTGTGCGGGGGGCGCGCGGTGCGGCGGGCGCGGGCGGATTTCGAGGCGCTGAGTAGAATTGCGCAGCTCTTTTCGGCTCCCTTGGACGAGGTGGCGGCGATGGTGGCGGCGCAACTGGAGGCGGCGAAGGCGGGCGAGCGGGCGCGGCGCAAGCTGGAACTGGATCTGGCGGCGTTTCGGGGGAAGGAACTTTACGGGACCACCGAACCCGGTCCGGACGGCATGCGGCGCGCCGTCGAGCGGCTGGATGGCGGCAACCTGGAAGACCTGCGCGCGGTGGCGCAGAACTTCACGGCGCAGGCGAAGAGCGTTTTCGTGGCGACCCTGAAGGATCCACCATCGGTGCTCGTGGCGGCGTCGGCGGATTCGGGAGTGGACGCCGGCAAACTGCTGAAGGCGGCGCTGACGGAGGCGGGTGGGCGCGGCGGAGGCAATGCGCGGATCGCCCAGGGCTCCGTGCCGGATGCGGGCTTGCTGGACGCCTTGGTGGCGAAGATCGGCGGAAATTGAGCGGCGGCGTTGTAGACCTGGCCGATTGCTGAACTCCGCGTGCGGTTAAGCAGCCAACCGATGCGCGACAATCAAGGCATGAAGACCTTGGTGATTGCCGTGTGGATCTGCTCTGCCGCCGCTTGCAGCGCGCAGAGTGCGGAGCAACCGCCGGCGGCGGCGCCGCTGGTCAATCTCAACGTGGTGGCCAAGGACTCGCGCGGGCAGGCGGTGACGGATTTGACGCGCGACGATTTTCAGGTATTTGAAGGGTCTAAAGCGCAGCGCGTGGTTGCGTTCCGGCGCAACGAGCAAAGCGTGAAGCGGGTCATGCGGGCGGAGGCGAATGAATATTCCAACCGCTCGGGCGTGCCGATGGAGCGGGTGACGGTGATCCTGTTCGACCTGCTAAATGCGCGCTTTGAAGACCGCGGCAGCATGCTGCACGACCTGGGTCCGGCGCTCGGGCACGTGGAGGCGAGCGAAACGCTGTTCTTCTACATCCTGACCATGAACGGCACGTTGTATGCGGTGCATGGGCTGCCGGATGGGGATCGCGGGACAGCCGCGGCGGGCGCGCGGCCTTGGACGGACGACATCAAGGCGCTATTGGAGAGCGCGTCGCGGGAGCTGTTCCGGCTGCGGTCATTGGGGATCGACGTGGATACGCGGGTGCGGATGACGTACCAGGCGCTCGGATCGCTGGCGAATCTGGTGGCGGCGGCGCCGGGGCGCAAAAGCCTGATCTGGATCAGCCACGGCGTGCCGATTTCGCTGGGACTGGGGAACACCATATACAGCGGCATGGATTATACGCCCCTATTGCAGCGTTTGACGGCGACGTTGGACCGGGCCGACGTCGCGGTGTATACGGTGCGGCAGCCGGAATCGCTGGCGCCGGGGGCGGGGGCGGCGTCGGGGGCGGAGTCGCGGTCGGGGGCACCGGCGGATGCGCCGGGGATCACGCTGGCGACGGAAGCTACGCTGGAGCAGTTTGCGCAGTTGACGGGCGGGTACGCCTTCATGACGCCCGACATACGGGGCGCGATCGCGCGCGCGGCGAGCGATGCGCGCATGAGCTACCGGATCTCCTACGAGCCGCCGCTGGGGAATTGGGACGGGAAGTATCATAAGATCCGCGTGACCTGCGCGCGCAAGGGTGTGAAGCTGGAGACCAAGCAGGGCTACTATGCATTCGCGAATCTGGCGGCGGAGGGCGACCGGGAGAAGGCGGCGTTAGAGGCGGCGACGGCGAGCGCGTTTAACGCGACGGAGATTGGGCTGTATGTGCGATTGACGGAGCACGAGCCGGGGACCCTCTCGGTGGAGTTGGCCATCCGCGTGGACGCGGGCGATGTCAGCCTGGTGCAGGCGGGCGAGTTGGCAACGGGGAGGCTGGCGGTGAGTGTGGTGGGGTATATGAAAGACGGACGCACGGAGTTGTTCCCGGCGGAGGAAGTCGTCCCGAAACTTACGGCGGAGCAGCGGGAAAAGGCGTTGCACGAGGGCATTGCGGTGGAGGAACGGCTGGTGGTGGCGGAGGGGGTGGAGAGACTGCGCGTGCTGGTTTACGATCGGGGGAGCGGCGCGGTGGGATCGCTGGGAATTCCGTTGG
>JBEKDV010000534.1:0-4821 GCA_050014175.1 Candidatus Solibacter sp. | reverse complement strand
AAGCCCTGGAGGGCGAGGGCACGGCGGCGGCGTCGCATGAGGCGCTTTCGCGCCAGGCCACAGCAGCGCGCAACGGCGGGGGATCGTGACCCCGGTGGTTAGGCGATGATGGCGAAATCGCGAGCGCAGCCCGCCGCGGCGGCGATGATACGCAAGACAGGAAAGCCTCGTCCGTCCACGCGGAGGCAATGAAGGACTTTCGTGGAGAGCTACTCGCGAATGGCCGCCCGATCCGGATGGCTATTGCGAAATCCCCTTCGCCTGAACGGTAAGGGCATAGATCCTCCCTGACGCCGTAGCGTTTAGAAATCCGATTACTGGCGCGAAATCCCCATCGCGCCACCAAAGGCCCAGGAAGTCGCCATACGTTCAGTTTACGTGGGTGCCGCCCTCGCGTCCACTCGATGATAGTCGCGGGTTCCGTCCCGGCGCCGAGTGTCCCTGTCAGCGAGCTTGATGTCATCTGGGAAGCCTGGACGAAGCGTCTCCGGAAACCTCCCCGTAGCTCGTTGATTCTTCGCCGGAGCCTGATCTACCGAAGTGCCGCATTCCTCGCGTCAAGCGGCGGGATCGATTACGACCACCCCTGCAAAACTCGCGGGCGGGGGAATAGCTATGCCTTCCTCTCGCATGCCCTCAAGGTGGAACTCGATGGCTTCTTGGAGCAGTCGCTCCACTTCGTCTCGCGAGTCGCCAACAGAGATCACACCGGGAAGGTCGGGAACGTACGCTCCCCAGGAGGTTGGCCCCTTTTCATAAATAACCGTGTACGTCATCAATCCTCCTCCTTCCTTTCCAGTCCGGCACTGCGCAGAATAGCGTTCAGCGTGCCCAAAGGCATATCCTTGCCGGACTGCCCCGCCACAGTGACGACCAGCCCTCTAATCGGATGGCAGAACTAACGGTGGCTGCCTTTGGTCGTCTTTAGCCGCCAACCCGCGGATCGAGCAGGCGAATCAGATCCCTGACCTTCATCCCTCCACATGATAGCGCTACGCATCCCTGACGTTCCAAGTCTCCATCGTGACCTTCGTGCTGTCGCTACTGCCGCTCCGCGCGCTTCTGCCGCGCGAAGAAGTCGAGCATCCCCGCGAAAGCCGGAGCGGCCACGCCGACGTGGCTTCCGCCGGGCACTTCCACGTAGACGATTTCGGCGCCGGCCTTCTTGCCCGCTTCCACCATGTTGCGCGATTGCGTGACCGGCACCGTACGGTCGTCGTCGCCGTGGACGACGTACTCCGGGATGTGGCTGATCTTCACCATGCCGGCGGGAGTTCCGCCGCCGGAGATGGGGCCGAGAGCCGCAAAGATTTCGGGATGGTTCATGGCGATGCTCCAGGTGCCGTAGGCGCCCATGGAGTGGCCCATGAGATAGATCCGCGCGGCATCCACGCGGTAAGTGTGCTCGACATCCGCCATCGCGTCGAGCACGTCCTGCTCCGCGGCGCCCCGGTACATGGAAGCCGACTCGCGGCCTTTGGGACAGACCACGAGGAAGCCCACGCGCCCGGCCGCGCGCTTGAGCAGGCCGTTGCCGTATGTGTCGAAGAGGCTGTTCTCGTCGCCGCCCATGCCGTGCAGAGCGACCACCAGCGGCGTGGGCTTGGATGCATCGTATGACTCGGGAATGAAGAGCCGGTAGGGCTGGAGCGTGTTGTCGACGGCGGAACGGCACGCCCGGCGGGAATCGCCGTGCTTGCCGGCGAATGGGTCCTTGCCGGCTTCAAGAGCGTCCACAATGGCATTGGCGGCGGCAAACTCCTGGCGGAAATTCACGCGCGCCGGATTGACGTCGCCGGAGTCGGCGCGCTCGAAGAGCACCAGGGCGTATTCGGCGGAGGCGAGGCCGTCTTTCTTGGGAGCCTTAGCGAGGCGGGCGCGCAAGCTCCGGACGCTCTCCGCGAGCGTGTCGATGTGGACGGGCAGGTCTTTCACGAAGGCCGCGCGCGCGGCGGCGGCCGGGGCACCGCCATCGGCGGCCAGGCGGACCTCGATGGTGTAATCGCCGGCCGGCGTCTCGGGCAGACCGACGCGGGTAGTGAAAGGAGCGCCCGTCGGGGCGATGGTTACCGGGGCACCCAGAGGCTTCTCCGTGGGGCCATCCTTGGCGGCCGGGACGAGGACGAGCGAGGCGCTCAGTTTGGCGTCCGGGTTGCGCGCGATGGCGTAAAGCGGCGTCAGCGTGACGGCGACCCCGGCGCCGGGCTCGACGATAGCGTGATCGAGCTTGCCCTGAAGCGAAGAGGCGAACTCGAAAGCCGGCGTCCACGGCACATTCCGCATCACGGCCAGACCCTGGTAGAGAGACCGAAGCGCGTCGCCGTACCTGCCGGCCTGGTTGGCTTGCTGGGCTTCGCGGGAGAATTCGTCGGCCTGGCGGCGCTGGTCGGCGGTGAGCGGAAGGGTGGCTTTCTGCGTGTTGTAGGTTACCGAGGTGCGCAGGACCAGGCCGGCGTCCTGGGCGGAAAGAACCAGTCCAAAGGCGAGGACGAGCGCGGCGGTGACGGGCAGGTGGAAGCGTTTCATCAAGGTGTCCGGGTAAAGATCAGTATATAAGGCGCTGCCCCACGGGATTTGTGAGAATGGAAGAGAACCTATGAATATTCTCGTGCTCAACGCGGGCAGTTCCAGTTTGAAATTTCAAGTGATCGCCACGGACCTCGAACGCATCCGCCAGGACGCCGACGAGCGCTTGTGCCGCGGCTATGTAGAGCGGATCGGCGGCGAGGCCATCGTCACCATTGAGACACGCAACGGCCCGCGGCAAAAAGTGACGGCGCCGGTTCGCAACATCTCGGCGGCGCTCGACTATGTGCTGCGATGGCTGGCTTCGGAGCAGTCCGGAGTGCCGGAAATCCGCAGCTTGAGCGATGTGCATGCGGTGGGGCACCGCGTGGTGCATGGCGGCGAGGTGTTTCGCGAGTCGGCGGTGGTCACCGATGAGGTATTGAAGGGGATCGAAGACTGCATCGACCTGGCGCCCTTGCACAATCCCAACAACGTGAAGGGCATCCTGGCGGTGCGCCAGGCGTTCGGCCCGGGCATGCCGCAGGTGGCCGTTTTCGATACCGCGTTTCACACTTCGCTTCCCGCTCACGCGTATCTGTACGCCGTGCCGTATCATCTATATGCGCGGCACCGCATACGGCGTTACGGGTTTCACGGCACATCGAACCGGTACGTGGCGTACCGCTATCGCACCATCCGGCAACTGACCAAGGAACAGACCAACGTGGTGACTTTGCACCTGGGCAACGGCTGTTCCGCTACGGCCATCCAGGGCGGCCAGTCGGTGGATACGTCGATGGGCATGACGCCGCTGGAGGGCCTGGTGATGGGCACGCGGTCGGGCGATCTGGACCCGGCGATCCTCAGCCTCATTGCCACCAAGGAAGGGCTGTCCCCCACCGAGGTGGAGTCGCTGCTCAACACGCAGTGCGGATTGCTCGGGATCTCCGGGGTGACCAACGACATGCGCGTGCTGTTGCAGGAACTCACGCAGCACGACGACCGGCGCATCCGCCTGGCTATCGAGATCTTCTGTTACCGGGCGCGGAAGTACATTGGAGCGCTGCTGGCGGGCATGGGCGGAGCCGACGCGGTGATCTTCACGGGAGGAATCGGCGAGAACTCTCCGGAGATTCGCGCGCGCATTTGCGAGGGCCTGGGGTGGGCCGGCCTGGCGATCGACGCGGACAAGAACGCCCAGACCATGGGGAAGGAAGCGCCCATCAGCACGGCCGATTCCAAGTTGCAGGCGTGGGTGATTCCCACCGATGAAGAACTGCTGATCGCCCGCGATACGGTGCGCTGCATCTTGGGCGAGCCGCACCCGACGTAGCGTAGCCTTTTAGGCCGGGTGCCCTTTGGGCGGCCCCCCATTCGTGGGGGCATTCTTCCTCTTCTTCCCCGCGTCAAATCGACATCTGCCGTACGTAGCGTAGCCTTTTAGGCTGCCATGACCCCATTCGTGGGGGCATTCTTCCTCTTCTTCCCCGCGTCAAATCGACATCTGCCGTGACTGGTTCCGGCTTCGCCGGGTTAAGGAGGGGCAACCCGCGTTCGCTATTGTACGTCGCTCCCGCTACTTCTTTGCCTCCAAAGCCGCCAGCACCTGGTCCGTGACCACCTGCACGATCGCCTCGACCTCCGCGCTGCTGAGCGAGGCAGACGTGCCGCAGGGTCTCGGCTGCATGGCGATGGAGCCGGGGATCTCTGGCAGATCGCAGAGGGCGCATTCCTTGAAGTCGTGCCTGGGGTCGGGCAGGCCGAGGCGCTTCTTGATGGCCACCAGATCGACCGCCTTTTCGCTGGTGATGTGGGAAAGCGGCGTGCCCAATTGCGCCGCCAGCATGAGCGTCCAACAGTAGGTGTCCACCACCTCCGCATACCATTCCGCATGCGTCACGGTGTCGCCCCAACAGACGATCCCGTGATTCGCCAGCAGGACCGTGTTGTGAGTCTTGACGAACGGAATCACGGTGCGGGCGAATTCCGGCGTCCCCGGAGTCTCATAGGGAGAGAGCGCCACCTTACCGATGAAGATTTCGTATTCGGGAATCACGCAGTTGGGCGGCACGCGTCCGGTGATGGCGTACGCCGTGGCGTGCGGCGGATGGCAGTGCACCACAGACTTGGCGTCCGGAACTTCCTTATAAATCTCCAGGTGCATGAGGATTTCGCTGGTGCGCGGGCGGCCGCCGGCGAGCTGCTTACCTTCGAGATCCACCAGGCAGAGATCCTGCGGCCGAAGGTCGGCCTTACTCATCAGCGTGGGCGTACAGATCACGGCATTGGGGCCGATGCGGTAGGAAATGTTGC
>JBEKDV010000533.1:0-4824 GCA_050014175.1 Candidatus Solibacter sp. | reverse complement strand
TGCTCAAAATGGCATCCTATGCGGACGACCCGTACGGCAGGGCCAAGGACCTCGTGGATTTGCGCCGTCTGCTCAGCCGCTACGAATGCGAGAGTGACCGGCTCTTCTCCGACGCGGTCTTCGAAGCAGCACTCCCGGATATCGAGTTCGCCGGAGCATTCCTGTTGGGCGTGGATGTGAGGGCAATCTCGACCTCAGACGACCGAAACATCATTGACCGCTTTCTAACCCAAGTGCAGCCGAGGATCGATGATGCGCCTGCCTCGGACCTCGACGGACCGGGATACCGAGCAGTTCCAGCAGCAGATCGCCGCATTCCGGCAAGGGCTAGATAACGCCGATACTCACCCCTGACGCCATGCTGCTGCATGCCACCGTCTGAACGTGTAGCCATCTTGCTCCAAAGACTTCTTTGGAGCATCCTTTGGAGCAAAACCGATGGAACAGGACGGAATACACGATAAATAGGTGGATAGCCATCTTAAAGAATGAACAACATAACAGTTCAGCGATGCTTCACACGCAGGAGGTCACAGGTTCGAGTCCTGTCGCGCCCACCATTAAGACCGCAAAAGCGATCTTGAACGTTACGGCGTCATCTGACGGTCTTTCTTCCGGCAGTTCGACCTTGAGAGTCCCGGCATCCTGAGTCCACTGGAGCCTTCCTTTGTGGCCCGGCAGCTCGATATTGCGGGTCCCGTCGAAAGGGCCCTTCTCGATTTCCGGAACACCTTCCTGCGCGAGTGATTTGCGTGGGAGAAGGAGTGCAGGGGCTCCGGCGAGGACGGCAATTGCATTTCGCCTGCCGACGATCATGAACTTATTGCCTCCTGTACAGGCTCCTGCCCGAACCGCCCGTGTCCGGCCACGAACCGCGGGGCCGCAAGGTCCGCCGGACACCGCGACACGGCGGCTGGAAACCGACCTCCGGAGCAAACTGTATTACGCAGGGGCCACGATCGGATTGGCGATCTCCATGTCCGGGCCGCCAAACAACGGCGGCACGAGCGTTTTGGAGAGGAGCCGAATTGCGCATGTCCGCGAACTGTGATCTCATGGAAGTCAGACCACTCGGCATCGCGGATTCCGTGACCATTGCGCCCGGCCTGTAGGATCGCCGTCTCCACGGTGGGCTACGGGCGACGCAAGCGAATAACGTGCCTGGAAGTGGTGAGTTTGTTCAGATGCGGCCGGCGTGCCGGATGCGCAATCGGCCAAAGTCCAGCAGAAGACACGTGCCCCGATCCAGCTCAGCGAAGTCGGATGAAAACACATGGAGGTCTACCGGTAAATGGCGGTTCCCGTGGAAGTGCCGAAGCTTGGCAACACCGTAGAGGAGTGTCTCATCGCAAAATGGCGTAAGCGCAAGGGGGAGCGGGTTTCCGCCGGAGACGTGGTGGCGGAGATCGAGACGGACAAGGCAACCTTCGAGGTCACTGCGCCCGTAGATGGCACGGTGCTGGAGACGTTCTTCGAGGAAGGCGCGCTGGTGCCGGTTTTCACCAACCTCTTCGTCCTGGGAGAGGCGGGCGAGAGTGCCGAAGCCTTCCGGCCGCAAGGCGCCACGCCTCCGGTAGCCGCGGTGGCAACGGATGCGGCCCCCACCGCGACACCCGCGGCGCCGAAGGCCGAGCGTGAGGCGGCCCGGCCGGTCCCGGCCGCTCCCGCGGGATCTTTCAGCCCGAGGGCCAGGCGGTTTGCCGCCGAACACGGTTTCCACCCGGCGGCGGTCACCGGTTCCGGTCCCGGCGGCAGGGTTCTCGAAGACGACCTGCGCAAGCAGTATTATGCAACGCCGCGAGCTTCGTCCCTGGCGAAGAAGCAGATGCAAGAGGGCATGGAGGCCGGCGGCGAGGGTTCGGGGCCGGCCGGCATGGTCCTTTCCGGCGACCTGGTTCCGCCGGCCACTCGTATCTCCGGCATCCGCGAGAAAATCGCGCGGCGCATGCGGGAGTCTTTGACCAACACCGCGCAATACACGTTGACTGCATCGGCCAACGCCGGCGGCCTGCTGCTGGTTCGCGCCAAGGTCAAGGCTTCCAAGGGTGTGGCGGATATCAATATCAACGACCTGGTGACTTTTTGCGCCATCCGGGCCCTGCTCGAGGTCCCCGATCTGAATGCGGAGTTCATCGACGGCAAAATTTACAAACACGCGGAGGTCCATATCGGGTTTGCCTGCGATACGCCGCGCGGATTGATGGTGCCCGTGGTCAGGGACGCCCATAAGCTCACCGCCGGCGAACTCTCGCTGAGGGTGAAGGAACTGACGGCCCAGGCGGTGAAAGGGGCGATTTCCGTGGATGACCTGTCGGGCGCGACGTTCACCGTCAGCAACCTGGGCGTTTTCGGAATCGAGTCGTTCACCCCGCTGCTCAACCCTCCGCAGGTGGCCATCCTCGGCGTGAATGCCATCCAACTGAAGCCCGTCCGCCGGGACGGAAGAATCGAGTTCATCGATGCCATCGGCCTGTCGCTGACGCTGGACCACCAGGTGATCGACGGCGCCCCGGGCGCGAGATTTCTGAAGGTGGTCCGGGAGAAAATCGAAAACGTGGAGTCGTTATGTACGATTTAATCGTGATCGGCGCTGGTCCGGGTGGATATGAGGCCGCCGCTCACGCCGGCCGGATGGGCAAGAAGGTCGCGCTCATCGAGAAAGAGCGCATGGGCGGCACCTGTCTCAACGTGGGATGCATTCCCGCCAAGACGTTTCTACGGTCGTCGAAGCTCTTCCATGAATGCGGCGAGGCCGCGAGTTACGGTGTCATCCTCGGCTCGATCGCATTTGACATGCCCGCCGTGGTGGAGCGCAAGAACCGCATCGTGGGCACCCTCACCAAGGGTGTCGAAGGCATGCTGAAACGCGCGGGCGTGGAGACCATTACCGGCCATGCGCGGTTGATATCCCGCAACGCGGTGCAGGTGGGCGCGGAACGCTACGAGGCGGCCAACATCCTGCTGGCGACGGGCTCGCGGCCGGCCAAGCCGCCGATTCCGGGCCTCGGCTCAGAGGGCGTGCTCGATTCCGACACGGTCTTCTCGCTGACGCGCATCCCGGAGAAAATCGCCATCATCGGAGGCGGCATCATCGGCCTGGAGTTCGCCTGCTTCTTCAACGAGATTGCCTGCAAAGTCAGCGTCTTTGAAATGCTGCCGGCAATCGCCGCCGGATGCGATCTGGAAATCTCCAACCGGCTGCTGCAAATCATGAAGCGTGCGGGAATCGAATTCCACCTTTCATGCAAAGTGCTGGGGATCGAGGGCGACACCGTTCATTACGCCGCCTCCGACGGTTCCAAGTCCAGCGCCTCGGCCGATTGCATCCTGAACGCCACCGGGAGGGCCCCGGTGGTGGATGGCTTGGGCCTCGAAGAAGTGGGTGTCGATTTCAGTCCCAGGGGCGTGAAGACCTCCGACTTGGGCAAGACCAATGTGGCCGGCATTTGGGCCTGCGGGGACGTTACGGGACGGCGTATGCTGGCCCATGCCGCCACGCGCGAAGGCATCGTCGCCGTGAACAACATGTTCGGCAAGAAGGACCGTATCCGCTACCTGGCGATTCCTTCGGTGATCTACACTCATCCGGAAGTCTCGTCGGTGGGCAGGACGGAAGAGGAGGTCAAAACTCTCGGGATCGAGTACAAGAAGTCCGTTGTGCCCATGGCGGTTGCCGGAAGGTTCCTGGTGGAACATGAAGGCGGCACTGGAATGGTAAAGGTACTGGCCGGGGCGCGGTTCGGCGAAATCCTGGGAGTCCATGCTATCGGCGACGCCTCGAGCGAGTTCATCGTCGCCGCCGCCGCCATGGTCGAAACGGAAATGTGCGTATCGGATGTCAGCGAGATCGTGTTCCCGCACCCCACGGTTTCGGAAGCGTTGCGGGAAGCGATTCTCGGAGTCCACTAGGAGTCAAGGCGGAATGCCCAAATCAATCATCATAGAACCGGAACAAGTATTTGCACGAAGCGCGATCCATCTGTCCGACATTCAGATGAACGCCTATCGGCGGACGGGAGAGGAAGAGCTTGCGACCTACTCTCCCGAGGAGTTTCTGGCCATTTGGCAGGACATGTGCGCGATACGGCAGTTCGAAACGATTCTCAACGACATCAAGACGAAGGGGGCGTTTCAAGGGCTGGCCTATAATCATGCCGGCCCGGCCCACCTATCGATCGGGCAGGAGGCGGCCGCGGTCGGCATGGCGTTCTCCCTGACTTCGGACGACCATATCTACGGATCGCACCGCAGTCACGGCGAGATCCTGGCGAAAGGGTTCGCGGCCATGCGCCACTGGAGCGAGGCGCAACTCCTGGAGGTCATGAAATCCTACCGCGACGGCGCCCTGATCGGTCCGGTCGAAAAAGGATACCAGGGTTCGGTCAGGGGCCTCGCCTCGCGGTTCTTCGTCTATGGGGCGTACAGCGAGATCTTCGCGCGCGAGACCGGGTTCAACCGCGGGCTGGGCGGCTCGATGCACGCGTTCTTTACGCCGTTTGGAATTTACCCCAATAATGCCATCGTGGGCGGCTCGGGATCGATTGCGCCGGGCGCGGCGCTCTTTAAGCGGGTGAATCGGAAGCCGGGCATCGTGGTGTGCAACATCGGCGACGCCTCATTTGGCTGCGGTCCGGTGTGGGAAGGCATCACGTTCTCCGCCATGGACCAGTACCGCAAGCTGTGGGACGCTTCGCTGGGCGGCGGCCTGCCCATCGTTTTCAACTGCATGAACAACTTCTACGGGATGGGCGGCCAGCCGTTCGGCGAGACCATGGGAGTGCAGTTCATCGCGCGCATCGGAGCCGGCGTCAACCCGGAGCAGAT
>JBEKDV010000532.1:0-7152 GCA_050014175.1 Candidatus Solibacter sp. | reverse complement strand
GCAAGTACAACTTCGAGACTGCCGCCTCCGAACCCGCTGCCGTCTTGAGCAACCCCGCCATCAACACCGTTTTCATCGCCACGCGCCACAACTCCCATGCCCGGCTGGTGTGTGATTCGCTCAAGGCAGGCAAGCACGTCTGCGTCGAAAAGCCCCTCTGCATCACCCTCGACGAGCTGGCCGAAATCGAGGCGCTCTACCGCTCCCTCGGCGCGCGCGCTCCGCTCTTGATGGTCGGCTTCAACCGCCGCTTCGCCCCCCACATCATCCGGCTGCGACGGTTGCTCGGCACCGTGCGCGCCCCCAAAGCCATGGTTATGACGGTCAATGCCGGCGCGATCCCGCCGGACCACTGGACGCAGGAGCGCGAGATTGGAGGCGGCCGCATTATCGGCGAGGGCTGTCACTTCATCGACCTGCTCCGCTTCCTCGCCGGCTCGCCGGTCGCGAGCGTCTCAACCGCGAAGGTCCCGCCGGACGGTGCCACCGTAACGCTCACGTTTGAAGACGGTTCCACCGGCACGGTGCATTACTTCTCGGGCGGGCACAAGTCCTACCCCAAAGAGCGGCTCAGCGTCTTTTGCGGTGGGCGCGTGCTCGATCTCGACAACTTCATCCGGCTCACCGGTTGGGGCTGGCCCGGATTCAAAAAGATGAACCTCTGGCGCCAGGACAAGGGCAATCATGCTTGCGTCGCCGCGTTCCTTGCGGCGATCCGCTCCGGCGGACCTTCCCCGATTCCGTTCGCCGAAATCATCGAAGTGTCCCGCGTCACCATCGAAGCTGAATCCCGGTGAGAAACGCTCAGACGTCCCGTCAAGATGCCCCGGAACCTATGCCGCTGACTTCCCGCTTCCGCCACGCTCTCCAGGAGGCCCGTGAACTCGGGCTACCCAGGACCACCGCGCGTATTGCGTGGGAGTTGAAACTCCGCTCCGGGCTCCTGCGGTTGCATCGCACTCCCGCTCCCATCGCAACCCCAGCCGACCCTCTCGCCGCGCTGCCGTTCGCGGATCCTGGCGCGCTGTGCGAGGCCATGACCGACCGTGTGGCTCCCGAGCGCATCTCCGCTCTTCACAAGGTGGCCGCAGCCGCCGTCCGCGGTCGCATTCTTTGCTTCAGCCGGTGGGCAGCCGATTTCGGTGATCCCGTGGATTGGCATCTGCATCCTGCCTCTGGCCACCATTGGCCCGGCGTGCATTGGTCGGAGGTAATGCGACACGGCCGCACCATCGGCGACATCAAACTCACCTGGGAGATCGGCCGCTTCCCCCATGCGTACCAGATGGCGCGCGCAGCAGCCTTCCAGCCTGAATCGGCACCCGTGCTCGCTGCTGGGCTCTTCGGGCAGATCGAGGATTTTCGCACCCACAACCCCTTCGGAACCGGTGTCCATTGGCAGTCGAGTCAGGAAATCGCCGTCCGCCTGTGGGCGTGGCTGTTCGCTCTTTCCACCTTTCGAGCGCTCGGCTATCCTGGGCCGGACATCGGCCGCGACCTGTACGAGGGTGCGCTTCACGTGGCCCGCCACATCGAGTATGCGCGGTACGCTGTCTATAATAACCACCTGCTCTCCGAGGCCCTGTGCCTATATCTTGCCGGCACTCTTCTCCCTCGCGTTCCCGAAGCGGCACGCTGGCGCTCGGAAGGTCTGGCTATCCTCACCGACCAAGCTGGCGTCCAAGTCTATCCCGACGGCGGCTACATCCAGAACTCGCACAACTATCACCGCTTCGCCATGCAGGTCTACTTGCTCGCCTGGATCTTCGAGAACCGGCACGGCACCCCTCCTCCGCAGTGGCGCAGTGCCATGGAGCGCTCTCTTGATTTCCTATACGCCCACCAGAACCCGGGTGATGGTAGTCTGCCGAACTACGGAGCCAACGACGGCGCGCTCCCGCTTGTCCTGTCCACCTGCGACTACGCTGATTTCCGCTCCACACTTCAAGCCTTGAGTATTGCCACCCGCGGCGAGCGCATCTATGCGCCGGGTCCATGGGACGAGGAGACAGCTTGGCTACTCGGTCCCGATTCCCTTCAAGCGCCCCAGCGGGACGCAAAACGTGTCTCTCTATCGTTTGCGCATTCCGGCTATCACGTCCTGCGCGGATTCAAGCCAGCCAATTTCGCGGCATTTCGTTGCGGAACCATCCTGGATCGCTTCTCTCAAATCGACATGTTGCACCTGGACGTCTGGTGGCGTGGTCACAACGTCTTGGCCGACCCCGGCAGCTACCTATACAACGGACCGGAGGAATGGCACGACCATTTTCTTTGCACCGAAAGCCACAACACGGTTCAGGTGGACGGCCGGGACCATCAAATGCCTGTATTGGACCAGGGCCAAACTGCTACGTTTCGAAGACAATGTTGATTGGACTCTCTGTGAAGGTGAGCACTACGGTTACCAACGGCATCCGGGCCGCTGCGTTCACCGGCGCTCGGTGCTGTTCCTCAAGGACGACCTCTGGGTTGTGGTGGATCGCGTTGAAGGTTCCGGCACCCATCGCGTCCGCCTCCACTGGCTCGGAGGCGATTTTCCCTATCGGCCGCGTGCTGACGGACAAGCATCACTCCAACTGGAAACTCCGGACGGTCCATTCTATCTCGCCATCGTTAACGCTGCCGGTCGGCCACTCTCGGGGGAGATCGTAGCGGGCCAAGACGAGCCTCCCCGCGGATGGCTCTCCAGATATTATGCCGAAAAGGTTCCTGTTCCCTCGCTCTCGGTTGAAGTGTCCGAACGGCTCCCGCTCACACTGGTTTCCATCCTGGGTCCCCATGTCCCGTCCGTCGCCGTTTCAGGTTCGTCCTGGTCCGTGATGTCCCGTGACCGCATCCTTGAGTTCGAAGTTGCTGGGGATGGGATCCAACCCCACTCGCTCAAACTGACCACTGCCCCCGTCGCATGAAGATTCTGATCGTCCATCAGCACTACTTGATGCCTGGACAGGCGGGCGGATCGCGCTTTAACGAAATGGCGCGGTTGTGGGCTGAGCAGGGTCACGAAGTCGCCGTCATTGCTGGAACGGTAGACTACATATCTGGTAAGGCGCCGGACCGCTACCACGGCCGCTGGATCGTTAAGGAAAACGACGGCTCGGTCCTGGTGTACCGTTGCCATGTGCCGATAACCTACGCCTCGAGTTACCCGGGCCGCATGTGGGCTTTCCTCGGTTTTACGCTGTCGGCCTCAACGGCCGCTCTCCGTACACCCCGGCCCGACATTGTCATTGCCACCTCGCCACCGCTAGTCACCGTAATCCCCGGCTGGATCGCTGCAAGGCTCTCTATGCGCCCAGTTCCCTGGATCTTCGAGGTTCGCGACCTCTGGCCGGAGAGTGCTATCACTACCGGAGTGCTTCGGGGTGGGTCCTTTATTGCGAACCTCTTGTATGGATTGGAGCGGTTTGCTTGTCGTTCATCGACGAAAATCAATGTGCTCACGCCAGCTTTTGAACAGAATCTGTTGGAGCGTGGGCTAGCGGAACCAGCCAAGATCGTCTTCGTGCCAAACGGGGCCGACCTCGATCGGTTCAGGCCCACCACCAAGCAGAATTGGGTGCGCGAGAAGTTTGGCTGGAACGGATACTTCGTTGTGATGTACTCGGGCGCGCACGGCCGCGCGAATGCGATTGGCCAGTTGGTCGAGACCGCCGAATTGCTTCGTGATGTTCCCGACATCCGACTCGCGTGTGTCGGCGACGGGCCCGAACGCGCAAAGCTGGAACTGGACGCTGATCGCCGGGGGCTCACTAACATACAGTTCTGTGGTCCGCAATCGAAAGAGAACATGCCCGATTTCGTTGCGGCGTGTGACGTGGGCGCAGCGGTGCTACAGAACAATCCCACCTTTCGCACGGTGTATCCCAACAAGGTCTTTGACTACATGGCAACCGCCCGACCGACGCTACTCGCTATCGATGGTGTCGCCCGCAAACTGGTCTGTGACGATGCCCAAGCCGGCGTGTTCGCAGCGCCCGAGCATCCCCAAGCACTCGCGGCATCGATCCGGTGGTTGCATGAGCACCGCGAAGAGTGTGCAGCGATGGGCGAGCGCGGCCGCAGATGGGTGGAAGCCCACGCCGGGCGCGAGGCATTGGCCCAACGCTACCTGAAGATCTTGGAAGCCTTGGTGAGCGAGACGGCGAGCGCATGAAAAAACTCATCTTTGTTGTCGGTGCGCGGCCCAACTTCATGAAAGTCGCTCCCGTTCTGCGTGCTCTGGACCGGCGAAACCATCTGCCGTGGCGTCCCTGGTTGGTGCACACCGGCCAGCACTACAGCGAGCGGATGTCGGGCGTTTTTTTCGCGGAACTGGGTTTGCCGGCACCCGACATTCACTTAGGCGTGGGTTCGGGCACGCACGGCGCTCAAACGGCCCGCGTGCTGGAATCGTTCGAGAAACACCTGCTCGAACTGAACGGCAGCGCGGCCGGAGCGGTAGTCGTCGGGGATGTTAATTCAACCCTGGCTTGCGCTCTGGCCGCCACAAAGCTCAGGATACCGGTGGCTCATATCGAGGCTGGCTTGCGTTCGTTCGACCGGTCGATGCCCGAAGAGATCAATCGCGTAGCGACGGACGCTATTTCCGATCTGTTGCTGGTCAGCGAACCGGCAGGTGAAAGCAATTTGCGGAATGAAGGCGTTCCGGCCGAGCGTGTGAAGTACGTCGGTAACGTTATGATCGACACGCTGTGCTGGGAACTTGAGCGCGCCCGCAATCTCAATATGCGCCGTGAGTTAGGGCTCAACGGCCGCTATGCCCTCGTGACGATGCACCGGCCAGGCAACGTTGATGATCCCCAGCGGCTCACCCAAATCGTGGAGTTCCTCAACAAGACATCTGAACGGCTGCCGCTGGTCTTTCCAATTCACCCACGCTCACGCGCCCGAATGGCTGAATGGAGCTTAGATACTAGTTTGGCTGAGAACTCCGCGATTCGGCTGATTGAGCCTTTGGGATACCGCGAGAACCTCAGCCTGATGACAGACGCCACGCTGGTCATTACCGATTCGGGCGGGCTTCAGGAAGAGACGACGTTTCTGGGTGTTCCGTGTTTGACAGTGAGGCCCAACACTGAGAGGCCTGTGACGGTAAGCCAAGGAACCAATACGGTGGTGGATGGCGATTTCGATTTAGCCCTGAACCTGATCGAATCGATACTGGCCGGCAGCTACAAATCCGGGTCACCAGTTCCCGGGTGGGACGGGAAGGCTGCAGAACGTGTAGCCGACGTGTTGATCGATGAATGGCGAAACTGAGGTATCTCTGGCCAAGGTCACGAAGCGCGCAATCGATGCGTTCGCGGCAGCGCTATTGCTGTTATTGTTGTCTCCGGTCTACTTGGCCTGTGCGCTAGCAATCTGGCTGAGAATGGGCCGGCCGATCGTGTTCCGGCAAACACGACCGGGCTACGGCGAACGTCTGTTCACGGCTCTCAAGTTCCGCACGATGCTCGCACCAGATCCGGCTCGGGGGCTGATTACCGATGAGGAGCGGCTCACGGGCTTAGGCAAGTTCTTCCGCGCGACAAGCCTTGATGAGCTGCCCGAATTTTGGAACGTCCTCAAGGGTGACATGAGCCTGGTTGGACCAAGACCATTGCTGCCTGAATACCTGGCGCGCTACAACGCGCACCAGCGCCGGCGCCACGAAGTCAAGCCGGGTATAACGGGCTGGGCCCAGGTCAATGGTCGGAATGCGCTGAGTTGGGCGGAGCGGTTTGAGCTCGATGTTTGGTACGTGGATCACTGCAGCATTTGGCTTGATGTGAAGATACTCGCGATCACTCTGTGGAAGGTCCTGCGGCGAGAGGGCATCAGCCAAGCCGGGCATGCGACGATGCCTGAGTTCCTTGGAACTCGAGAAAGCACAGAAATTCGGAGCACTCGGAGCTCAACCTGAACCGCAACATTGTGATCATCGGTGCCTCCGGGCACGCGAAGGTCGTCATCGACATCATCGAACAGCAAGGCTCGTTCAAGATTGTTGGACTCATCGACAGCTTCAAAGAGCCAGGTGCGAGACTGATGGGGTACGACGTCATTGGCCGAGAAGATTCTATCCCGCAACTGATCGCCACGGAAAAGATCACCGGCGGCATCGTTGCCATCGGCCACAACTGGGTGCGGCACCAGATGGCCAAGAATATACGTGAACGTGCCCCGGGCTTCGTGTTCGTGAACGCGATCCATCCCTCAGCTCGCATAGCCCGAGAGGTCGCGCTGGGCCATGGCATTGCCATCATGGCTGGCGTCAGCGTCAACCCAGGCACACGGATCGGTGATTTCTGTTTCCTCAACACGAACAGCTCAGTCGACCACGACAATACCTTGGGGGAGTTCAGTTGCTTACAACCCAACGCCGCTACGGCTGGGAATGTCAAGATCGGTGCCTTTTCCGCAATTTCGATGGGGGCTAGTGTCGTCCCTGGCGTCACTATTGGTTCCCACAGCGTGATCGGTGCCGGTTCCACCGTTCTTGCTGGCATTCCCGATTTCGTGGTCGCCTATGGTACGCCGTGCCGCGTGATCCGCAGGCGTGAACCCGAAGATAGCTACTAATAGCTACTACTGACCGCTACCGACGCCAGACCAAGGAGAAAGAGCTATGAGAGTAGCCACGAGTGCTCCATCTGCACGCGAAACGCCGTTCCGATTCATCAAGCCGACTGTTCCACCGATAGATCAGATCCTGCAATGCTATCTGTCCTCATTTGCAGACGGGATGCTCACAAACGGCAACGTTGTGGCTCGCCTGGAAGCGAGGGTCGCTGAGCGCCTCGGAGTCTCGCACTGCGTAGCAGTGTCGAGCTGTACTTCAGGGCTGATGTTGGTGCTAAAGGCGCTCGGTGTCAAGGGTGAAGTCATCCTGCCGAGCTTTACTTTCTTCGCGACCGGCCATGCAGTGTTGTGGAACGGCCTAGAACCGGTGTTTGGGGACTGTGACCAGGGGACCTGGACGATTGACCCAGTTGATGTGGAGGCAAGGATCACCGAGCGCACCGAAGCTATCCTGGCGGTTCACCTTTACGGTAATCCGGCTCGCATCGACGAACTCCAACGGATTGCGACAAGACACGGCCTGAAACTAATCTTCGACGCTGCCCACGCTTTCGGGAGCAGTTATCGAGGCTCGCCCGTCGGTGG
>JBEKDV010000531.1:0-6083 GCA_050014175.1 Candidatus Solibacter sp. | reverse complement strand
CAACGCGCCGCTGGCCGGCAAGGTGGCCCTGGTCACCGGAGCCGCTTCGGGATTGGGTTGCGGCATCGCACTGGGATTGGTGGAAGCCGGAGCGGCCGTGGCCTTCTGCGATATCGACGCTCGGGGCGCGGAAACCGCTGCCGCCAGTTCCGCCGACCCGCGGCGGGCGCTGGCCGTGCGCATGGACGTAACCAGCGAGGAGTCGGTAACGGCGGCCTTCGATCACGTGCTGTGCCATTGGGGCGGCGTCGATATCGTGGTCTGCGCGGCCGGCATCGCCCCGCCCTACGAGCTCGTCGATATGCCCCTGGACAAGTGGCGGCTGGCGCTGGAGATCAACCTTACCGGCTACTTCCTGGTTGCGCGCGAGGCCGCCCGGATTATGCGCGCCCAGGGCGATGGGGGAGCGATGGTCATGCTTTCCTCCAAGACCGGTCTGGACGCCTCCAAAGCCAACTCCGCCTACAACGCCACCAAGGCCGGCGAGTTGCACCTGATGCGCGGTTGGGCCCTGGAGCTTGGGCCGGACGGCATTCGCGTCAACGCCGTGGCGCCCGGCAACGTGTTTGAAGGCTCCAAAATCTGGAACCCCGAGTACATCAAGACCGCAGCCCGTAAGAAGGGCATCCAACCCGAGGAAGTGATCCCCTACTACACTTCGCTCACTGCCCTGAAGCGGGAGATCAAGCGCGCCGACATTGCCGCCGCGATCGTCTTTCTGTGCTCCGACGCGGCGCGTTGCATTACCGGACAGACGCTGGTGGTGGACAGCGGACAGGTGATGGTGCGATGAACCAATCCATACAGGACGGCACGGCGGTACTCGAAGCGGCTCTTCACGGTGGCTCGCAAGAGAGCCGCCTGGATGCCTTGCGCCGGCTCTGCGCGCAGCTCGATGAAAGGCCCCGCCGGGGCACCAACTGCCACATCCATACCAACGAATCGTTCAGCGTCTTTCGCTCGCCGGCCGAAGCCGTATGGCAGGCCGCGCGGGAAGGCCTGGCGGTTCTCGGCATCAACGACCATTACACCGTGGCCGGGCATGAAGAGTTTCGCCAGGCATGCAAGATCGCCGGCATCGCCCCCGGGTTTTCCATGGAGGCCGTCGGCATGGACCGCGCCGCGGAAGCCAGCCGCCTCTTGCTGAACGATCCCGATAACCCCGGTCGCGTTTATCTCTGCGCCAAAGGGATCACCAGGATGCTGCCGGAATCCTCGCTCGCCGCACAGAGCCTGGCGCGCATGNCCTGGCGCGCATGCGCGCGGCCCTGGAGCTTCGTAACCGGGAGATGACCGTGAAGGTGGGTCAACTCTTCCGCGAGCGGTTGGACGCCGATGGTCCGGCGTGGGAAGACGTGCTGGCTCTGACGCCGCGAGGCAATGCCACCGAGCGGCACGTAGGCTGGGCGGCGCTCGTCCGGTTGCGCGAGATCGCTACCGCGCGGGGAGTGCCTGTGACGGAGGTGATCGAGCGCTGCTGCGCCTCCGCTCCCCCGGCGGGCGCCGACGACGCGGCGCTACAGATTTTTCTCCGCGCCAAGCTTCTCAAGGCCGGCGCCCCTTGCTTCGTGCGCGAAACCGACGATGCGTTCATTCCGTCCGAGGATCTGCGCGCCATGTTTCTGGCCTTCGGCGCCATTCCCACTTACCCGGTGCTCGGCAATCCCGTCACCACCGGCGAGCGCGATGTCGAGGCGCTCCTCGATCGTCTGGAAGCGTCGGGCTTTTACGCGATTGAAGTCATACCGCACCGTAATACCAGGGAGCGCCTGGTGGAGATTGTGTCGGCGGCGCGCCGCCGCTGGTGGCCGGTATTCAACGGCACGGAGCACAATACTCCCGAGGCTCGCCCCCTGCTCGACCCGTTTGCGCTGGATGCGGAGTTTGAGCCGTGGTTCCGGCAAAGCACTGCGCTGATGCTGGGCCACCAGCTTTCGGTGAGCCGCGGGGAGCCGGGGTTTGTCGGCGAGGATGGCCGGCCGACCATACGGGACGCACGAACCAGGTTCGAGTATTTCAGCAACTTAGGCTGCTGAGAGAACGTACAGGCCTGGGGGCAGGGCAAGCCCCGCCCCCTTTGACCGGCGAATTCTCAGTCGTAGTATTCCAGGCCGAGGTGGGTAATCAGATCTTCGCCGCGTAGGTGGCGAAGCGTATTTTTCAACTTCATTTGTTGAATAAACACGTCGTGCTCCGGGTATAGGCCCGCGGCCACCTGCGGGCCCTTGAAGTAGAACGAGAGCCATTCCTGGATGCCCATCTTGGCGAGGTCGGGGCAGCGCTGGGCGAGGTCCATGAACAGCACCAGATCGAGGGCCATCGGCGCGGCCAGAATCGAATCGCGGCACTGGAAGTTCACCTTGATCTGCATCGGGTAGCCGAGCCAGCCGAAGATGTCCAGGTTGTCCCAGCTTTCCTTGGCATCGCCGCGGGGAGGGTAGTATTCGATGCGCACCTTGTGGAAGTAGCTCTTGTAGAGCTCAGGATAGAGTTCCGGCTGGAGGCAGCGGTCGAGCACCGAGGATTTGGTTTCCTCCTTGCTCTTGAAGTTCTCGGGATCGTCGAGCACTTCCCCGTCGCGGTTGCCGAGAATATTCGTGGAAAACCAACCATTGAGGCCGAGCAGTTTGAGCTTGAGTCCCGGCCCGAGCAGCGTCTTCATGAACGTTTGCCCGGACTTGAAGTCTTTGCCGGCAATGGGAATATGGTTTTCGACGGCGAGGTTCGTGAGTGCCGGGATGTCCACTGTCAGGTGCGGCGCTCCATTGATAAAGGGCACACCCAATTTCAGCGCGGCGTAGGCGTAGATCATGCTCGGCGAAATGTCGGGAGAGTTCGAGCAAAGGCCTGCTTCGAATGACTTGATGTCCTGATGGATCGGCTTAGGCGAGGAGAAGGTTTCGGTGGAGCCACACCATATCACCACCAGACGGTCGGCGCCGGAAGTCTTCTGAAACTGCCGGATGTCCTCCCCGATTTGCTCGGCGAGGGCCATCTTGGTTTTGCCGGGTAGCAGGTTATTCGGATGCAGCCTCTTGACCCATTTCTGCTCGAATGCGGCGGGCATTGGCTGAATGGCCTCGAGGAAGCCTTTGAGCGGCTCGAGTTGCTGCCTGTCCAACACGCCCGCTTTAAGCGCCGCCTGGTAGGCGTTGTCGGTGAAGAGGTCCCAACTGGCAAAGACCAGGTCTTCGAGATTCGCCAGGGGCACGAAGTCCTTGATCTTGGGCACGCGCTTGTCGGTTCGTTTGCCGAGCCGGATCGTCCCCATCTGAGTGAGGGACCCGACCGGAGCCGCGAGTCCGCGTCGAACAGCCTCGACACCCGCGATCATGGTAGTTGCCACGGCGCCCAAGCCCACCGTCATGACACCCAACTTACCCTTGGGTTCAGCAATAGATAACTGTGTATTAGCCACTTTGTCTATACCTTCCTCTTTCTTTGCTTGATTAACTGCTGGCCGGGATTGGAACGGTCCACGCGCATCTGTTGTGCGTCGTCGAGCGACGTGTCCTTCCAAACCGCGGCACCCACAGTGTAGCACCGCGCTCCAGAGACCGGCCCTCGATCGCCGAAGCCTGGTGCGCGACTGGAAGTGCGTGAACTGTCCATGTGCCCGGCAGTGTGGCGAGTCCGAGAGTCCGCTGTACTGACAGGCGCAGACCGGTCGGGATCGGATGTTAGTAGAACGACGCCAATTTGGGGTGAAGTGGTCGGGGGTGAATGGGGTAGGGACGGGGGGCGGAGGGCCGGCGGGTCGGGTTTGGTGTTTGAGCAATGGCGTCCGAGGCTCGCTGCGATTCTGACAGGTCAGCGGTGAGGGATTCCACCAGCCCGATCACGCCTACCCGGCTACGCGCGGACCCAGCGTTTTGCGCCTGACGTAAAACTGCTGAAGGAACTGGCGTAATTGAGACAGTCGCCAAAGCGGGCCAACCTCCCAAACTGACCGAGGCGAGGAGAGCAAATTGACCTTCACCGTTCCGGTTGGTCCCTTGGATGGAGAGAGCGGCGTATCACGGGATCTGTCGGCGCTATCCCATCGGCAGACTTCGGACCGCAAGTCGGCCAGTGTACGAGAACGCCACTTAACCGGCCCTTTACGGCTACCTTTTCTTCCTTGGCCCGTTCCAGAGCCCGAATCTGGCCTTCGGTCAGGATCAAATACTCCTGCGCCGCTTTGCGGGCACCGGGGGCGCGTTGTCAGTGGACGGTGCGGCAGTCGGGAAACCGAAAGGCGGCTTTCTGGCAGGCACCGGTGATGATTGCTGCCGTAATGGGTACGGCCTGTCCGCGACGTGACGAACAGGCGAACAATCTCCTCGCAGCCGTCATTGCCCGGTGGGCACGAACGCCAGTATCGGGGATGCGCAAATGCTGCTCTCTCATTCCGGCGCTAACAGCGCTTGTCCAGCGGTGACTATACGTGGTAACTGTCTGGAGTCGCTATAATCGTAAACGGAGGGTTCAGAGATCTCATGAAGTCTCCGCTGTTGCCCGTTCTTTTTTGCATGGCGGTCGCCGCTGCGGCGGCTCAGCCTCCACAGGCAAGGCCTGCCTTTGAGGTGGCGTCGGTAAAGGTGGCGGCGCCGAGTCCGGACCTACGATCTGGGGACTCCAAAAACGGAACGTTACTCTTCAAGTTTCGGAATGAGGGAGGCCCCGGTACGGCATCGCCCGGTCAGTGGACGTGTACGAACATTAGTTTGTATCAGCTATTGTTAATAGCCTGGACTTTGGACGCGCATCGGCTTTCTGGACCTCCTTCTATGCTGGATGCGCGGTACGATGTTCTTGCCAAGCTTCCTCCGGGCGCCAGTCGCGCCGACTTCAATCTGACGATCCAGCGTTTGCTGATCGAGAGGATCGGCTTGGTGGCGCACCACGAACGCAAGGAACTGGACGTTCGAGAACTGGTCATCGCCAAGGGTGGTCCTAAGATGAAGCCGGCGGAGGCAGCGCTCGCAGACGCACCCGCCGTGGCCCCAAGGATCAGTCTGGATAAGGACGGGAACCCATGGCTTCCACCAGGCTATCCATTCGCGACCCGAATCTTTGACCATGAAACATTATTTTGGCTCGGCCGGATGCAGAGTATTGACGAGGTAATTAAGGCGCTGCCGCCGACCGCCCAGATGATCGTCGATAAGACAGACTTGACCGGCAAGTATGATTACAGCGTGAGGTTGCCGCTCCCAGAAGGTAATGCGGCGCCTGACGGGGCGGTTCCCCAAGCGAGCTATCCCGGGCTGGGCGCAGAGGCCATCGTAGAGCGGCTTGGGTTGAGGCTTCAGCCCACGAAGGCGATAGTTGACATGCTGGTTGTGGACCGTTTCAACAGGGTGCCGACGGAGAACTGATACGGAGCGTTTTGGGGGCCTGACGTTACGAGGTTGTCGGTATCAGGATTTTGCGGAAGGTTTTGCGGCCTACCAGTCCGCGGCAGAACTTGGATTTTTTCAGGCGCCCGCGCAAGAGTTAATCTGCTGACATCCGGTGGCAATTCAGCCACTTTGCATCGTAAAGCAGCGTGTAGTCGGCTCGCCGGACCTCGCATTGCTCCAGCCTACGCAAAGACGCGCCGCAAATGGGTGAATAACTGCGTAGAAACCCCTGTAACCCCCGGGGCTTACCCACTCCGATGGCTTTCAGAGGATCGGCGGAAGCTCGAAGGCAGAACCAGGCACCAGCAAGTGCTTGAGGATGTTGTTCGACACGCCCGAGTACACCTATCGGGTCTTCGTCACGAACATGGATCGACCGCTGGACGCCTTGGTGTGGTTCTACAACCGGCGGGCGGGGCCGAGAACTTGATCAAGGAAGCCGACAACGATGCTTTACGCTGTTTCCCTGCCAATTTGCGGCCAGAGCCAGATGCTTCATCGCTGGATGGATGGCGTACATACGCATCAGAGCACTTGCAATTCAATTTCATATCAAACGGCTTTGCACGTTTCAGGAATCTTCGGTGCTCACGAGAATTGACCCAGTAGCGCTCGATTGGAGTGACCCAGGCCGGGAACGGCATTTGAGCCGGGGGTGACGGCGTCATCATCCACGCCGAAGGCGTGCCGTTGTGCCGG
>JBEKDV010000530.1:0-4839 GCA_050014175.1 Candidatus Solibacter sp. | reverse complement strand
ATGGAGTGCATTTGAAGGCTAGAAGTTGCACGTGAGGATCGAGCGCGACCCAGATCTTGAACATCGTTTCTTGGATTCGATATTGAAGCAGTTCAGCAAGACCAAACATCCGGCTTTTCTTGCTCGAGTGCTGAGGGCGGTCAAAGACCTCGAAAGTGATCTGACGAGCACCTTGATTGATAAGGCGACTGCCGCTCCGACGGATCAGCTTGTGATGCTCGAGGCCGTTAGTTCGGCCCCCTGGGTGTCCGAGTTAGCAGCGCAAGATCCGATTCTCGCCTCGAAGCTTCGGGGATCTGAGCTTCGGCAAGAGATGCTCAAGAATTCCGGAGGGGTTCTCAGTTCTGGAAAGGTTGCTGAGCTGTTGAACGTTTCGCGTCAAGCAGTCGACAAAAGGCGAGCCGCCAATCGACTTCTGGCGCTGACGCAAGGTAGACGCGGATATAGTTACCCCAGTTTTCAGTTTGAGGAGGCAAAGACCCTCGACGGTCTAGAAGAGGTCTTGAAGAATCTGAGTGCTCTCGATCCCTGGATGCAGCTCAAATTCTTCACAAGTCCGCACGAGAGACTTGGTAATAAGACCCCAATCGAAGCGCTACGAACTGGAAAGGTTAACGACGTGGTGAGGGCCGCGACCGGGTACGGTGAACAGGGAGCATTATGATCGACCTTCCTGGCGACCATGCGCTCCCCCACGCTGAATTGCCTGCCCAAAATCCGTTGATCTTCACGGTGCCGGCGGGAGGGCTCTTGTACCGGCACTATCAGAAAATTAACAACCCGATTCATTTCGGCAAGACGGGAGCGTATCGCTTTGATGACCCAGAGTGTCCGAACTCGGGGTGTTTCGGCGTGCTCTACGTCGGCGCGGACCCCGAGTGTTGCCTCTTGGAATCTTGCGGATCGACGACGGGAGTGCCTGCCGTTTCCGGAGCGTATCTAAATGCACGGGCGATTGCGAGAATTGAGTTGACGGAACGTCTACGCTTTATCGACCTTGTCAGCGACGGTGGGCTCGCCAGCATCGGAGCGGACGGGCGGCTCGTGACAGGCTCATACAGGGTAGCGCAGCGATGGTCCGCAGCACTGAGGAAACATCCGTGCAAACCGGATGGAATCCGTTACCGTTCGCGACATGCCCCGGAACGGATTGCCTATGCTATTTATGAGCGACCGCCGACCACCTTTATTGTCACGTCAATGGGTTCATTCACCGACCCCGTGAATGAAGCGCTCTTCCAGTGCATCCTGAAGACGTACAACTTGGCCTTAATATGAAGGCGAATACCGCCTCGCGAGAAATTTTCTCTGCCAAATGCAGTACCGAGACGGAGGCGGATGGTGCCTTATGGTAAGCAATGAAGTGACACCTCGGCTCGGGCCCTTTGATGCGTTCGCATCGAGGACTTTGAAGTCAATCCCCCCAGGTAGCTCACCCGTCCTTTCATTGCTATCGGAAATCTATGTCGCCCCGCAGGTTCTCGCGCCCGAGCGAAGGGACGTTCTCGTCTCCCACCTCCGCCCCATCAAATTGTTCTGGAAAACTGGAAAGTTCGTTTTCTCCACTTCCGGTGAGCATATCAACGTGTCCGATGGTGCCCTCAATCTCGTGTGGTGCGCCGGCTTGGCGTCTTGGTATATCTACCAGGCCTACACAAAGGCGCAAAAAAGCCGGCTCCCCGAAGTCAGACTGGGCACGGACCAAGAGGCAATTGACGCTCTCGATCTCTACGAGTGGGCTATTCGGTGTGTGAGAAACGGGCAATACGATCCTTGGCCTGCTCGTGCACCGTGCCCAACCCGCATGCCAAAGCTTGCGTCTCCTAATGCAGTCGCTACTGAGCTGTTTTTGACGGCAGTAGCGTGGATGTTATTGCACGAAACTGGGCACATAGCCCTTAAACATCCACTACTCGAAACGTCACGCGCGAGAGTTGAGGAAAATGAAGCCGACGCGTTCGCGACGCACCACGTGTTAGATGGAGTGTCGGAACCAGACATCTTGTTCAAACGAAGCTTAGGGATTGTCGTGGCAAATGTCATTTTGGTCCTCCTCGACTTGATGTCGGAACAAGAGCATTCACCTTTCTATCCGACAGTTGAGGAACGCCTAATTCGGAACTTGCGAGAAAACCAGCTAGCTGATCCGTGCCGGCCTATTCACGCTTTCGCGACGGCTCTGCTCCAGGTGCACCTGCACATGTTTGGAGTCCCTTACAAGCTTGATGAACACCCGGAGTTCGGCTCATTTGTTGACGATTTCTGTCGAGACCTTCATCGATCAAGACAGATTAAACGGTAGAGTCGCGCTAACCTGCGCCGGGCTGGCACTCGGCAACGTGCTCGCCAAAGGAAACCGACTTGCATGAACCAAGGCAAGTTGACTACCTCAGGACGTGAAGGGAGCGATGAAATGGTTATTGTTAAGGGGATGCTGACCGCCCAACTGGGATCCGACGGCACGGTTAAGACTTGGCTGACAGCCGCGAACGGTGCTGAGCTTCGCCCGTTGCTGGCAAAGAATCTGGACACGGCAGAACAAGATTTTGTTCGTACCTACGGCCTAACGCCAGAGGAGGCCGCCGCGTTCCGGGGACGGATTGAGCATGAGGGAAGTGCTAGCGTTCCTGCCGCTTTGTAGCTGATCACAACGCTTTCGCAATCTGCAGGCAATCGGTGGTGTGTGACCAATGTGCCACTCCAACCCGACCACAACGCCATTAAATCGACGAGTCCGCTGACGATCAGACATTCCCGGCGGGTGACGGGCCACTCTTCCCTTGCCGGTTTATGCAAGAGTGGACGACGACGCTGACAGGCGGCGAGCGCGCGAAAGGGGCATTGACGGCCCCAACCATTGCGGAAAGGGAGTCTGTAGGATGAAGGTGTGGTAAACCCGGCGAATGCGATTTCTCGTCCCTGGTGTGTCTTGCTGAAGGCTTGCATTCCGCACAGTGAGAGCCCACAATCTGTTCTGCTAGTATGCCGGATCAACCATTTCCATTTTATCAAGTCAAGCGAGTCTTCCTGGCTTGCCCTGGCGATCTCGTATCCGAACGATCCCGCTTCCCGGGATTGATAGCGACCGTCAATGATCTGCGGGCACACAGTATTGGATTTCATTTGGAAGCCGTTGGGTGGGAGCGGGTGATTCCCTCCTTCGGGCGTCCGCAGGAAATCATAAACAGGGAACTCGAACTCGCTGATCTTGTCGTCGTGCTGTTCTGGAATCGAATCGGATCACCAGCATCAAAGAATTCCTCACGAACAGGCACTGTGGAAGAATTTGAATTAGCACGACGTCTCTATGCGCAAACTGAGAGGCCACTGGTCTGGATTTGTTTCAGGAAGCAAACCACGGAAAAAGGCGACCAAGTCGAGGCAGTTCTTGCTCTCCGAAAGACTATAGAAGTAGCCAAAGATCTTTTCTTTCGTGAGTACGAGAATGTAGAGGACTGGGAGGGAATGTTTCGGCAACACCTCGTCGCGTACCTCGACGGTCTACAGCGATGGGATATTGATGCGAACGTGCGCTCAATGCGCCCAGAGCACGCTCTTATAAAGGGTAACTTCCTCGGGGAAGGAATCTACGCATACGGAACGGTGTTGCGCCTTTCGGTCGACCTAGATGGAGATGGGAACGCCGAGGAGGTGGGATTCAAGTACAGCCACGGGGGTTATAGCCTCTGGGTCCGGAAGTTTGACAAGGTTCTCCCTCTAGACTTGCCCAGCCTGTATCAAGGAGGCAAAGGTTGGACCGAACCGAAGACGATCCACCTCGCAATCAAAGACGTGACTAACGATGGCTTACCCGAGATCCTCCTTGCCACCCACGATGGCCTAATCGATCTCAAGTTGGCAGTCTACGGGTTCAATTTGGCTGGCACTCGACCACCGAACCTTACTCTGGAGCCTCAGCACTTTTCACTGTTACAAGTGCTCGACCACGGTCAGCATACCGCTTACGTGCGCGAGGGTGGGACAATCGTGCTGCCGTACGGCTCCGCAGGGCTTGCGTTCACTTGCACGTGGACTGGCAAACGCTTCGAGTGCGCCGGTTAGCTTCGCCTACAAATCTTGGGAATCACCTGACTACCTGAAGGCAATTACCCTCCTCGCCTCTCCCAATTAACGGGCCACTCGGAAGTTTGTCCCGCAACCGGCTCGCGGCGACGACTGTCCGGCGCGCCCAAGATGGTCGGCCCTTACCAACGGCGTCGTCTAGACCGTCCCTAGGCAATGGTGTGGTGGTTCTCCACGGCCCACTTCGTGTAGCCAGCGGTACAGCGAATGGCTGGCTGGCGAAGGGTGGCGTCGCGAACGCACAGCACGCGAAACTCAGGAGGCAGACGATTCAGATACAGGCAGATGCGGTCGAAGTTGGTATCGGAGGCGCATCGCGCCAGGGCTGAAGCCACCGCGTACTGCGCGGCCGCGTTCTCCGGCACAGGTTCCTGGGTTGGGTTCAACAGGATGGCATCAATGTTGGGCAACTCTCGGAACATTCGTAAAAAGGCCGAAAACTCTGTGGCGGCGCCGGCGCCCACCGCCCCAGCGATAACTTCGTGCTCAATTGCTCCGGTCACTTGCGCGTCGAGGGAGTCGAGGATGCGCGAGACAAACTCCCAGGAACGTGGTGAGGGGAAAGCATTAGCGTCGCGATCGAAGGCGCTCAGCAACTCCGGCCGGAAGCGAAGGAAAGCGATCACCTCAGGACGAATTCCTACCTGAATTGCCCATTCAGACCATTCCTGTACATCTACCTCAAACTCCAAATGCACGAAACGATTTCGGAGTGGAGTTGGCATCCGTGTCGTTACTGCCCGGTCCGAATCGCGG
>JBEKDV010000529.1:0-4853 GCA_050014175.1 Candidatus Solibacter sp. | reverse complement strand
CGCCCCACTCCTTGCCCACGCGCACCTCGATGGTGAACGTCTTGGCGTGTTCCGGACCCTGCTCGCGAATGGTGGCGTAGCGCGGTTCGGGCAGCTTGCGCGCTTTCGCCAGCTCGCGCAACGCTTCCTTGAAGTTGGTGACCGCGGGCTGTATGTCGGTGCCCGCTTCCTGGTCGAACACCGTCTGGCCGTCCATCACGTGTTCCACGATAAAGCCGCGCGCCGCTTCCAGGCCCCCATCCAGATAGATGGCGGCGATGATGGCCTCCAGCGCATCCACCAGCAGGGTCTTCTTGCCGCGTCCGCCGCTCATTTCTTCGCCGCGGCCCAGTTCCAGGTAATCGCCCAGATCCAGGCGGCGCGCCACTCCGTGCAGATGCGCGGCGCTCACCATGCTGGCCTTGAGGGTAGAGAGCTCGCCTTCCTTGTACGACGGGAAGCGGCGGAAAAGCACGTCGCTTACCACCAGGCCCAGCACGGCATCGCCGAGAAACTCCAACTGCTCGTTGTCGCTCACCGCGGAGCCGCCGCCGCTGCGCGTCTCGCACGCCAGGGAACTGTGGGTGAGCGCGCGGCGCAGCAATTCCGGGTTGGCAAACCGATGCTTCAGTTTCAACTCAAGAAGTGCGGACTCCGCGCGCATGAAGGGGGAAATTACTTCGCCTCGCCGCCCGGAGCCTTGCCGCCCGCCTTGATGGCCGCGGCGCGAACCGCCGCCGTCACGCTCTTGATCTGCGCGAATACGTTGGGGATGGCGGCAATCTTGTCGCACAACGCGATGGCTTCGTCGTTCTTCCCGCCGGCTTGCAGCGCCGAAGCTTCGCGCACCATGTACGCCGGTTCAGGTTGCGAATTGGCTTCCACCGCGCTCTTGAAGTTGGCCGCCGCCACATCGTACTTCTTGCGCGTCAGGTTCGCCAGGCCCATGTAATTGTAGCTTTCCGCGGTCGAATCCTTCCTGGCCTCGTCCCACTGCGCATCGGTAATCTGCGGATTCGGCTTGGGCGCCGTCTTCATCATCTCGATCACCTGGTTGGCATACTTCTCCACCTTGCCCAGCTTCTCTTCGCGGTCCAGGTCGTTTTCGCGCGTATGCGCGGCATAGTAGTTGGCCAGCATCAGCATGGCGCGGAAATCCTGCGGGCTGACTTCCAGCACGCGCTCGGCGAAGATCAACATGTGGTCGCTGTCGCCCTTGCGCTGGTAAGCGTCGGCTTCGATGTAGAGCGCGATGCCTTTGAATTCGGTGTCGGCGAATTTGGTGATCAGGTTTTCCGCCGCCGCGATCGACTTATCCGGATCGCCGACCGCCGCTTGCAGGGCTTGCAAGGCTTCCAGTTCGGATTTCGATTTGGGGGCCGGCGCCTTGGCAGCTTGGGCCGGGGGCGGGGCCTGAGCCATGATGCACGGTGCACCGGCGCCGATTGCCAGGATGCCGGTGAGAATCATTCGTTTCATGCGTAATACTCCTTCAGGTTTCCTTACTGCTTCTTCTTGGCCAGTTCCAGGCCCTGCTTCGCTTCCTGGCGCGCCTTTTCGGTCGCGCCTTCCAATTGAAGTGCGTTTTGGAAAAACTCCGTGGCTTTGTCGATTTCGCCGGCCGCCACCGAAAGCCGTCCCAGATACACCAGGATCCAAGCCTTGTCGAACGCCTCGGGTTCCGATTCCAAGGCCTTCTGGAAAAGCCGTTCGGCCGCGTCCGGATCCTTTTCGAGCAGCGCAATCCGCGCCAGCCCGTAGTACGCCGAAGCGTGCACGCTGCGCTTCTCGGTCTCCTGCAGCGTCTTCAGGAAGAGCTGCTTGGATCTTCCCAGGTCGCGCGAACTATAAGCCTGCTCGGCTTCTTCCAGCGTTTTGGCCGCGCCGGTTGGTACCGGAGGAGGCGCCTGCGGCGGCATTCGCACCGCCGGGCGAGCCGCGCTATCCTTGCTGAACTCGATACCGGTGAGCCGCCGGTCTTCCTTCACCAGGTCGATGGCCTGCATCATCTCGGTGTAATAAAGATACATCGAGCTTTCCTGCTTTTCGTAAACCGGCAGCGCCTCGGAAAAATACGGCGCCAGGATGTACCCTTCGCGCAACGCCTCCTGGATTTCGCCCGGCCTGTGGTCGAGCCGCGATTCCACCGCCTTGATCAACGATTCGGTGACCAGCAGCAGGTAATCCTCTTTATACGCGTCGGTGAGCGCCTGCGCGCGCAGGGCGTGGTCCACCAGGCTCTTCTTGCGGTTCAGGATCTCCTGGTTGCGCGTGGCCAACGGGTCCAGCAGGTAGTGCAGGTAGGCGTGCCGTATATCGAAGGTGCGCGTGTCCGGCGAGGGCGTCACCACGATGGTGTAGTTGTCGCTATAGCTGCGCGTCTGAATCTGGTTGGGCGCCGCCTGCAATTCGATGTAGATCTGGAAGCGCCGGTACTTGAACCCCGACGTCATCTGGCGCAGGTACCCGTTGACCTGGAGCACGGCGTTGGTCACCGGCTCGTGATAGCGCTCGATGTACTGCTCGATGGCCGGCTGCGAGCGCTTCCACAGGTCCTCGATGTTGGCTTCCTTATAGAACGCCGCCAATAGATGCGAAAATTCGCGCAGCGGCACCGCATCGGGAGGAATTTCCACGTCGCGTATGGAGAATTCGAAGCCCGGCGGGCCCTTGCAGGAGAGGGCGAAGGAGATGTACTGGCTGAGTTCCAGGGAGTCGTTCTTCTTGCGGTGGCTCTCGAAAAACTCCTTCAGCGGGCCCAGGGAGGGGATGTCGCGCTTGGCCAGTTCCGTCTGCACCGCGAAGCGGATCGGGCTGTTATTGGGCGACGACCAGTCCGCCCGGTAGCCCGCGGCGTTGATGGCCGCCATCACGGTGAACAAACTCGGGCTGGCGTCGAGCTGGCCGGTTTCGGCGGGAGCGGCCAGCGCCGGAAGGGCAGCCAGCAGGACGACCGTGAGTGCATGACGAAGCAATTGTCGAGGCCTTAGAATGTACTAGTTTACCCCAATGCAGTCCGATATGCGTCAAAACCGGGGACAGACGGAACGTTACCCCTGTTTCACCCAGCGCGCAGGATTAACTTCGTCTGCCTCTCGTCCGATTGCTCCCTCGGCGGACGTCCTCCTTTTTGCGGGGCGAGACGCCGCCCCAACGCCTTCTCCATCTGCGCCACGAAATCCGGCGTGCCGAGAGGACGACCGGTGTGCGTACTCTTGCGGATGGTGTCGGCCTCCTCCACGGCCCCTGCCTGCCTCAGGTACTCTCGCCAGAGAGCATGGTCCCACGCGTCCGTAAACGGCTTCATCTCCAGCCAGGGGTCTGGGGCGCCGCATCCGCAGTGCACCGCCGCGCTCGACCACCGATAGTCGACGGGATCTTCCACCATGCCCGCCCGAACCGGGTTGAGCTCTGTGTAGCGCAGGGCAGCGCAGAAGTGCGGTGTGTCCAACGGGCAGGAATAATAGCGGCCCTGCCACACATGCCCCGACGAGACGTGACGGGCGTTGAAATACGCAGCGTACCGCCCATGGGTGTGCTTCAAGGCGAGAGGAAGCGACTCCGGCCGCTGCGGCACGACGATCAAGTGCACGTGGTTGGACATGAGGCAATAGCCGACCAGCGAGAGTCGCTGGATCTGGCAGTGGGTCCGGAGGAGGTCCAGGTAGACCATGCGGTCGGCATCGGATTCGAAGGTGAGCTGGCGGGCATTGCCGCGCTGCGTAACATGATGGGGTGTATCGGTTGACAGAACACGGGCAAGACGAGCCATGAATAAGGAGAGTTGGAATGTATGCCGGATAATCTCAGGAAAACGTTCCGTCTGTCCCCGGTTTTCCCGGCGCATGAACATCTCGTCATGGCAGAATCGTTTTGCCGCAACGGCAGGTCCTGAACGGGACACCGAACTCGACAATCCGCCCAACCTTGCGGACAACCGCGCGTATCCATTCTGGATTCGACAAGTCGTGCAGTGGCAGAGCTACAACGCCGGGCGGAGGGCGAACAGTCTGCCAGAGGTGCCCTGGCTGCCGGACCCGGGGCCAAACGTTAGCTCAAATTGCTCCTTCCAACCGCCCAGCGCGACGGCCTTTCCCGTCCGTAGCACCGGGTTGGTTGCTCAACACGCCATCCGACGGCCAGGTATTGGGATCGCCTGATCGTGGTTGACCTCGAATCGAAAAGGGCGCCGTGGTTCTGCTCAAGGCGTACAAGGATGTCTACCCCGGCAGGCTGCATCTGTACGATGTGGATACCGAGCGAACCTGCACTATCTCCACCAACCAGGGTGACAGCGAAATCCTTCTCGTGGAAAACGGCACCGTATACTACCGCGCCGGCGACCGCCTTTACAGCGCGACTCTGACGGACGAAGGACTCACCCCAGGTCGCCTGCTGGCAACCTCGGAGAGCGTTCGTAACGCCCACTGGGCATTCTTCAAACGGTAAGGCTGGCCCAAGCGGCCCCAAGTCGAAGACCGGACTCTCTTTCGCGACGGGAGGAACCTCCGCCAACCCCAGTCACACCAACATTCCCCCATTTTTCGTTGAAAACAAACGCCCTCCCTCCAACCACCCCATTCCCCCGTTCTACAATGGAGCCGGCATGACTTTCTCCCCCCTCCAACCCGAGCCACCCTCCGTCTCCCCAAACCAAAAAATACCAAACGAACCCACTTTTCCTCCCAACCCCAACCAAACACAACCACTTGCACCCTCCGCCGACGAACCCACTTGCGTCTCCTCGCCGCTGGCTGGTATCGTCATGGACGACAAGCCCCGCGTCATGCCATCTCCTGTACTCAGCCGGGAAGAAGAGCTTTACTGGCTGGCATTGAAACTCGTCCCGGGTCTGGGCTCCAGAACTTCGGGAA
>JBEKDV010000528.1:0-4884 GCA_050014175.1 Candidatus Solibacter sp. | reverse complement strand
CGGCCGGCGTCCAATCGCGGCAGCAGATCAGCCTTCCTTGTGGTGAAGACCTCTGGGATGCCTCAACTGAATCTGAAAGACTTAGCTGGCTCAAACCCCGCGAAGTGCGAAAGTCGGGCTAGAGGTGATCTGGCGCGCCCTTTGCGCGCGCGAAGGGCGGCCACGCGGCCGGTGGGCGCGCCCAGTTCATTATAGTAGCGCCCGCATCTCTCAAGTCCAAAGGGAAGCGGATTGGCAGGCTGAAGCCTGCCCCACCAAGCCTTGCTAACCGCCGTCGAGCCGTGCAGTCTAAAGAACAGCCGGATGGAGTGCAACGACATAGGCCTGGTCACCAGGACGCGCGCGGGCGATACCGACGCGTTTCGGGTGCTCGTGGAACGCCACAGCCGTCCTCTGTTCCGGCTGGCATATCGTATGACCGGCAACCAGCAGGACGCGGAGGATATCGTGCAGGAAAGCTTCCTGCGGGCGTATAAACAGCTCGCCCGCTTCGACCAGCGCGCCAGCTTCGGCACCTGGCTCTATCGCATCGCCGTCAACTGCTCGGTCGACCTGGTGCGCGCGCGCAAACGGCGCAACGAACTCGCCGGCCGCGCGGATTCCGAAACGGACGATCCCACGCTCGCTCTCCCCTCCCTCGACCCGGCGCCCGACCGCATCGCCATGAGCGTTGAGGTCCGCGACCGCGTGGCCGAGGCCATGACCGAATTGAGCGCTGCCGAGCGCACGGCGTTTGTCCTGCGCCATTTCGAGGGCATGTGTATCGAAGATGTGAGCCGCGTGCTGGGCTGCCAGCCGGGCGCGGCCAAGCACAGCGTGTTCCGCGCGGTGCAGAAACTGAGAAGGGCTCTGGAGCCTTTGGTGAGTGCGGCAAGATGAACCACCTGAGTGAAGAACAACTGATTTTGCATTACTACGGCGAAACCGGCGAACCCGGGGAAACCGGCGGCGGCGACGTGGCCGGCGGCTCTCTCGCCACCGGGCGGCATCTCGAAGAGTGCGGCGAGTGCCGCGCGCTCTACGCCTCGCTCCAGCGCGTGCTCAACGTAGTGGATGGGCTGCCCGTGCCGGAGCGCTCCGCTGCCTACGGCGCCGAGGTGTGGCAGCGCATCGAGCACCGCCTGGGCGCGCGGCGGCGTACGCTCTGGATGCTGCCGCCATCGTGGCGCCTGGCGGCGGCGGGCGCGGCCTTCGCGGCATTGATGGTCACGGCCTTCGTCGCCGGCCGCTTCTACCCGCGGCCCAACCCGCCCGCGCGGATGGCGGCGGCCGATGCGCAAACCGGCGAGAGGGTCCTGCTGGTTGCGGTGGGCGATTATCTGGAGCGATCTCAAATGGTGCTCATCGAATTGACCAACGCCAACCCCAAGGGCTCGCTCGATATCTCCGCCGAACAGGAACGCGCCGGCGGCCTGGTCACCGAAACCCGGCTCTACCGGCAGACCGCCGCGCGTACCGGCGATGCCCGTATCACCGGCGTGCTCGACGATCTCGAGCGCGTGCTGGTGGACATCACCCACGCGCCTTCCAATATGACGCCGCCTCAATTGGAAGAACTGCGCCAACGGCTGGAAGCTGAAGGCATTCTCTTCAAGATTCGCGTGCTGGGCTCCAACGTCCGCAACCAGGAACTTCCGGACGCGCCATCGCCCCGCCAGACACTCTAAAGGAACAGGAATATGAACTACTCTCGAACACTGAAATCCGTTTGCAGCCTGCTCGCCACGGCGCTTCTGGCCTTGGCGCAGACGCCGGCGCCCGTCCCGGCCCCACAGCCGGCGCCGATGCCGATGCCCGCGCCCGTCGCGCCCCTGCCGCCTCTACTACCCCTGCCGCCGATGGACATCGATCTGGGCGACCTCGATGTTCAAATCTCAATAGCCAAAGAGATGACGCTGAGTCCGGAACTGCAAGACCAGATTGAGGCCGCCAAAGAACAGTTCGGCCTCATGAAACTGGACATGAAGGAGAGGGCCAAAGAGATGGCGAAGACCGCTCAACTCGCTCCTTTCGTCTTCGCCCCGCAGGCGGTCCCCCCTCGCCCGCCCACACCGCCGATGCCTCCCAAGGAAATCTTTCGCGGCCGCGGCATGAGCGACGATCGCCTCTATTCGGCCGGCCAGAGCGCGCTCGACAACCGCCAGTGGGACCAGGCCCTGGACGATTTCGGCCAGGTGATCTCGCGCAACGGTTCGCGGGTGGATGGCGCCCTCTACTGGAAGGCCTACGCGCTCGGTAAGTTGGGCCGCCGCGACGAAGCCGCCGCTGCTATCGCCGAGCTGCGCAAGTCCTACGCTACCAGCCGCTGGCTGGATGACGCCAAGGCGTTGGAACTCGAGCTGAAGCAAGCCTCCGGACAGAATGTTTCGCCGGAAGCGGAGAGCGACGAAGAGCTCAAGCTGATGGCCATCAACGGGCTCATGCAAAGCGATCCGGAGCGCGCCATCCCGCTGCTGGAAGGCCTGCTGAAGGGCTCCGCCTCGCCCAAGGTGAAGCGCAACGCGCTGTTCGTGCTGGCGATGAACAGCTCGCCCAAGGCGCAGGCGCTGATCGAGCAGATCGCGCGCGGCGGCGCCAACCCCGACCTGCAACTGAAAGCCATCGCCTACATGGACCAGCGGCGCAAGCCCAACAACAACGTCCAGGTGCTCGCGGAGATCTACGCCGCCACCAACGATGTCGCCGTCAAGCGCGCCATCCTCCAGGCATACGCCGGCGCGCGAGACAAAGACCGGCTGCTGCAAGCCGCCAAAACCGAGAAATCGCCCGAGCTTCGCGAATTCGCCATCGGCGCCCTGGCGGGCAATAATGGCAATCCGGAGTTGTGGCAACTCTACCAGACCGAGACTACCAGCGAGGGTAAGATCCAACTGCTGCACTACATGTATTCCAACGGCAATGCCGACAAGTTGCTCGAAGTGGTGCGCACGGAGAAGGACCCCAAGGTGCGCGCCGATGCCATGCGTGTGCTGGCCTCGCAAAAGGCCGGTATCACCGGCGATACCATGGTTTCCCTCTACAATGCGGAACAGGATTCGCAGATTAAGCAGAGCATTGTGGACGGCCTCTACTCGCAGCGCAACGCCAAGGCCCTGGTGGACATCGCCCGCGGGGAGAAGGACGCCAAGATGAAGCTTCGCATCGTCGAGCGGCTCTCCAACATGAGGAACAAAGAAGCCCAGGACTACCTCGAGGAGATCCTGAAAAAATGAGACCCTTACTCTGGTTGATGGCCGCCGCCCTGCCCCTCGCGGCGCAGCCCAAACTGCTGGTCAACGCCAAACCGGACTCGCGCAGCGCGGCGGCCGGCCTGGAGCAGAGCTTCCGGCCGCTGGTCACGGCGCAGCCCCAGCCGGCCTGGATTGCGTATAGCGTGCCTTCCACCAGGGTGAACCTGGGGTGCGACTACGTGCGCGATGGCTGGAGCCAGCCCGGCGTCATCCACCTGGAACCGCCGGATACGGCCGTCATCCTCTTCCGCGTGGATAGCGGGGCGGTGGAGCGCATACGCACGCTGTCGCCGGATTGCGAGATCGATGCGGGCGGCCTGCCGGTGCACTGGCTGAGCGATGTGAAGCCGGCGGAAAGCGTGGCGCTGCTCGACAGTTTCGCCACGCAGCGGGAGCGTTTTATGGACGGCGCCATGAGCGCCATCGCCGCCCATTCCGACCCCGCGGCCGATGCGGCGTTGCAGCGCTACCTGGCCCCCGGCCAGCCGGAATCCATCCGCCTGCGCGTGGTGGGCTGGTTTGGCAACATGCGTGGGCGCCGCGGCTTCGACGTGCTCAAGAACCTGGTCGCGAGCGACCCCAGCGACCGCGTGCGCGAGCGCGCCATCTCCACCCTCGCCAACAGCAAAGAGCCCGAAGCACTCGACCTGCTGACGGCCACCGCGCGCAAGGATCCGAACCCGCGCATGCGCATGCAGGCCATCTCGGCCCTCAATCGCCATTCCGGCGCTAAGGTCCTGGCGACGCTCAAGGACGCCATCGAGAACGATCCCGATGTACAGGTTAAGCGCCGCGCGGTCAGCACTCTTCAATCCATGCCCGACGGCGAAGGCATTCCGCTGTTGATCCAACTGGCGAAGGCCACGCACGACAACGAGGTACGAAAACAGGCCATGAGCTCGCTGGGGCAATCCCACGACGGGCGGGCGATCAGTTTCTTTGAAGAAGTCTTGAAGAAGTGAACAGGCCCGTTATCCCCACAGCGCGGTGCGGTCGATGCTCTTTACGGTAGGACGCCCCATCAGCGCCATGGCCAGTTCCAGTTCCTTGCGCAGGATCTCCACCACGCGGGTGACTCCCTCCGCGCCGGCGACACCCAGGCCCCACAAATATGGCCGCCCCACCTGCACCGCGCTCGCGCCCAGGGCCAGCGCTTTGATCACATCGGTGCCGCGGCGGATGCCGCCATCCACAATCACCGGGACGCGGCCTTCCACCTGCTCCACAATCCGCGGCAGCGCATCGATGGTGGCCGGCACGGTATCCAGATTGCGCGCCCCGTGATTGGAGACAATGATGCCGGCGACGCCCGCCTTCACCGCGAGAGCGGCGTCATCCGGGTTGAGGATGCCCTTCAAGAGCACGGGACGGCGCGCGAAGCCGCGCAGCCAGTCGATGTCTTTCCAGGTGAGGCTGGGGTCCAGATAATCCCTGCCCGGCAGGTTCGGCAACTGGCGCGCGGGCAGCTCGCCAGTGGAGCGCGCCTCGCGATTGCGCATGCCGAAGGTGGGCGAATCCACGGTCACACAGAGCGCGCGGCAGCCCGCGTCCTCGGCGCGGCGCACCAATTCCCGGGTGAAGCCGCGATCTTTTTGCACGTAGAGCTGGAACCACACCGTCCCGCCGGCGCGCCGTGCGATCTCTTCCACCGGCA
>JBEKDV010000527.1:0-4953 GCA_050014175.1 Candidatus Solibacter sp. | reverse complement strand
CCGAAAACATCCAGTACTTCGTCCAGCCTGGGGCGGTAGAATTCCAGGTCCACGGGGATCCTGTCGTCCACCCGGCGCAGCACCTCCGATACTTTTGCGTAAATCTGCGGCCGGTCCCGGAAAGCGTTCATGCTGGCGTCATAGGAGGCCCGGGCCACCGGTTCGGCAGGCCGTAACATCTGCGGCAGGTGATCGATCACGACGCGCAAATCCGGCACCCGGTCGCTCACGCGCACGACATCGGCCAGCAACGCCACGCTGGGATTCGCCGTATCCAGAACCAGGTCCGCATCGGCGAGGGCTTTCAGGTCGGCGACAAACTCCGGCCGGTCGAATTCCTTGCCGGCCTGCCTCCCCAGCCCATAACGAATACCCCGGTACAGCGGATTCTTGTGGAATCTTTCGAGATTCGGCCTAAATTCGGGTGCGCCGGGCACCAGGCGCCCCACCGTTCCCACCATGATGGTGTCGTCCTTCGCGATGTCCAGTACCCACTGGTTGTCCTCCAGCCATGCGCTGCACTCGACTTCAATCGCGCCCACGATGCCCAGCGGTTCGACGATCTTGCGGTATCGCGGGGGCAAGGAAGTCTGGTACAGGATCTTGTTTTCCTTGTTGGGCCATGGCACGCCTTGAGGACGCGCCGGATCGTACAGGTGAATGTGCGTATCGATGACAGGTATGGACGACGGGGTCTGCGCACCCGCATCCGCGAGGGTCAAACCTGCGGCAACGCCAAGGAACGTCCTGCGATGCATAGCGTCATTCTACCCGCATGGGTGGAAGGCGCGCCAGCCGTCTTCCCTACTCCCACCGGCCCGACAGCCGCGCCGGCGGCTTGGCGATGGATTGAAAGCGCACCAGCCGCACCGCGTCCCGGCCCCGGATGGAGGCCAATGCCATGTAACCCTGCTCCAGGATCCATTCGATGTCGCGCTCCGTCAACAGCACTTCGGCGCAGGGTTTGGCGTGCTTCTCGCCCTCGGCTTCATAAACGTGCACCGGCAGCCTGTCGATCTCCGCATACTTGCCGGGCCGCATCGCCCACCCGTCATGGGCAAAGGCTTCCGCCAACAGTTGCACGCAGGCCAGCGCGGGGTTGCCCCACAGATACTCCCGATGGTTTGGTACGCCGGGCATCTCCTCGAAATCGAAGCTCTCCACCGGGTCCGTCTCCTTCCCGTACGGTAGCCGCAGCAGGAACCGGGGCATCGCCAGGCCGATCCAGCAAGCTTCCGTCGATCGCCGCAGCCGCTCCCACTCGGGCGACGCTTCTTCCGCGCTGCCCCCCGGATCGGCCTCGCCCAGAAAGGGCGCTCCCGCGAAGCTCATGATCTTCGCCAGGCGGCCCAGTATTTCCACATCGCCCGCCGTCCGCGCGAAGGCATAATTGCCCGCCACTAAGCTCCATGGCTCCCCACCCGTCCCCACGGCCTCGTCCACCAGAATGCGCCAGGCCCGGCTCTCCCGAACATCCTCCGCCGAGCTCAGGTCGGCCGCCAGTTCCGCCTTGGAAACATCCAGCAGGTACAACTTCAATTGGACGCCGGTCTCCATCGCCCGCACCAGGTGAAACACACCCCGGCATGCGGCCTCCAGCGCCTGGAATGTAGTGTGGTGCAGAAGGGCCCGCATGCGCACGCCCGATGCGGCGTCCACCAATTGGCGCAACCGGGGCAGCTCCGGATTCTCCGCCGGCACGAGATGAAGAGCCACCACGCGGTCCACAAAGCTGCGCAGGTCGTCGCGGCGCGTCACGGACGGGCTCGCCTGGGGCCCATCTGCTTCCACAATGGAATCCAGCAAACTGACGCCCGACGCCGCGTCCGGCAGAGCGGGGCGCTCGCGTTCCACCGGCTCTTCCGCCGGCGCCGCGGCGGCAGGCGCAGTGGTTTCCTGGCGCCATGCGCGGATCTCCGCCGCCGCCGCCGCAAAGGTCGCAGGCTTCTCCAGTTTCCGCCGCACCTCGCGCAACGCTTGGAACAGCATGCTCTCCTGGTAGATCCGGTCCGGATGAAAATCGTCCAGTTCCCGGAAGTGCATGCCCGAAAACCCGGGAGCCAGCCGGGCCAGCACTTCCTCGAAATTGTCGCGATCGATTTCCACCGCACTCCATCGCGCCGTTGCCTTCGCCGCTTGCGCGGCTCTCCCGCTGAAGTCGCCCAACAACAGAATACGGAAAGGCGTTTCCGGGTCCACAACCACCGCTGATGGATGCGCACCGGGATCGACATCCAGATGGACGGACGCGTAGGAGGAATTGATCGTCATGGCGAACTCCTGATGCTCGGTGAGTGTAACAAATTATCGGTCGCTACGCGCGCAGCCCGAGTGGATGCGTGGACCGGCCTCCTGCCGCGCCAGAATCTGCGCCTCCGACGCCAGCAACTGCTGCCACCGCGCTTCCACCACCGCCGCGCTCGCCATCTTCCGCGCCAGTTCGAGAAAGACCCGGTAGTGCCCGAATTCCGAGAAAAAAAGCGCTTCCAAGAAGCCGGCCAATTCCGCGTCCCCGCTCGCCCCGGCGAGCGCCGCGAACCGCTCGCAGGAGCGCACCTCGATCAGCGCCGAAACCAGCAGCCGGTCCAGTATCTCCGCCGGATCGCCCTTGCGCACCAAGAGGCGCAGCGAATTGGCGTACGGGTTTTTGTGGCACCGGTCCAATCGCCCGCCGCGCCGCAGCAGGATGCGCATCACCTGCGCCAGGTGCGCCGCTTCGTCTCGGGCCACGCCCGTCATCGTCTCCACCCACCCGTCCAGCCATTCGCCCGGCCAGCGCGTCAGCAGTTCCAGCGCGTTGTTGGCCGCTTTCTTTTCCAGAAAAGCGTGGTCCGCCAGCAGCCGGATCGGTTCGGCCAGCACTGCGCGCGCCCACCCTGCCGGGGTTCGCGAGTGCAACGGCAGGGCATCGAGCTTCGCCAGTTCCGCCGGGTTCATCATTAATCAAGGTAGCGCACCAGTGCGCCATTGGCGATTGCTAACATGGCATGACATGAACCGCCGCAACCTTCTTCGTGCCTCCGCCTGCGCCACCGCCGGCTTGATCGCCGGACTCCGCCCCGCCTTTGCGGCCGACGCCGAGATCGAACTCTCCCCACAAGCCGCGGGACCCCTCATCAGCCCGCATATCTACGGGCATTTCATCGAGCACCTCGGCGCCGTCATCTACGACGGCATCTGGGTGGGGCGGAATTCCAAAATCCCCAACCTCGACGGCATCCGCCGCCAGTTCGTCGACGACATGAAGCGCATCGGCGCGCCCAATTACCGCTGGCCCGGCGGCTGTTTCGCAGATGGATACCACTGGCGCGACGGCATCGGCCGCGCGCCGCGCCCGCGCACCTACAACTACTGGCAGAGGAGCATGCCGGCCGGCTTGGACCACACCGAGACCAACCAGTTCGGCATTCACGAGTTCATCCATCTCTGCCGCCTCACCGGCGCCGAGCCCTACCTGGCCGCCAACGTGGGCTCGGGGTCGCCCCAGGAATTCCACGATTGGGTGCTCTATTGCAACGCTCCCGCCAACACCGCGGCCCTGGCCGCCGAGCGCGCCGCCAACGGCGACGTGGCGCCGTTCGGCGTGAAGTGGTGGGGCGTCGGCAACGAAAGCTGGGGCTGTGGCGGCGACATGGACCCGCATGAGTACGCCACCCTCTACCGCCGCTTCGTCACCCAGTTCCCGGCCTATCCGCCCAAGCCGTTTCTCGTGGCTGTGGGCCCTCGCGGCCATTCGCGCGACCTCGACCTGGGCTGGACCACCGGCTTCTTCGAAGCCATGCAGGGCGGCCACCGCAGCGTGGTCGATGGCCTTTCCATGCACTTCTACACCGATTTCCGCAACTCCACCGAAAAGGTCGCCACCTTCGACGAGCGCGGCTGGTACGACGTCATCCGCGAGGGCCTCCGCACCGGGACCGTCATCGAGCAACACTGGGCGGCCATGGCCAAGTACGATCCCGATCGCCACACCCGCCTGATCGTCGACGAGTGGGGCGTCTGGTATCCACCCGGAGAGGAGACCGCCCCCGAGCATCTGCTCAGCCAACCCCTGACCTTGCGCGACGCGCTCCACACCGCCGTGACCTTCGACGTCTTCAACCGCCACGCCGATAAGGTCGCCATGGCCAACGTGGCGCAGACCATCAATTGCCTGCACTCCCTGTTTCTGGCGCAGGGAGACCGCTATACGCGCACGCCAGTCTACTATGTGTTCGAGATGTACAAGAACCACATGGGGGCGCTCTCCGTGCCGCTGCGCATGCGCGCGGACGAACTGGAGGTGCCCGCTGGCGACCGGACCGTGAAGATGCCCGGCCTGTCGGGTTCGGCGTCACTCAAGGACGGAAAACTGGCGGTGACGCTGACCAACCCCTCGCTCGATTCGCCGGTGACGGCGCGCATCCGCCTCGCCGCCGGAAATGCCGTCGAGGCGCGCGCCACCGTCCTCACCCACGCCGACCGTATGGCCCATAACACGTTCGACCGCCCGGACAATGTGAAACTCGCCCCGCTGCCGGCCGGCATCCGCGGCGGCACGGTGGAAGTGGCCATCCCGAAACACGCGGTGGTCTCCATCGAGATCCGGCTGAGTTGAGGCACGCCCGACTGCGCGATCGGGTAGATTGAACAATGCGGCGAACCGGCCGGTGGCAGTTGCCCGGCAATACCCTGGTGGGCTAGCCTTGTTTATGCGCGAGTTTACAGTTCCCCTGCTTGCGCAAGGAGACGGAGACTGATGAAACTCATCTACAGAGGAATTGGACTTATGGCGCTGCTCATGGCCGCGGGCGCCCTGATGGCACAGCAGGCGGGTTCGGCTTACCTGAAGACCAGCGTCAACCCCGGACGCGCGGGCGTCTTCGTGGACGGTAAGTATGTCGGCCCCGCGGCCAACTTCGGCATCGGCCGGAAGTATGCGCTCCCCGCTGGACAACACCAGGTGAAGCTGGT
>JBEKDV010000526.1:0-4978 GCA_050014175.1 Candidatus Solibacter sp. | reverse complement strand
GAAGCCGCCCAGGCTCAGGCCGGTCTTCAATCCGAACAGGATCGTTGCGAAAATCACGCCGGTGGTCCGCCGCCCGGTTTTCCACTCCGAATAGTCCGCCACATCGGCAAACATCGCCCAGATCAACGGGATGGTAGGCGCATAAGTCAGGGCGCGAATGTACTCCATCACAAAAATCGTGCCGACGGATTCCGCTGGCAGCAACACAAACGCCGCCATAAAGCAGGTGGTCACGGAGAATCCCGTAATCGCAACAGCCTTCTTGCCAAACCGCCGGGAGAGCGCGGTCGAACACAACACCCCCATCACCGTCACAAACTGGCTGGACATATTCAACAGGCTGAACCCCACCGAGGCCACGTTCGATCGCCTGGCATCGACGATCAGGCCGAAGGCGTTGAGGATGTAGTTGCCATGCGCGCCCGTCAGGCCGAGCGACTGCAGCATTTCGAACAGGCGATCCTGGTTGACGTAGTACTGGAAGTAGTAAAACAGCGTGCCGCCGCGCATGGCCAGCATGGAGAAGTGGGCCAGGGTGAGGATGAACATGGCGATCCACGGCCCGTTCTTGAGCAGCGCGCCGAAATCCCGCTTGGGGTCCGATTTCTGTTTCGGGTCCGGCAAAATGCGCTCCCGGGTGGACAGGAAGGTAATCAGGAACAGCACCATGCAGACCATCGCCCACAGGCCCATGGTCATCTGCCAGCCCTTGGCGTTATTGCCTTGTCCGAACTTGGCCACCAGGGGCAGCGTGAATCCTCCCACGATAAGCTGCGCGATCATCGCCGCCACGAAGCGGAAGCTCGACAGGCTGGTGCGCTCATTGACGTCGCCCGTCATGACTCCGCTCATTGCCGAATACGGCGTGTTGTTGGCGGAGTACAGGGTCATCAATAGAACATTGGTCAGGCAGGCCCAAACCAGGTTGCCCGTCACTCCGAGGCCCGGGTTCGTGTATGCCAGAACCATGGCCACGCCCCACGGCACGGCGGTCCACAGCACCCACGGACGGAACTTTCCCCAGCGCGTACTGGTGCGGTCCGCCATCACGCCCATCATGGGGTCGAAGAACGCGTCCCACAGGCGCCCCACCAGTAGCAGCGTGCCGGCGGCTGCGGCGCTGATCCCCAGTGTGTCGGTATAGAAATTCAACTGGAAGAGGATCATCGTCATGAAGACGAAGTTGGCGGCGGCGTCGCCCAGGCTGTAGCCCGCCTTTTCCGCGAATGAAAGTTTCTGCGGCCGATCCGGCATTTTGCCCCTCACAGCACCGAGAGAATGACCTTCTGAAGATCGCTGTCGCGCGAGGAATTGCCCACCATGATGGCGAATTCGCCCGGCTCCACCACGTACTTCATGTGGATATCGTAGAACGCAAGCTGCTCCGGCCCGATGTCGAACGCCACGCTCTTGGTCTCGCCCGGTTGCAGAAAGATCTTGCGGAACGCCTTCAGCTCTTTGACCGGCCGCGTGGCCGAGCTGAACAGATCGCGTATGTATATTTGCACCACCTCGCTCCCGGCGCGCGCACCCGTATTGGTCACATCGGCCAGCGCCTGGGTCCTGCCATCGCGGGCAATTCTCTTCTTAGCCAGGCGGACACTCTCGATGGCGAAACTGGTGTAGCTCAAGCCGTACCCAAACGCATAGAGCGGCGAGATCTCGTCGAACAGGTAGCCGCGGCGCGCCGACGGCTTGTGGTTGTAGTAGGCCGGCAGATGACCGGCGGACCGTGGAATCGTGATGGGCAGCTTGCCGCCGGGATTGAAATCGCCGAACAGAACTTCGGCCACCGCCGCGCCGGCCTCCTGTCCCGGATACCAACATTCGAGAATGGCCGGCACGTGTTGGCTGACGTAGTTGATGGAAAGGGGGCGGCCATTGAAGAGCAGCACGATCACCGGCTTCCCTGTGGCGATCATGGCTTTCACCAACTCGTCCTGCCGCCCAACCATGTCGAGGCTCGGGCGGTCGCCCAGGTGCGTGGGCGACCATGCCTCGCGCGACGTCTGCTCGTTGCCCCCGATGGCGAGCACGATCGCATCGGCGCGGCGGGCCACTTTGACGGCCTCGGCGATCTGCTTGCGGTCTGTGTCCGGATCGCTCGGCGTCACCGCGTCCTGCACCCAGGATCCGCCGATGGTGATCTTGCAGCCTTCGCTGTAGAGCACCTTCGAGCGCTTGCCGAGACGCGCCTGAATGCCTTCCAGCACGGTGATTTCGCTCTTCGGCACGCCGCTATACCCGCCCAGCACACTACGGTTCGCATTGGGGCCGATCACCGCGATGGTCTTAATCCGCTCCGCATCCAGCGGCAGCAGCCCGCCTTCGTTCTTCAGCAGGGTGATGGTCTCGCGGGCCGCCTGCAAAGCCAGTTTACGATTCGGCTCGCAACCCACCACGCGCTCCGCTTCGGCGGGGTCGACATACGGATCGTCGAACAACCCCATTTGAAACTTCCAGACCAGCATCGGCGCCACCAGTTCATCGAGCTGCCGTTCGTGGAGTACGCCCTTGCGCACCAGTTCCGCCAGGTGCAGGTAGCAATCGGGCTCCGGCAGTTCGATGTTGACCCCGGCCTGTATGGCCAGCGCGCACGCCTCTTTCTTGTCCTTGGCCACGAAATGCCCGTGCGACTCGGGCCGGTAGCTCATTTCGTAAATGGCGTAGTAGTCCGAAACCACAAAGCCCTGGAAGCCCCATTCCCCGCGCAGCACGTCCTTCAACAGCCACCTGTTGGCGTGCGACGGCACGCCATCGATCTCGTTGTACGACGCCATCACGCTGATCGCGCCACCGTGCTTCACGGCCTCGTGAAAAGGATACAGGAAAGTCTCGCGCAGCAGCCGCATGGAGACGTTGGCGGGGGCGCAGTTGACGCCGCCTTCGGGCTGTCCGTGAGCGGCGAAGTGCTTCAACGTGGCGATCACGCGGCGCTTATCGCCAAAGGTGGCATCGCCCTGGAAGCCGCGCACCGCCGCGATTCCCATCCGCGACACCAGGTACGGATCTTCGCCGTATGTTTCCTCCACGCGCCCCCACCGTGGCTCGCGCGCCACATCCACCACCGGAGTCAGCGCCTGGTGCGTGCCGCGCAACCGCGCCTCGGCCGCCGTCATGGTGAACAGGGCCTCCACCAGTTCCGGGTTAAAGGTGCCCGCGAGCGCGATCGGCTGCGGAAAACTGGTGCCTCCCACCGCCGCGTGCCCGTGCAGGCACTCCTCGTGGAAGATCACCGGGATGCCGAGGCGGCTGTTCTCGATGAAAAACCTCTGGATGGCGTTGGTGAGTTCCGCCATGGCGCGCGCGTCCTTGCCCTTGCCGGCATCGCTGACGCGCCCGACCTGTCCCAGCCCGCGCCCCTGCTTGAAGGCTTTGCGGGCTTTGGCAAGATCGAAATTGCCGTCGGCATCCACCAGACATTCAGTTTTTGTCTGCCACACACACATCATCTGTGCGGCTTTTTCTTCCAGCGTCATGCGAGCGAGGAGATCTTCCACCCGTTTGGCAGCGGGCAGTTTGGCGTTCCGATAGGGTTCGGTCTGACTGGCGGAGGGCATATAGTTGTGGACTACAACTATAGCCGATGGACGGCCTGAACTGAAGCCTTTGTTACACGCTGAAGTGCTTTTGCAGCACCAGCGCCACCGTCCCGCGCAGGCGCGCCATGCCGTCTTCGAATGCCGGGACCAATAGCGGCGGACGCCCCCCGGCCAGCACCTGGTCGCGGATTTCAGTTTCGATGATGTGGCCGAAACGATGCCAGGAACGCGTCAGATCGCCTACCACCACGATGCGCTCCGGCGCCAGTCCGGCGACGATCATACGCATCCCGCGGCCCAGGTATTGAGCCATCTTTTCCAGCGCCTGAGCGGCTCTCGTATCGCCCTGATCGGCGCGGTTCAAGAGGTCGGAAAAGCTCAACCCGCTGTCCGGCGAGCCGGCTTCCACGTAATAGCGCAGGGCCGCGCGATTGGATGCGAACACCTCCCAGCAGCCGCGGCTGCCGCATCCGCAGAGCGGGCCCACGGGATCCACCGGAACGTGACCGAACTCCCCGGCCATCCCGTTGAGACCTCGTACCAGCGCCCCGTTGGCCAGAACTCCGGTGCCGATCCCTTCGGATACCGTGATCACCACCAGGTTGCGGCAGGCGTGCACCCGGTCGAACCAGACCTCCGCCAGGACGCAGGCGTTGGCCGCGTTCTCCAGTTCCACGTCCAGGCCGGTCTGCTCCACGATTGGATTCCGTATGTCGATGTCCGGCCATTTCAGATTGGGAGCGAACACCAGGCGGTTCACCGTATGGTCGAAGCGCCCGGGCAGGCTCACGCCCACTCCCTCAATCATCTTGCCGCGGCAGGAACTCTTGATCCGCTGGATGGACTCGATCAGCCGTTTCAACGCGAGCTTCGGATCCGACGGGGTGCCCATCACTTCCTGCGACGTGAACTTGCCGTTGGCGTCGGCCAGCGCCACCGTGGTTTGCGTAGGACGAATGTCCACGCCGATGATCACGCGGTCGTCGTTCAAGCGGAGGAACGTGGGCCTCCGGCCGCGCGGCAACCGGCCCGTCGGCCCCTCCAAAACCCAATTCTCTTGGATCAATTGTTCGACGATCAGCGAAATGGTGCTGCGCTGCAACCCGGACGCCCGCGCCAGGTCGGCGCGCGAGATTGGCTGCCGCGTGCGAATCAGGTTGAGCACGATCCGCCGGTTGATATCGCGAACTACCTCGCTCGACGCGCCCTGGTTGCGCTTGGATTCAATCGCCTGCATCCCGTTTGGTTCCGGCCTGCGGTACGCCAACAGTGTAGCGCAGCCCGTGCCGGGCGGTGAACTTGTCTCTAATAGGCTGTCAAGGCAAAGTAGAAATGTCCTATTCCCAGCAAAGTAGAAATGTCCTGTTTTGAGAGGGCCTCCTGGGAAGCGGGCTTACAGTGGATTCGATGTTCTGGGGGAGTCGCGCTCCCTGGGG
>JBEKDV010000525.1:0-4983 GCA_050014175.1 Candidatus Solibacter sp. | reverse complement strand
GGATCCTCGCGCCCATGCCGGTGAGCAAGTCGAGCAGCGCCGAGCGCGTGGGATTCAACCCGACGCCGCGGATGGTGAGCTGCGATCCGGGCACCAGCAGCGCCGCCACGATGAAGAACGCGGCCGAAGACAGATCGCTCGGCACCATGAGCTCCCGGCCGGTGAGCCGCGGCAGTCCGGTCACCGTAATCCTGCGCTGCGCGCTCGTGATCTCCGCGCCGAATTCGCGCAGCGCGATCTCGGTGTGATCGCGCGACGCCACCGGCTCGCTCACCGAAGTCTGCCCCTCGGCGAAAAGTCCCGCGAACAGCACGCACGTCTTCACCTGCGCGCTGGGCACGGGCAGGGTGTAATCGATGGGCCGCAACCGCGCGCCGTGGATTTCGAGCGGCGGAAACTTCCCTTCCCGGGCCGCAATCTCCGCGCCCATTTCCGCCAGCGGCCGCATGATCCGCTGCATCGGCCGCCGCGACAGCGATTCGTCCCCGAAAATGCGCGTGACGAAGGGCTGCGCCGCCAGGATGCCGCTCAGCATGCGCATGGTCGAGCCCGAATTGCCCGCGTCCAGATCGGCCGACGGCGCGCGCAGCCCGTCCAGTCCCTTGCCCTCGATACGCACTTCCGTGCCCGCCACTTCCACCTCGATGCCGAGCGCCCGCACGCACCCCAGCGTGGAGTGGCAATCGGCCCCCGTCGAGTAGTTGTGGATGCGCGATTCCCCACTGGCAATGGCGGAAATCATCGCATAGCGGTGCGAGATGGACTTGTCGCCCGGCAAAGTGATGGCGCCCGTGATCGCCGAAGCGGGAGAGATGCGTTGTTGCATTTTATGGTCAGGCAGGCTTCAGCCTGCCAACGCCCGCTTGCGGGCGCACTTTCTCTTGGCCCTTTAGGAATCTTACCAGTGCGAAGCGCCGCTCGCTTCAGGCCCTCGACTCATCCGGGTCGCTCTCGAAGGCCGTGAACTCAGCATTGACCCTCATGCTTTCCTCGCGCACGCGTCTGGAAACTCGTGCCAGGCGTTGGGCGCGAGAAATAGGGGGCGTATCGGCCAGGCTTTCGTTGTTTTTCTTGGGGTCTTCGGGAAATTTGCGGGCAATCGATCGCACGGACATCTCCTCTAGGAATCTTAACAGCGCCGGGCATCGCGGCAGATGCGGCGCGCCGCGTCCCGTGATTGGGATTACACTGGAACCGTTCCCAATTAAAAAGGACAAACGCATATGCAACTCTTTAAAAGAGCCAAACAGGCCGGTTGGGCAGTTCTCCTGACTGTGCTGGTGGGGGCATGGATTGTCTCCGCGCAAAACTCGGGCGACCCGCTCGAACGAGGCTTCCAAAACCCGCCGGACAGCGCCAAACCGCGTGTCTGGTGGCACTGGATGAACGGCAACATCACCAAGGAAGGCATCAAGCTCGACCTCGAATGGATGAAGCGCGTCGGCATCGGCGGCTTCCAGAATTTCGACGCCGCCCTCAACACCCCGCAGGTGGTGGAGAAACGCCTCGTCTACATGACGCCCGAGTGGAAGGACGCCTTCAAGTACACCGTCACCCTGGCCGACCAGTTAGGCCTGGAGATGGCCATCGCCGGCTCGCCCGGATGGAGCGAGAGCGGCGGCCCCTGGGTGCCCCCCGCGCAGGCCATGAAGAAATTCGTTTGGAGCGAAACCCGCGTGCAGGGCGGACAGCCGTTCACCGGTACGCTGCCCAAACCGCCGTCCACCACCGGGCAGTTCCAGAACATCCCCGGCGCAGGCCGGGGCGGCGCAGCCGCGACTGCGCCCCCAGCGCAATTCTATGCCGATAGCTCCGTAGTCGCCTACCGCGTGCCGGACGGCGACATTCCCATGGCGGAGTTGCAGCCCAAAGTGACTTCCAGCGGCGGCCAGTTCTCTCTCGCCGCGCTCACCGATGGCGACCTGGCCACAGCCACCCTCTTGCCGGCCGCTCCGGTGGAGCAGAAGGCCTGGATCCAATTCGAATTCGCCGCGCCGCAGACCGTGCGCGGACTCACCCTGGCGACCGGAGGCGGCGGCGGCCGTGGCGGCCGTGGCGGCGGAGCCGGCGGACCGGAGCTCGAATCGAGCAACGACGGCCAGAACTTTCAGACTGCGGTAGCCATCCCTGCCGGGGCCCGCACCATCGCCTTCCCGGCCGTTACCGCCAAATTCTTCCGCGTCAGCTTCCGCACCCAGGCAACACCGGCCGGCGGCCGTGGCGGCGCGGGCGGCATGGGCGGATTCGGCCCGCCCCCCGGCGGCGCGGCACAAGCCGCACCGGCGCCTCCCGCCGGAACCCAGATCGCCGAACTGGTGCTCCACACCGGGCAGCGCGTCAACCGCTTCGAAGACAAGGCCGGCTTCACCGCCGCCACCAACATCTATGCCATGGCCACGCCCGCCATGCCGCCCCAGGGCAGCGTGCGCAAGGCCGACGTCATCGACCTCACCTCCAAGATGCGCCCCGATGGCACGCTCGATTGGACTCCGCCCGCCGGCCGCTGGGTCGTCCTGCGCTTCGGCTATTCGCTCACCGGCCATCAGAACTCCCCAGCCTCGCCCGAGGCCACCGGACTGGAAGTGGACAAGCTCAATGCCCGCTACGTCAAGGCCTATTTCGATAACTATCTGGGCCAGTACAAGAATACCGTCGGCGACCTGATGGGCAAGCGCGGCCTGCACTACATCATCACCGATAGTTGGGAGGCCGGCACGCTCAACTGGACCGACGACATGTTTGCCGAGTTCGCCAAGCGCCGCGGCTACGATCTCCACCCCTGGATGCCGGTCCTCGCCGGACGCGTGGTGGAAAGCGCCGAATCGAGCGACCGCGTCCTCTGGGACTTCCGCAAAACCATCGGCGAGCTCACCGCCCAGAATCACTACGACCAGCTCACCACGCTGCTGAAGGAGCGCGGCATGGCCCGTTACAGCGAATCGCACGAGTCGGGCCGCGCCTTAGTCGCCGACGGCATGGAAGTCAAGCGGACCGCCGAGGTCCCCATGAGCGCCATGTGGACCCCCCGCGCCCCCAACGACGAGCAGATCGGCTACAGCGCCGACATCCGCGAGTCCGCCTCCGTGGCCCACATCTACGGCCAGAACCTGGTGGCCGCCGAGTCTCTCACCGCCAGCAGCGGCGCCTGGAGCTGGTCTCCGGAAACCCTCAAGCCCACCGCCGATAAGGAACTGGCCAACGGACTGAACCGCTTCGTCATCCACACCTCGGTGCACCAGCCGTTGACCGAGAAGCGGCCGGGCCTCGGCCTCGGACCGTTCGGCCAGTGGTTCACCCGCCTCGAAACCTGGGCGGAAATCGCCAAGCCCTGGACCACCTACCTCGCCCGCAGCTCCTACATGCTCCAGCAGGGCAAGTACGTGGCCGACGTGATCTACTTCTACGGCGAGGATTCCAACATCACCGCCCAATTCGCCACCAAATTGCCGGACGTTCCGCCCGCCTACAGCTACGACTTCGTCAACGCCGATGCGCTGCTGAACAAGCTCTCGGTCACCGGTGGAAAGATCGTCACCAGCACGGGCATGAGTTACCGCCTGCTGGCCCTCGACCCCAACAGCCAGCACATGTCCCTGCCGGTCTTGCGGAAGATTCGCGAGCTGGTGAACGCCGGAGCGGCCGTGTCTGGTCCCAAACCCGTGGCCAGCCCCAGCCTGAGCGACGATCAGGCGGAATTCTCGGTCATCGCCGACGAACTCTGGGGTCCCGGCTCGGGCGAACGCTCGGCCGGCAAAGGCAAGATCTATGCCAACCAGACGGTGGCCCAGGCGCTGTCCCTCGCGCAGGTAACCCCGGACTTCGAGTATGCCAAACCCGAGGCCGACACCAACCTGCTCTTCGTGCACCGCAAGCTGCCCGACGGCGAGATTTACTGGGTCAATAACCGCGCCAACCGCCAGGAGAATCTCGACGCCACCTTCCGCGTCACCGGAAAGGCTGCCGAAATCTGGCATCCCCAGACCGGCAGGACGGAGCCGGCATCTTACAAAATCGCCGGCGGACGCACCACCGTATCGCTGCGCCTCGAGCCCGCCGATGCGGTCTTCGTGGTCTTCCGCAAGGCGGCCGCCGCCCCCACGCGCACCCTTCCCGTGCCCGTGGAAACCGCGCTCGCTACCGTCGAAGGCTCGTGGGACGTCGCCTTCCAGCCGGAACGCGGCGCTCCCGCCAAAATCACCCTCCCGCAGTTGAGCTCGTGGCACCAAAACGCCGACCTCGGGGTGAAGTATTTCTCCGGCGTCGGCACTTACACCAAGACCATCCAGGCGCCCGCCGATTGGTTCAAGACCGGCACGCACCTGTTGCTCGACCTCGGCGATACCAAGAACCTGGCGGAGGTTACCGTCAACGGCAAGCCGCTCGGCATCCTCTGGAAGACCCCGTTCCAGGTGGATGTGACCAGCGCCTTGAAGCCGGGCGCCAACGCCCTTCAGGTCAAAGTGACCAACCTGTGGGTCAACCGCCTGATCGGCGACCAGCAGCCCGACGTCACCAAGAAGTACACCTACACCACGCAGCAGTTCTACCGCGCCGATTCGCCCCTGCTGCCCTCCGGCCTGCTAGGCCCGGTCCGCATCCTGAGGTCCGCCACCGAATAACGTTTGGGGTGGCAGCATCTTGGTGGGGCGGTCCCCCTGGACCGCGGCGGACGCCCCCGTCCGCCCGTACCCTCTCAGACCCCCCGCCACCCAAACGCATACCGGAAGCCGTTCTCCGCGATCCCCCGGAGCTCGGCTTCCGTAAACCCGAACCGCTCCGCCGCCAGCCGGTATTCCCCGGTCAGCGAGCAGCCGAACATCGCCGGATCGTCGGAGTTCAACACAATCGGCACTCCGGCGTCGAACAAGCGCCGCACCGGGTGGTCCTCCACGCGCTCCACAACTCCCGTGACCAGGTTGCTGGTGATGCAGATTTCCAGCGGAATATCGCGCTCTCTCAAATGCCGCATCAACGCGGGGTCGC
>JBEKDV010000524.1:0-4986 GCA_050014175.1 Candidatus Solibacter sp. | reverse complement strand
GCTTCATCGCGGCAGGCTCCCACTGACATTGGCGTCGAGTAGATCTTTGCCTTTCCAGCGCGATGCCGCGGTGACGCGTCCGGCGGCGTCGAAAAGGCGCCACGTCCACGTGCCATCGTCCGCATAGGAGCGCTCCCACTGCTTGCGCCCGCTATCGCTCCACCAGGTTTCGACGCCTGTCTTGCGCCCTGCCTTGTAAGTCACGTCCCATTGCTTCTGCCCGTTCGGGTAAGTGAACGTCTGACGTCCATCGAGCCCAAAGTAAGACGCGGTCTCCGGTCCGCCCTCGGATACCCACTGCTCGTTTAACTCGATGTGGCGCTCCGGTTCGCTCTTGGACGTGACGATGTGAATCACGCCGTTGGGCGCTTGCGTGGCGGTGACGTATCCCACGGTTTTAATGCCGGGGAGGGGGCGCGTCTTCCACGTCACGCCCTCGTCGTCGCTGAGCGCGACGAACGCGCCGTCGCCCTTGGGCCCCGACGTCTTGCGGCCGAACAGGTCGGCGACGAAGAAGAGCCGCCCGGACGCCAGGCGAATCACGCTAGGGCGTTGGCCGCTGCCCAGCGGCTGGAACGGAGTCTTGCGCTGCTGGTACGTCTTGCCGCCGTCGGTACTGACCGACACGGGCATGAAACCCTCGATGGCGGAATTCTTGCCGCCAAAACCGATCAACGAGCCATCCTTGCCGATCACCACGGTGGTGTGGCGGCCACCGGTGCGGCCGCCGGTATCGAACCACGTTTTGCCGTCGTTGCGCGTGGCGAAGAGGACGGAGGTGCTGCCCTTGGCATCGACGGGGAGAAAGATTTCGCCATCGGCAGCGCGCACGACGCTGTTGATGGGCTGCGGCGTGAAGTTGCCCACCTTGCCCTCGAAAACGGGCAATTGCACGGCGCTCCAGGTGGCGCCGTTGTCGCGCGACGTCATGTATTGGAAGGGCGGGCCGCCCAGGAGGCGCGGCGATCCGAAGAAATACCAGAGCGTGCCGCGATCGTTCCAGAGCACGGGCGCGGCATCGGCCGCATCGGCGAAATCGGGCCACGGTTCGGGCATGTCCCAATCTTCGGCGCCGTAGCGCAGGCGCATGGTGAGGACGGTCTGATCGGGATCGTTCTCTTCCTTGGGGGTGTTGTAATACGCGGCCAGCAGATCGCCGTTGTCCAAGACGACGACGGCCGAATTGTGATACGCCACGCCCAACCCGGGCGCGAGGCCGATCTTCCAACCCACGTCGCGCATGCTGCGCTCGCCGAGTTTCGGGAACATGGGACGCGTGTGGTAGTAAGGTCTGGCAGGGTCGGGGCCGCGCTTCCAATCGGCGGCGGTCTGCTGCACGGCACTCTGCACGAAGGGCTTGGCGTAGGGCAGCGGCGCGGTCTTCGGCATCTCCGCCTGCACCACGCGGAAGCCGATCGGGTGCTCGGGGCTGGCGAACCCGGGGGCCATGCTGGCGCGATTGGCGGAGCGAGCGTAGTAGGGCATTTCGGCCGGCAGGTGCTTGCCGCCATCGGTTTTCGGCGCCGCCTTGTAGTCCAGGCCGCCACCGCGGATCACGCGGGCGATGCCGTGGGCGGGGCCGACGGGGTCGGTCTGGGCGTCGGATGGATAGAGGCCATGCCAGTCGAAAACCCATTCCGCCACGCCGGTGTGCATGTTCTTCACGCCCCAAGCGTTGGCGGTTTCGGGGGCGGGAGGCCGTGCGCCGGAGGAGAACAGCGTGCGGGTTCCGGCGCGGCAGGCGTATTCCCATTCGGCTTCGGTGGGCAGCCGGTAGGGCTTGCCTTCTTTGCGGGTGAGCCACTCGCAGAACGCGGTGGCGTCGTTCCAACTGACTCCAGCGGCATACGGAGCGTAATAGGGATTCTCGCGATATTGCGGGCGGAACTGGCGGTACTGCCGGATGGTAGTTTCGGTGGCGGCGATGCGGAAGGGATGAGTGATGGTGACCTGGTGGACCGGCGCTTCGTCGTAGTCGCCCTGATTGCTGGGCCGATCGTAGATCACGCCGTTGGGCCCTTTGGTGAGTTCCTCGGGGATGGGAATGCTGTCCACGCCCATCCGGAAGGTGCCGGCGGGGATTTCGATCAGCGTCATCCCGATGGAATTCACCGTTGGGCGGGCCGAGTCGGCCGCGATCGTCACCGCTGCCAATGCGGCCAGAGATACCGTTGCCACCGGCCATCGTCGTCTCATGACACGTGTCCTTCCGCTACGGCGATGGTACAACACCTATGGGTTTGAAGGGATGCTACGAGCCTCCACGCGCCGGCGTCGCGCCTAACTCTTTGAGTAAGCCGGCCGCCTTATACACGCGATCGAGGGCCTCCACGATGCCGCGTACATCGACGTGGACGGCGCGCGCCTGGTCGTCGCTGTACAGGTAAGTCACGGGGAGGCTTTCCAGATTGCCATCGAAGGTGACGCCGACGAGTTCGCCGCGCTGGTTGATGGCGGCGCTGCCGTAGTCGCCGCCGCCGATATCGGCGGTGCTCACGAAATCGAGCGGCGTCACGGGATTGAGGATCTCGCGGGCCTCGACCCAACGCTGGGGTACCAGATAGGGGCCTTCGTTGTCCTTGCGGTAGTAGAGGCCGCTGAAGGTGGCGGCGTAAGGCTGAGGTACGGCGGCGCGGTCGATATAGCCTTTGACGGTGCCGAACTCGACGCGGGGAGTGCCGGTGCCATCGGGATAATCGGCGGCGCCGAACAACTTGAGGCGGAACTGGGCGATCTTTTCGGTGGAGGAGACTTCGAGGGTGCCGATGATGTCGTCATGCTGTTTGCGGAGGCGCATCGCGGGGGCATCGATGGCTTGCGCCAGGGCGATGATTGGATCGCCCGATTTGAGGGCGGCGTCGCGATTGGCGGCCAGACGCTTGCGCTCCGCGGCATCCTTCAATTTGCTGGCCTTGACCATTTTTTCCGCGGCTTGCGCGGGAGTGGCGCCGGCGAGGATTGTTTTGAGCGGCAACGCCTTCTCACCCGAGCCGGCCGATTCGGCATCTTCGCGCCTGTCGGCCTTCGCCGTTTTTTTCGCGGCTTGCTCGGGCGTGGCATCGGCGGGGATCGGCTTGAACCGTACCTCCTTCTCGCCCAGGCCGACCAATTCCGTCAGATACTGCGTGAGCATCATGGTTTCGATGGCCTCGTTGATGGGGTCGCCGGAATCGTCGAGTGGTTCGCCGCGGACGATCTGGCGGGCCATGCGGAAGAGGCGCGATCCGGGGGCAGGCTCTCCTTCCAGGATCTCGTACGGCTTATCGAGCGGCTTCCACTTGCGGTAGGCGGCGGTGATCTCGTCCCACACCTTGCCGGCTTCGACACCGAGTTTGGCATTGCCCTCGACGGCGCGGCGGATCTTGCCTTCGAAGGCGGTCTTGCGCGTCACCAGCCGGTCGTCGCGCAGGCCGATCAGTTTGCCGGCGTCGGTTTTGTACTCGGTGAGCAGACGGCTGAGGGTGCTCTCGGCGGCGCGCAGGTTGTCAACGCTAGAGGCGGCGAAGGCGTTCAACTGCTGGACGCGCGGTTGCAGGCGGGTGAGGCGCAGGGGCAGCGCGGTGTCGCGCAGGAAGGTGAGTTGCGAGGCGGTGGAGAGGCGTCCGGTGGGGCCGGGATTGCCGCCGAGGAACACCAGGTCGCCCTCCTTGACGCCTTCCGCGCTCCACTTCAGGTAGAGGGGAGTGGCGGCCGGTTTGCCGTTCTCGTAGGCGCGCAAAAAGGCGATATTGAGGCCGTAGCGCAGGTAGGAAATGCTGTCGCGCTCGCGGCCGAAGAAGGCGATGGCGTACTCCGGAGCGAAGACGAGGCGCAGGTCGCTGTAGCGGCGGTACTGGTAGAGATCGTAGCGCCCGCCGGAGAACAGGCGGACGACGGAGCAGACGTGGCCGGATTTGGCGGCGCACTCTTTCTCGATGCGGGTGATGGCGGCGTTGCGCAGGGCGAGCGTGGCGCCGGCGGCTTTGACGGGCTCGGTGACGTCTTCGATGGTCAACAGAACGCTCGCGTCCATGCCGGGGCACGGCAGTTCCGCCGTTTGTGTGGCTGCCTGGAACCCGTCGCGAAAGTAATCGTGCTGTGGAGTGCTCAGGCCGGACAGGCAGTCCGCCGCCAATTGGCGGGTGGTCAACAGGAGGCCCGCCGGCGAGACAAAAGAGCCCGACCCGCCGGCCAGTTTTACGGAGGCCAGCCGGAGGCGATCCAGGAACGCGGAATCGGCCTCAAAACCGAGCTTCTGTTTTACGCTATCTTTGGGGAATTGGTTGTATGGCCACAAGCCTTCACCGGCGGTGGCCGGGATGGCCCACAGGCAGGCGATCAGGAATGATTGCAATCTCACGACAGGCTGATTCTCGTTGATCGACATAGCGCAGGTCAAGCGAGAATGGTATTTCGGGGCGGATTGGGCGCCAGCGCGCGCGAAATTCGCCTTCGTGTCACATTCCCTGGAACTTATCGGCGGGAAAAAGGAATCAATTTTGATGGACTCTCCGCGGTGGATTTCCCTCCTGCTCCTGATGGTTTGCTGCCCATCGCTGCTGGGCGCGGCGCAAATCGGCGGGCAGGTGCGGGCGGCCGACCAGATTGTGCCCGGGGCGACGGTGACCGCGCTGCAAGGCGGGGCCAAGGTGACGGCGTTTACCGACGAAAACGGGCGCTACACGTTGGAACTCACGCCGGGCGTATGGCAGATCGAAGTCAGCATGTTCGAGTTCACGACGGCCAAGGGAGAAGTCACAGTCAGCGACGGCGCCATCGCCAGGGATTGGGTGCTCAATATGCCTAAGCTGTCGGAACGTGGCGGAGCGGCGGCCACCGCACCGGCGACGTCGCCGCTGCCCGCCGCCCCCGGCATCGGCCGCGGCGGGCGCGGCGCGCGCGGCAATCGCGGTGCCGATGGCCAGCGGGCCTACGGCGACTTTCCGGGACGGCAAGGACGCGGCGGACCGGGCACGCAGGACGCGCAGGGTGGTCCGGGAGGCCGCG
>JBEKDV010000523.1:0-4992 GCA_050014175.1 Candidatus Solibacter sp. | reverse complement strand
ATCCACTCCCAGAAGCGCATCCCCGCGACGAACCTGCGCGAGCCAACGGTCATGTGGGATTTCTGGTCCCTCTCCCCCGAATCGCTCCACCAGGTCACAATTCTCTTCTCCGACCGAGGCACCCCAGATGGCTACCGCCACATGCACGGCTTCTCCAGCCACACCTTTAGCCTGATCAATGCAAAGGGCGAACGCTACTATTGCAAGTGGCACTTCCTGACTCTCCAGGGCATCAAGAACCTGACTGCGGAGCAGGCCGAGGAGCTCGCCGGAACCGATCCCGATTACGCCACCCGCGATCTCCACGCCGCCATCGAGCGCGGCGACTTCCCCAAGTGGCGCGTCTCCATCCAGATCATGCCCGAGGCCGAAGCCGAGACTTATCACATCCACCCGTTCGACCTCACCAAGGTTTGGCCGCACAAAGACTACCCGCTCATCGAAGTCGGCGTCATGGAACTGAACCGCAACCCGAAGAACTATTTCAATGAAGTCGAACAGGCGGCTTTCTCGCCGGTCAACATCGTCCCCGGCATGGGTTATTCGCCGGATAAGATGCTGCAGGCCCGCCTAATCAGCTATCCCGACGCCCATCGCTACCGTCTCGGCGTCAATTTCGAGACGCTCCCGGTCAACCGGCCCCAGTGCCCCGTGCACACCTACAACCGCGATGGCTTCATGCGCGCTGACGAAAACGGTGGCGACAGTCCAAACTACGAGCCGAATAGCTTCGGCGGAGCCGTTCAGGACCCACGCTACCGCGAACTCCCCTACAAGGTATCCGGCGACGTCAACCGGTATGACCACAGAGAAGGGAATGACGATTACAAGCAGGCCGGCGACCTCTTCCGCCTCATGACTTTGGCGGAAAAGAAAGCGCTCATCAGTAACCTCGCAGGTCACATGAAGGGCATCCCGGAGCGCATCGCGAGGCTCCAGATTGAACACTTCACCAAAGCCGATCCTGCTTATGGCCGTGGCGTTGCGGAAGCCCTTGGAATCGCAGTTCCCGAACCCGAGCGCGCATCCGAGAAGTAATGTCGAGTTTCCAGCATGCCGTCGAACGCGGTTTCGTCCGGCGTTTCGCCGGCAGGACGGAGCATATGACCGGGCTGATCGAGCGCACCGGAACCTGTGGCCGGGGGCAGTCTGTGACGGCGCTGGACCGAGGCTGAGCCACCTGGGAAACGCGGTTGGATACGGCAAAACCGTTCAACGCAAACTGATTCCGCAGGCTTGCGGACTGCCCGCTGCTGCTACACCTGTAAGCAACCCAAGAAGAGCAACGGATGATGGGAGAATTAAGATCTGTGAGCCCTTCAGCCACTATGAATCGCGGCGAATTAGCCAGACGCGGCCAAAGGCTGGAGTACTACACCATCGCCTGGAACACCCTCGAAGGGCTAGCGGCGCTGATTACCGGCTTACTGGCGGGCAGTGTCGCCCTGGTCGGCTTCGGTCTCGACAGCCTGATCGAGGTTGTGAGTGGTGCCGCCCTGCTCTGGCGCCTGCATCATGACGCTGACGAACAGAAACGCGCTGCTGCGGAGCGGATCGCGCTGCGGATCGTTGGCAGTTGCTTCATTGTGCTCTCCCTGTACATCACCTATGATTCGCTGCACGCCCTGATTTCCCGGAAAGCGCCGGAGCACAGTATCGCGGGCATCGCCGTGGCGATCGCGGCACTGGTGGTGATGCCCTTACTCGCGCGCGCAAAGCGGGACGTTGCGCGACAGCTCGACAGCGCGGCCCTCCACGCAGACGCAAAGCAGGCCGACTTTTGCATGTATCTGGCGGCGATTGTCCTAGGCGGCCTGGCGCTTAATCTCTGGCTGGGCTGGTGGTGGGCCGACCCGGTCGCAGGCCTCATCATGGTGCCGATCATCATGCGTGAAGGCTGGTCCGCATTGCGCGGAAAAACATGCGCTGACGGTTGCGGCCATTAGACAACAGTCCGAGATTAACTCTGCTCCGCCGTCTTGCTGTGGAATCACCGATAAAAGGCTGTGCCTCACGGCGTGCCAGCCTGACCCCAATGCCATTCAAATCAGCTCTTCAGCACGATGCCGGGGCAGCTGCTCCCCAGATCGTCCGGACAACGCCACTGATAGCTGTCGTGAACAGCCCATACCACCAATGATCGCGACCCGCCCTCTCCGGACAACGGCGTCGTCGGGCGGACGCTGAAAAGGGAACGATATGCGGCCATATCGGTAGCGCCGCGGTAGCTGTCCTCGCAGGTCCGTCAAGTATATTTAACCTACAGAGAACCCCTCAGGACGGCGACATCTCCGGACCGACTATCCCGTGAACATGTTCCATGTCATGTCAACAGGACCGTGGGCAACGCCGGCTCGTACCTCGTGAACAACACGGGCTCTTCCTACTACGATGCGGCCGAGGTCGAAGTACGGCGCGGGACGCTAGGAGATTTCCACAGGCTGTTGAAGTTCGCCTAGGTATCCTCATGCAAATCTAACTTTGTCTGGAGGTTCAGGACAAAAAGATACACTTCAACCGCTTCAAGATAGGCCTTTCGTGGTACACTTCGCCCGGCTGGAAGGCCAAGAAAGGGGATTGTGGCGGACATGTCTATAAAACAAATCGTTTTGTTCTCACTGGGGATAGCATTGTTTTCTCATTTTGGCTTTTCCCAGAGTTTAAGCGCCATTGTGGGTACGGTTAAGGACTCCTCGGGAGCCGTAGTCGCTAGTGCGATGGTGACCGCGACGGAAGTCCTTACGAATCTTCCCCGTTCCTCCGCGACCAATGGTCAGGGTTACTACGTCATCTCGTCGCTGCGTCCCTCTACCTACACGATATCGGTGCAGGCGACGGGCTTCCGGAAATACAATCGCGAAGACATCGTGTTACTTGCAGACCATACTCTAACTGTCGATGCCGATCTCACGATCGGGTCCACAAGCGAGTCCGTCACGGTTAGCGCTACGCCGCCGCAGGTCGACACGACAACGGGCACGCTGCGGCAGGTGGTAGATCAGGCTCGCATGCTGGAACTGCCATTGAACGGGCGGAATGCGGCAACGCTCACAACGCTGGTGGCAGGCGCAGTTTCGGCGCCTAATAACGGAGCGTTTCAATCGTCCACGTTCGGCAACCAGCGCGTCGGCGGGGAGGCCGCAGCGGTGACGGTTTCCACTAACGGCAGCAAGCAGACGGCGGTGAACTACCAAATGGACGGCGGCGATAACATGGATCAGTACACGAATGTTAACCAGCCGTTTCCTATGCCCGATTCGGTGCAGGAATTCAGCGTGCAGACGAGCAACTACAGCGCGCAATATGGACAGAACTCCGGCGCTATCGTCGATGTCGTGACCAAGTCGGGAACCAACGAATTTCACGGCAACCTATTCGAGTTCGTGCGCAACTCAGAATTCAATGCCCGTAACTGGGCCAACATGGCGCGGGACGTGATCAAGCGCAACCAGTTCGGGGGGACGCTGGGCGGCCCTGTGCGCGTCCCCAAGCTGTACAACGGCAAGGATAAGACATTTTTCTTCTTTGGCTACCAGGGCACGCGATTCCGATATATATCGTCCTCGGCCCAGTCGTACGTTCCAACGCAAGCCAGTCTAAACGGCGACTTTTCGGCTATGCTTAGCGCGTCTAACCTGGGCAATCCCTTGGGGCGCGCCATATCGATCAAGGATCCCCTCACTGGAATCCCGTTTCCCGGGGACATGATTCCCGTGAGCAGGTTCGATCCTGCCGCTCTCAAGACCGTGACGCTGTTACCCTCGGCTACGACTCCCAACGGGCTGACACGCTATTCGCAGCCGTTCGCTCTGCAGGACTTTAACGAGGAAACCCTCCGGGTCGATCACTCGCTGTCCGCTAAGGATCGTCTGACCGGCCGTTATTTTCTGGACCAGTACGATAATCCGCCTATTTACGCCGATGGCAATATCCTTACGTACAAGGACGGTCTGCCGAACCGGTCGCAGAACTTACTGGTGCAGGAGATCCACGTGTTCAGCCCTACCTTGTTGAATGACTTCCGGTTCACGTTTTCGCGCGTGTACGGGATGCAAATTACCGCCGCAAACAGTCCCGATTACAACGATCTCGGAGTGACCATGTATCAGCCCACGGGGGTTGCCAAGGCGATTGAGAGCATCTCCGTGTCGGGACTGTTCTCCTTCGGCGACCATCCGCTAGGCACCTTCGTCCGCAACAATTACTTTTGGAACAACGATCTTTCGTGGGTGCATGGACGGCATTCGCTGTCTTTTGGCGGATTCATTCAGCGCGCGCAGCTTGACGTTACCAACAATTACCAGCGCTTCGGAAACTTCTCGTTTAGCGGCGACGCGACCGGTTACGCGCTGGCGGATTTTCTGCTCGGGCAAATCCGCACCTTCGGGCAAGGCAGTGGGCAGTACCAGAACAACCGCAACATCTTCATCAATGTGTACGCGCAGGACACGTTCCACGTAACCCAGCGACTGACGCTCAACCTCGGGTTGCGCTATGAGCCCTACACGCCCTGGAACGAGATTCACGGCCGTATGGAGGTGTTCGAACCGGCGGCATACCAGGCGGGACAGACATCACAGGTTTATGTCAACGCCCCTCCGGGACTGTTGTTCCCTGGCGACTCTGGCTTTCCGTCGCACGGCGTCAAGGGAGACTACCGGGACTTCGGACCCAGATTCGGCTTTGCCTACAATCCCACCGGAAAGGGAAACACCAGCTTGCGGGGCGGTTTTGGCGTCTTCTATGATTCGCGCGTCATCTCCCAGTTAGGGCAGTACCAGGTAACTATCAATCCCTTCAGCCCTTCGTTAGCCCTTACTACACCGGTGGGGCCGTTCAGCAACCCTTACCTCGGATTGACGTCGCACCCGCCGTTCCAGCTCCCGGTGTCGAGTAATTTCGTATTCCCGCTGCCGGTCACAGTGGCGCAGTATGACCCAAGCACGAAGTTCCTGGTGCCGTCCAGCTATAACTGGAACCTGACGCTGGAGA
>JBEKDV010000522.1:0-4999 GCA_050014175.1 Candidatus Solibacter sp. | reverse complement strand
CTTTTGTGTCGATGACGTGCCGATACGGTACAAGGACGTCAACTATGTTTGCGTGCGAGCCGCTCCACGACACGAACAAAGCCCAGGCGCAGTCGTCTTCAGCCGTGGCGCGCCTACCGCCGCGAAACACGTGGTGTAGAAGTCGTCCGCAGCACTCCAGTCGGCACCATCAAGCTCAATCTCATCCACCACTTGACACTTGACTCTACTATTGAATGCACCCGGTCGTGACGCCGTTAGCGGAAAGTGGCCCCAATCGCCGTCCCTATGGATCAGTCTCGTGAAGTCCCGATCACGGAATTAACCTATTCCGTCCAGGGTTTGACTTCGCCGCCGACTCCTTTATATCCGTTCTTCATGCGCTCTTCGATGACGGCCCAGACCTTCGGGTCGCAGCCCTTCCATTCGGCCAGGACCTTGTTGCCGAGATAGGGCAGGTCACTGACGCCCATCTTGCTGGAGAAAAAGCCGCTGACGGTGAGATCGCGGAAATGGGTGAAGAAATTGGCCCAGCGGCGGTCGGCGTCGGCGGAACGGGCGGGCCAGGCGATGCGGTAGAGAATCTGCGCCTGGTGGGCCGGAGCGGCGGCGGCGAAATCCTTCTGAAAAAGGCGCGCCGCTTCCAGGTCGAGCCAGGCGAGTCCGCCGAGTATGCCGGCGGCGAGGTTCTGATTGCCATCCTCGCGCGCGCGGAAGTCGAGCCAGTCGTCGATGAACTCGGGGACGCCGGCGGCGGTGGCGCTGCCGGAGTGCTCGTCGGCGGGGATGATGAGGTCGCAGAGCACCTGCACGGTACGCCACTGGTGATCGTCGAACACCTTCCGCTGATACGCCTTCTTGGCGGGCGCGGGAGGCGCGGTGTGGTTGTGCTCGGCTTGCGTCTGCGCGGCCGCGGCGGCGGGCGCGATGCCCAGGATTTGGATGAGATTGCGGCGGGTGACGTCCATGGCTTGCTCCTAGAGATTCCGTTTCTTGATCTCGCCGGCGATGTAGTCGCTAGTGCGCCAGCCCAGCGCGGTGATGGAGAGCGTCGGGTTCTTATCGGCGTTGCTGGCGAAGGGGGCGGCGTCGGTGATGAACAGGTTTTTGCAGTCCCACGCCTGGCACCACTGGTTGAGCACGCTGGTTTTGGGATCGTCGCCCATCTTGGTGGCGCCCACCTCGTGGATGATCTCGCCGCCGCGGGAGATGCCGCCCACCGAGGTAACTCTGCCGCCGGCGGCGGTGATGATTTCCTGGAACGTGTCCTGCATGTGTTTGGCTTGCAGGATTTCGTCCTGGCTCCATTTGAAATGGAAGCGCAGCACGGGGATGCCCCACTGATCGACCACGTTGGGGTCGATTTCGCAGTAGCTCTGCTCGTTGGGGATCATCTCGCCGCGTCCGGAGAAATGCACGTTGGCGCCGTACATTTTGCGCACGTCGCGCTTGAAGTCCTTGCCGTATCCGCCGCCGAGGATGTGGTGCGATCCGCCGAGAATGCCGGCGCCGGGCATGCCGCGTCCGCCGCCGAGTTCGATGTGATAGCCGCGCGAGAAGGGCATTTTGCCGGCCTTCTGCTCCTGGTAGAGCCACCACGGCATGTACATGTGCATGCCGCCCACGCCATCGTCATTGGCCGGCGGGAGATCTTCGAGGATGGGCAGGTAGCCGCTGACCGAGGAGCCCACGGTGTCCATGATGTACTTGCCGACCAGGCCGGTGGAGTTGGCGATGCCGTTGGGGAACAGGCTGGATTTGGAATTGAGCATGATGCGCGCGGTTTCGCAGCAACTGGCGGCGAGCACCACCACGCGCGCGTTGACAGTGACCTCGCGGCGCATCTTGGTATCGATGTAGGAGACGCCGGAGGCGCGGCCATCGGGAGCGACCATCACTTCGCGGCACATGGCGCCAGTGCGGACTTCCAGGTTCCCGGTCTTCAGGGCGGGCGCGATGTGGACGCCGGGGGAAGCGAAGTTGGCGTTGACCGCGCAGGCGCGCCCGCACTCGGCGCAGTAGTGGCAGGCGGGGCGGCCGTGGAGCGGGCGGGTGAGGATGGCGAGGCGCGAGGGGATGCAGGGAATCTTGAGCTTGTCGGAGACCTTCTTAATGATGCGCTCGTGGGCGCGCGGCGCGGGCGCGGGCTGGAAGCGCCCGTCGGGAGTGTTTTCCAGGCCTTCCTGGCTGCCGAAGACGCCGATCAGCTCTTCGGCCTTGTCGTAGTAGGGCGCCAGGTCGTCGTAGGTGACGGGCCAGTCGAAGCCTTTGCCATCGCGGCTGTAGGGCTTGAAATCGTAGGGACCCATGCGGAGGGAGATGCGGCCATAGTGGTTGGTGCGGCCGCCCAGCATGCGGGCGCGATACCACATGAATTCGCTGCCGGGACCGGTGGTATAGGGTTCGCCGGGGACCTGCCAGCCGCCCACCAGGGTGGCGTCGTAGTAGCCGAAAGGCTTCTCTTTGGTGCCGGCGGCGCGGTGGGGAGCGTCGTAGTTCCACTTGAACATGCCGCTCTGCCGGGCGGTGTTGTAATCGCCTCCGGCTTCCAGCATGCAGACCTTGGCGCCAGAGAGCGTGAGCACATGGGCGGCGATGCCGCCGCCGGCGCCGGAGCCGACCACGATCACGTCATAAGTTTTCGGACTGGCTTTGGCTTGCGGCAATGGAATCCCCCCGGTCATCCATTCTACAGGGCCGAACGGGAGGGCGGGGGAGTTATGGTTTGCGGCGGTAATCGTCCGGGTTTGCAATGTACCACAAGTAAGTGGTCTTACCCACGCGTTCGGTAGGCGGGACGCCGGTGGTCCACAGTTTGGCTTTGGGAAACTGGTCGCCCAGGCCAAGTCGGCCGGCCAGCATGACGGTGAGGCTGGCCGCATTCCAGCCCGGCGAGGGGCGGGTGGGCTGCATCAGGGTGATGGGCGGAAATCCGTGGTACTCCTCCAGGTAGCCGACGATCAAGGGATTGAAGGCGACTTGCCGCACGCCCAATTCGCGGAGGCGCTTGCCGAGGCGATTCATATCCTGACCCCAGTCGAGATCGGAATCCACCAGAATCTTCTCGGGGGAGTTGCCGGCCAATAAGTTCGTATAAGGAATGTAGTCGGGGTGGCTGATGAGGGAACCAGCGGCGTGCCAGACGAGGAGCGCGCCGAGGATCCATAGCGCCCAACGCGCGCCGGCGGATCGCTGGTAGAGCCAGACGGCGCCGATGGCGGCGGTGATGGAAAATCCGAGATAGACGGGAAGAATGTGCCGGACGCCGATGTTGATATGGCTGACGAACGAGACGAAGAAGATACCCAGCGAGAAGGCCATGGGCAGCCAGTACGCGGCCCGTGCGCGATTGGACTTACTAAGCGAGACGGCGATACCGATGAAGAGCAGAGCGAGGAACGGGAGCGGGGTCTTGACGGCGAGGACGACGGGATAGTAATACCACCAGCCGAACTGGCTGCGTTCGCCCAGCAGATAGGCGGGATGCCCGGTTGCATTGTGCGCGATGACGGTGCGGATGCCGTCGAACAGCTCCGGGAACGGCAGCGTCAGGCCGGCGAAATCCACCTTGCCGATGGAGAAGCGGTAACCGGCCCAAATGACCATGAGCGCGGCCGCAACGGCGAAGAGCAAAGGCAGGAACCCCCGCTGGATGCCGCCGGGGAGAGCGCGCCAGGCGGGCCGGGCGGCGGCCAGATAGCAGAGCAGCGCGGCGACGGCGGCCGCAGGGAGGAAGACAAAGATGGAGAACTTGGAGAGAATGGCGAGGCCGGTACAAGCGCCGAACAGGGCGCTGCGCCGGGTGCAAGGCTGCTCGAGCCACATCAGGCCGGTGACGAAACTGGCGGCCAGCATGGCGGTGAGCGGCATGTCGGTGGTCGCCAGGCCGGCATGCGCGAGGACGGGCGGGAGAAAGGAAAACAGGAACACGGCGACCAGGGCCACCGGCTCGCCCAGTCCGGATTTAGCCGCCGCGTAGAGGACGAAGCAGGCGATCCAGAAGAAGGGAAGAATGGCCAGGCGGGAGAGAGTCAGATTGCGCTCGTAGTGCCCGTCGCCGTAAAGTATGGCGGCGCCTTCCTGGTATTTGTCCGGGAGGTTGGTGGTGCGGCGGCCCAGTAAGAATGGCCCGAGAGCCGCGGCCACGCGGGCCAGCGGCGGGTGCTGGGACTCGTAAGTATAGACGCCCTGGTCGAGCCACTGCATGCCGCAGGCAATGTGGGCCGGCTCGTCGAGGGTGTGATTGAAGACGGAGTAAGTCGCGACGACGCGCAGGGAAGCGAGAGCGAGCAGGCCCACGAAGACGAGGGTCGCGTGCTTTTGTATCCACTGGGCGGGAGATGGGCGCGGCTTCGGCGGCGGCGCATTCTCCAGGCTGCGGTGTTTTTTCCCCAAGGTTTACTGTACAGCGGGAGCAGGACGCAATGCGCGGGAGAATGCGGGGACAGGCGGGGTACCCTCTTGGGTCCACCTGTCCCCGTGGTTGGATTAGAGGCCCTTGGCGACGAGGAAGGCGACCAGGTCGACGACGCGGCAGGAGTAGCCCCACTCGTTGTCGTACCAGGCGACCACCTTCAACAGGTTACCGTCGAGCACTTTGGTCAACAGCGAATCGACGATGCTGCTGTTGGAGTTGCGCAGCATATCGGTAGAGACGACGGGATCTTCGGTGTAGGCCAGGATGCCCTTGAGTTCGCCTTCGGCCGCGGCTTTCAGGGCGGCGTTGACGGCCTCGCTGGTGGCGGGGTTGTTGAGGACGGCGACGAGATCGACGACCGAGACGTCCGGGGTGGGGACGCGCATCGAGTAACCGTCCAATTTGCCCTTGAGTGTAGGCAGCACAAGTCCGATGGCCTTAGCGGCGCCGGTGGTGGTGGGGATCATGTTGAGCGCGCCGGCGCGGGCACGGCGGAGATCCTTGTGGGGGAAGTCGAGGATCTTCTGATCGTTGGTGTAGCTGTGGATGGTGGTCATGAAGCCTTTCTGCACGCCAAACTTCTCGTGCACGACTTTGACGACG
>JBEKDV010000521.1:0-5003 GCA_050014175.1 Candidatus Solibacter sp. | reverse complement strand
GGGTCGAGCTATCGGCACCCGCCCCGGGCTGAGATGCCGAGCGGGCCCGTGTTACTGCCATCCACTCCGCCGTTTCCTCCGCTGGTCCTCCGCTGCTCCAGCGGTCGCACAGCCGGTGGGGTTGGGACAGCGCGATTCTGGCGATTCTGGTTGGATGCGGCTTGCGCCGGGCCGAGCTGGTCGCGCTCAAGGTTCATTGCGACATCATGCTCTTCACACCCCGCTGTGGTGACCGAGACCTTCAGCCCGTCATTGGCTATGGTCCATTGCGGAGCTTACCTGCCCGATATGTAGGTGTGCAGGTGGCCGATGGTCTCCGCCTGCTCGGTGATAATCGCGTTGACCAGGTCGCCGATTGAAATCACACCCAGAAGTTTGTCCCCGGCGAGCACAGGCAGATGGCGAACGCGATGCTCGGTGATCATCCTCATGCAGTTCTCGACGGAGTGATCGGGAGTAACGGTGATGACCGAGCCGGTCATAATTTCGTGAACGAGTGTGTCGCTGGAGGATCTTCGCTGCAGAACGACCTTGCGGGCGTAGTCCCGCTCGGAGATGATCCCCACAAGCTTGCCATCGGACACAACCAGAAGAGCGCCCACGGATTTTTCGGCCATCATGGCGATAGCCGCATAGACGGTGGCGGTGGGCTCCACCGACCAGATGGCATCACCCTTCTTCTTCAGAATCGAAGCGACTGTTTCCGCCATCGCTTGCCTCCCCGCTTCTCTTTGAAAAGCGTTCCCAAACAGCATTTGCATTGTTGGGGCCAAAACCGAGCCGGTAGATTCCGAGCTTACACCTTTTCGACTGCAATGTGGGACGATCCGGGCTCAACCGTATTCCGGCTGAATCGGTTGGCGGGAAGCTGTCCCGAAACGGCCTTCGAGGAAGTGTCAACGGATCAGTCCCAGGAAGTCTCGCGTCGCCTGGCCGTCCAACACCCTTTTGGTAGGATGTGGTCTGTCGATCAACGGTTTTCGAGGTGATGACAGCCTACTCGTCCAACGTCTCCCGAACCCGTTCCGCGATCATGACAGTGTCGTCATCTATCGCGAATACCACAATCCGCTCGAAGCCGCGCGGGCCCGTGATGAGAACGCGGAATCCGCCCTTGAACGGGTCGCTCGCGATCCAGGCTTCGTGGGGGGCGCTGACGTGTTTGCCGCCGGCAACGACGGCAGCTTCGATACGCTCGCGCCGATGGCCAGGGAGACCAGTGATATCGAAGACCGTGAGCGGCATACCGTTGAATTGTAGCGACCGAAAGCCCGGACGCATACAGGCGAGGTGCACCGCCACGATATCGGCAAATATCGGTAACTATTCCGATGGCAAGCCGCCCACCGGGTAGTTTCCGAGTACCCGGGACTCGTTCCCTATGCCGCGCCGGCCATCAGTTGGTGTGAGGGTGCTATGATGCCTTTACTCCGACACGGTGCCCCCGCGTTCCGATCAGCGGCTGTACCGCAGCACTGAAAAGCCCTGACTCGGGAGATTCGGCGGCTGAGGTATCGGCACGCTGTTAAACACAGTGCTCTGCGCATGGGCATATCCGGACACCCGAGCCGTCAGTATTTCCCTATTCCCTCATCACCTCACTAGCCGAAGGTCAATAGCCGCGGGCCGCGCGGACGCGTTCGGTATAATCAGTGCACCATGAGAATCGGAGTGTCGTTTGTCGTGGTCGGTATGTTTGGTCTCGGCCTGTGGGCTGTCGAGCAGGCACCCCCGGAGCCGAAGCAGCGACAGCAACCGCAAGTTAAGGCTGACGAACCTGCGATCATCACGGTGGACGTGACCCGTGTGAACTTGCTGTTTACGGTAACCGATCGCAGGGGTCGGTTCGTCACCGACCTCACCAAGGGCGACTTCGAAGTCATCGAAAGCAAGAAACCACAGAACCTCCTTGAGTTCAACGCGGAAACGGATTTGCCGTTGCGCCTTGGTATCCTGATCGACACCAGCAACAGTGTCCGCGACCGCTTCAGATTCGAGCAAGAAGCCGCCATCTCCTTTGTTAGTGGCGTGATCCACTCCAACCAGGACAAGGCCATGGTGGTCAGCTTCGATACTAATCCGGAGTTGGTGTCCGACCTCATCGGAGACCCCGAAAAACTCAGCACCGCGATTCGCAGCCTACGTCCAGGCGGCGGCACAGCGCTCTACGACGCCATTTTTTTCGCCTGCCGGGACAAACTGTCCCAGGACCAGCCGAAGCACAAGTTCCGCCGCGCCATCGTCATCCTCAGCGATGGGGACGATAATCAGAGCTACTACACGCGCGATCAGGCGCTTGTAATGGCGCAGAAGGCGGACGTTGTACTCTACGCCATCTCAACCAACACCAGCAAGATCGAAAGCGACGGTGATAAGGTGCTGAGATACTTCACCGCCGAAACCGGCGGGCGGGCGTTCTTCCCCTTCAAGGTCGAGGACCTGGAGCAGTCCTTTGAGAACATCGCCAACGAACTTCGGCACCAGTACAACATCTCGTACCGGCCCGAACCGCTCAAGACCGATGGCCTCTTCCATACGGTCGATCTGCGCGTAAAGGGCCGGAAGAACCTCGTCGTGCACGTCCGCAAGGGTTACTACGCTCCCAAAATCTAGCCGACTGCTTCCCAGTGACCGCGCCTTAAACTCTACATGCGAGCCGGAAACTGAACGCCTCACCCGCGCGCGGAAACTGGTCGATGAGATTCGCGACCAGGCGCTAGCGGTTGCCCGATAATGTCCCTTGCGGGCAAGCGCCGTGCTCCAAAATACTTATGTTTTCACGGCGTCTGGAAACGGCGCCATTCTCTCTATGCCACACCGTAAACACGACTTAACTCATCATGCTCCTTGCTCGGCGTGGAGCAAGATGCTCCAAGATACTCAGCCGCTAGGACGGTTTTTCGATTGACTAAGGACCGCACCCTGGTCCATCTGGTGGTGGTGGCGCCCGAGAAGATGGAGGAGCGCATGGAGTTCGTTCAACGCCGCCGACATGGCGCGCTCGTTGACGGACACGGGCAGAGTTTCCTGTAGGACGGAATCGGGACCGCGTCAGGGGCCACCTAGCGCGATCCCTAAACACCGAGTTCCAAAAAAGGGAAACCTGGATGTCTACAAACAGATTACCGGAAAGCAGAAGCCACGCGCGGGAACCTGGCAAGTGGGTCAAGTTTGGCCGGGCGCCATCGATCACTCCGTATTGCCGATGCTCTCAACCAGTTCGCGAAGTTCCTTGCTCGGTTTGAAGAAGGGAATCTTCTTCGTTGGCACTTGGACTCGGGCGCCAGTTTTTGGGTTGCGTCCGATGCGCGCTCGTCTTTGGCGCGTGTGGAAGCTTCCGAATCCGCGGATCTCAACTTTGTCCCCGGATCGCAGGGCGCGGACGACGCTGTCAAATATGGCGCGGACGATGAGGTCGGATTCCTTCAGGGGCATCCCAATGGCTCGGTAAACCTCTTCGGTCAGATCGGCCCTGGTCATCTGGCGCACTCTCGTCGCATCACGAAAAAGAGTATCACAGTGTTCCTTGGTGCCCCGGGCGCCAGCAGCTCCAGCATGGTCGGCACTCGGAAAGTGGGTCGGGACGGTGATCTGGGCGGCTCGCCAGGAATCGGCTTCGTATGGCGTTATGACCTGATATCGGTAGTGATGCTGCCAACTCGAAGGCGCCCGCAGATGCGGCGTCCCACAACCCCGTCTCCGGTTTGGGTCGCGGATTCAAACACTCGGGATCTCGCCCTATTCGCCCTTGGCGGGCCAGTGTACGAAAACCCCGTTTCACGGCCAGCGGCACCAGTTTCCGAGCTGCCCCGTTATTCATTCCCTATCCAACTCCGGTAGGGACTTGAAGCCTTTTACATCCGTTGCTCGCGCACAGAAAGCGCAAGAACTTGGAATCGAATGCCAAGTCCGCCGGGCAGTCGTGACCGCGCTGCTCGTTTCGCGGCGGTGCCCGAGAACAGACTGCTGTAGGACCGGCATTTGCAGATCCCGGCTCGGCAGATTTCGCATTTTCAGACGCATCTTTTGCATCTCGGCTCCGGTGACGTTCGGCTAACCCCACGCTGGCCCACTGCCCTCAGCCTTCAAATAGCAAGGGTTTCTAATTATGGCCACTCTCGTGCAATGGCAATGGCGAGGGCGTCATCTCTGTTGGGGTGCGCCGTCCAATGGGGAGTGAGCGTGAAACACGCATCGGTTGTTCCCGCAGCCAGGATTCTTGTCATTGAACACAACGGCTCGGATGTCTTCCTTCTCGATCGGGCGCTGAAGAAGCAAGATCTCCAGTTTGAACTGGTTCACTTGTTGAGCGGGACCGAGGCCCTCGCGTTCGTCCGTAGGCAGGGAGCCTATGCGGATGCGGCAATTCCAAACCTGATCCTGTTGGACTTGAACGTGTTCAAGTACACCGGCGCAGACATCTTGCGCGAGATCCGAAGCGCCAGACACCTCGATAGGGTTCCCGTGTGCGTGTGGAGTTCTTCCCGGTCCCCGGCTTTGCTCAAGGAACTCGGGATTGCCCAATTCATCACCAAGCCTGCCGGACTGGACCAATTCATGGAGATCGGCAAGATCATCAAGGATCTGCTGGTAGGTCCCAGAGCTGCCTGACGGCAATGACGTAAGCGGCGGGCTCCTCGTCGAGATCGAGGTGGCGTGACGATTCAGTCGGGTGTTCTGGATGTGTCGGGCACTCCGAAAAAGGGGTCGTGCCGGTTAAGGGGTTATCGTACAGTGGGCGATGGGCGCACGCGTCGCCCATCCCGCGGGCGATATCTACGAAATATCGGTAGCGTTCCCGTCCTCTTATATGGCGCTGATCGAGCAAGCAGCAAGCAGGCGAGCGGGCTGACATTTCAGAGTGGTGGGCGCCGCTTGGGAAGGCGTTACTTTGTCACTGTTGCGAGGCCGGACCACAAGAATCTAGCAGTCGGCGCTAAACGCCTGACACAAAGGAACTTACAGCAGATTCTGCGTTTGCCGCCGCGTGCCGTGTGACTTGT
>JBEKDV010000520.1:0-5012 GCA_050014175.1 Candidatus Solibacter sp. | reverse complement strand
TGACCGCACGCAGCACATTTCGCGTATAGTTTTCGTTTCAGGACCAATGAACACCATCAAATGCAGGCCCACCGTCAGAAAGGCGAAGCATGTACCCTGAAAATTCAACACGCGAGAAGGCATGAAGAAGGCGCCTCTCGAATAAATGTCGGTGCAGACAGACATTACGATCGCGACCTCGTCCGGAAAGCCGGTCTGCTCCAACAGGAATCGCCGAATCGGGTCCTCGGCCTGATTAAGGTCCAGTACGGTAGATTTGCCCCAAGGGGTGTCCCACTCGTGGACGGCGCCACGCCAAATCACACTCAGAGCAAAATAGCCGAACTTATCCGTATCGATGCCAATGTCAGCCGCCGAAAAGGCAACGTTCTCGCCAAACTGGTGATGAGGATGTGCTACGGCGAGGCGGTCAGCGAGGGGGAAGTTGTTTCCGTTGAAGACCCATTTGAGGACTTCCTTCTCGCCGTTCTTATTGAACAAGTCCTCACATCCAGCACATAGCAGATAATCTGTTACTTGCTTCGAAGTCCTGATCGTTCGCTCCCGGCCCACGACTGACGGATTGGGATTTTTGAGAGAAGGAGCCCGAATGTATTTATACATCGCAGCCGGGATGAAGTGGCTGTCCAAGAGATCCTTCGACTGAAGGCAGAGCTTACAGATTCCTTGCTGCATACGGTTTCACCGCCTATTGACACTTTCGAATCCGATTTTATGACTGAGAGAAGGGAGACACCCACGGATTCCATGATCGAGCCCCTGCGGCACATCCTCCCTACCGAACTCGATCAGTCGTTTGCATGCCATGTCGCTGCCCGTTATCAGAAATGGTGGCGAGGTTCTTTCTGTAATTTTAGGAAGGGCTGCAAATGCGCCCCCAAAAGGCGTATCCTTTTTCCTATGCCCGCAGGCCCCTCGCTGATCTTCGACAAATCGGCACTCGAAAGCCTTAATCTCGACGAGGCCGTCCTTCTCGACAATTTCTACATGTCGAACATTACGCCTCTGTTTTACGTCGAATGCCTTGCCGATCTCGAAAAATCCATGCGCAGCCGCAGCACGCCGGAGCAGCTTGTGGGCTCCCTTGCCGACCGGACTCCCGATATGCAGTCCACTCCCAACGTCCACCACATGACGATCCTAGCGGCCGAATTAAGCCGACAGTTCGATCTCAGAAACGCCCTCGGACGCATCCACCGGGCCGGAGGCGAACCCGTCCAGCTCGGCGATAAGAAGGGCATGGTCTTCCGTCGAAGCCCCGAGGCGGAAGCTTTCGAACGATGGACCCAAAGGGAGTTTCTTGAGATCGAACGCAACGTCGCGAAGGAATGGCGCCGGATGCTCGCCCGCGTTGATTTCAACGTAATGGTCAAATCCGTGATGGCCGAGCTTGGCCACTGGCGGAAGCCAAGGACGCTGGACGACGCCAAGATGCTTGCCGACGCCATCGTCGACTGCATGGACCCGGAATGGCTGATCGGATTCGGCCTTGCGCTTCTTGGCGTTCCCGAGGCCACTGAGTATGTGCGCAACGACTGGATAACGCGGCGGAGGCCCCCGCTCCGGCAACACGTTCCCTATTTCATCTTCATGCTCACGATCAATATCTTCTTCTGCCTCGTCCTGCCAACCCAACTGCTCAGGAACGTAAAGCCCAGCCATCAAGTTGATCTAGCCTACCTTTACTACTTACCGTTCTGTGACGTTTTCACCTCGAAGGATAATTTCCACGCACAGGTTGCCCCTTTGTTCCTTAACACGCGCCCTCTTCCCGATGGCGTTGCCGCGCCGCGCCAGACATTCGTTAATGCAACGGAACTCAAGGACGATCTGCGCAAGCTCGACGAATACTATTCCATCCAACCCGAGCACATAAGGGCGCAGGGATTGTTCAATTTCGGATCGTGGCCGCCCGAAGACGGCGACTTTCTCACGACGCGACTGTGGGACACATACCTACCGCGATGGAGAGAGATAAAGCACTCCAAGGATAAGCCAAATCTCAACGATCCCGATTACCAGAAACGTACGCTGGATGAACTGAAGCAGCTCACCGATTCGCCCGACCTCCAGAGTCACAATGAACACGATATCGACAAGCTCAATTACGTCACGATTCACCGGATGGTCAGCGCGCGGAAGGGAAAGTGGCGAAGATTTTCGGACGATCAAGAGGCTCGGATGCTTGAAGACAAACGGAAAAGGCCCGACTCTCAGCCGTCATAATCCGTCATGGCGCTCTTGCGTCGAGATGGCCGAGTGACGCTCAAACCCAGATGCTGAACACGGAAAGCAGGCTGACGAAAAAAAGTTGTAGCGCCGGCTTTACGCCGCCATCGTTCATTGAAATTATGGGGCGTATGGCGGGCTAAATCCGCCGCCAGTGCGCCAGAGAGCGCACGTTGTTGGAGAGGTGGAAAGCCTCCGCGAACCAGCAGCAAGTGGCGCAGTCGGGGCGGGCTTCCCGCCGGCCCGGCCACTTGCGCCGCCCGCATGCCTCGAAATCGGTGGGCAGCTTCAGGCATGTCTCCCAAAGCTGCTCGTCACTCAAGTCCATGGCTGATCTCGTGTCCTACTCTTCAGAGTGACTTCTATTTCAGGAACGACGCAACGTTTCCGTCAACACGGGATTTCGATTGGTCCGGCGGTCTGGATATGAACCAGAGTTTCCGATCACAGGGACCGGCGTCCTACTTTTAGACGACCGCCGTATTTCAAAACTTCATCGGCAACTGCGGCGTGGCGGGATTGGTGTCCCACTTCGACGGCTGCTCATTGAAGGGCAGTGATTCTGCCCGCTCATGCTCCAGCTCGGGCACGACAATGCCGAGTTTTTCTTCCAGCCATTCCGCTACTAGGCGCCGATGGCAACGCACATTAAACGACTCCCAACAAAGAATGATGGCACTGGGGCCGAGGTCCTCAGCAACTTGCTTGGCGTCGAGCGAATCAAGCTGCTTGCGGTACTCCCGGTCGAATAGTTCAGGGTCTTTCGCTTTCAATAGCCACCGAGGGGGAGCAATGGGCATGTACCGTTTACCTCGGTAGAACCTGGGCACACCCTGGCTGATCGCCACGGCATCTGGATGCTTCCCGCTCCTGGCAAAATTGGAAGTCGTAATCATTGTTTCGCCTTACTTTCGCCTTCTTGAACTTTATCACGAACAGACTGCCGGGTGCCGTACAAAGACGCGGCTGCCCTTCTTGCTCAGCTTACGAAATTGCCATTCCCTCGGGTCAGGGTCGGGCTGGCCGGGCGCAAGATAGCGGACTCTCCCCGAGCAGTCCGGTCTCTGGGCCGGTGCCCTCCCCTCAACCGACCGTGATGGCAGGATGCCCGTGCAGAGGGCGACTTCGAGTTTGGTGAGCGCGTCCCTGATGCCGTCGCAGCCTTCCGCAAGGGGTGAAGGGTCATCCGATGTGTTCCCGCCTTCCAGTGCCCAAATGTGCCGCAAGAACTGGGCAATCTCGGCGACTTTGGGCTTTCCGCAGGCGACTACCAGGCAGCGGCTCAGGAAGCGCGGCTCGAAGGTGCTCGGTGGGGCCGCCCCGTCCTCGCCCCGGCCATTACAGGTGAAAATCCAGATCACCGGCAGCGGTGTCCCGCGCTCCCAGCCACCCCCGAATTTCGGCTTGAGACTCGCGGTGCCGTCAAGCCGGGAGAGTAATTGGAGTTGCGCCTTATCCGTCATTTCGTCTGCCTCGTCCACCTTCACGATGTGAAACTTCCCGCGTGCCGGGCAATAGCAGAGAGTTTCGTTCAGCCGGTCGAGGGCCGCCACATCGCATTTCTGACTGCTGATATGGTGGAGAGTCCCTGGCAGTTCCTCAGCAAAGGCCATCGCCATGCTTGTCTTGCCTGAGCCTGGTGGACCGACGAGCAGGATGGCCACCGGGCGCGGCGATTTCAGAAGATTTCCAAACAGCCGCTTCGGGCCTTCCAATCCAATGAAGTCCCCGATCTTTCGAGGTTGGTACTTCTCAGTTAGGGGCACAGGATAGTCGAATCCGTTTTGTTTCGGTTCGCCAAGATCAATGCTGGTCTGCGCGTCCATTTGATAGCTCCCTTCTTGGTTTCTAGCCTGTCGGCTCATGCCGTGGCCGCGCCTGGAGACCACGGCGTCAACCGACCAGCTTTCAATCTTCGTCCGGCAACATGATGGTGATTACCGGCTCGGGCGTGTCCCCTGGTCCGCACACTGCTTTCAGGGTTACCAGGTCCCGGCTGTCCAGCCGCTCGCGGTTGTGGTTTCGGACGTAGAGTTTGAAAAACAGGGTATCGCCGCCTCGCCTCGCGTTGCAGCGGAGCATCCATAGGATGTCCCACAGCCGGCCTCGCTCGTCCTGGCAGTTCACGCCCTCGGGGACTTCCACGTACTCGCCCCACACCGTTGATGTCATGGCAACCGGGAACTTGATTCCGGCTTCCTTGGCTACGCTGGACACGTCGATCAGCACACCATCTTCGATCGCTTGCGCCCGCGTGTAGGCGTAGATAACTTCTGCTCCGTCCCAAAATCCCTTGGTGGTTTCTTCGCTCATTGCCTATCTCCCTTCTCGATAAATTGACGGACTACGGTTATGGCTTGCGATTGCGTGCTGATCGTCCCGATATGAACGGACTCTATTCCACCATTCAGCACTTCGGCGTTCTGCCGGCTCAGTTCTGAGCCGTGCCCGTGCGCCCAATCGTTGACATCAAATTCTGCTTGCTCGATGCACAGGAACCCGAACGTTCGGAAGATCCCCGCATGACAGAGGACAGCGGCCACGCCATCAAGACGCATGGGCATGTCCGCCTCTTTTACCTTGAGCCGAGTGCAATGTCTCTGGCCACGCTCTTGGCTGACCCGATTGGCGTAAAGCTCCACGCGGTATCCCGCTTCTTCAAGGATGTCGGTCAGAACCGCAGCCGCAGCACCCTGCCAGAACAATTCTTCCGCCGTCTGTTGGTAGTGCCCGCCCCAGGTCGTCTCGATGGCCACCGTTTGGGGAGCGACGAAGGGCAAACG
>JBEKDV010000519.1:0-5024 GCA_050014175.1 Candidatus Solibacter sp. | reverse complement strand
GCCGTGGGCCTTGAAGTGGATTGGTGAGGCGCGGGGCATTGCCGCCGCCACCTTCGCGCAGCCAGTGTCGCGGGAGCGCGCCGCGGAAGCGGTGAAGCTGCAAGAGTGGTTTCGGCGTTGGGAAGCCGCCGTGCCAGCCAAGGTGTAGGCCAGGGCAGGCGGCTCGGCAGCTTCCGTCCGGCGTGCCGTGACGCTGTTAAAGACGAAGGTGCTCTTCGGCTCGGACTATCCCCCCATCACCCCGGACCGCTGGCTGCCGACTTTGAGAAGATCGCCATGCGACGAAGTCCGCCCACTGATCCTGAGAGAGAACGCCATCCGTCTGTTCGGCGGCGGTTCGAGAAACACTCTGTCGACAAATGTCTTTGCCGCTATACTGTCTACATGAGAAGAAGGGCAGAGGCCGCGGAACGTCAACATCAGGACTCCTCCATCCGCGGCAAGGCTTACACGCTCATTCAAAGGAAGATCGTCTCCGGTGAGTTGGAGGCGGGCAGCGCGGTTTCCGAACTTGCACTGGCGAGAGAACTTGGCAGCAGCCGAACGCCTATCCGGGAAGCCCTGGGACAGTTGATCGCCGAAGGATTGCTGGAACAGACCCACCGTGGGGCGCTCGTGGTCGAGCTTTCGCGGCAGGATATCGTCGATCTTTACGAGCTGCGCGAAGCCCTTGAGGTGTACGCCATTGGGAAGGCGGCGCGGCACAAACCGAGGGAAGCGGATGTCGAACGGTTGCAGAGGCTGGTCGACGAGATACTGGTTTTGAAAGAAGAACTGGATCGTTCGGGCAAACCCGCGCTCGATCCCCGTCAGATGCATCGCTTCATGGGTAGCGATCTGTCTTTTCACGCCTTTCTGATGCGCCTGGCGGCCAACGCCAGAATCATCCGGGTCGTGAACGAGACCCGGCTTCTCATCCGCATTTTCGCCATGCGCCATCGTGGCCACGCTAGCGTTGAGTTGGAACGTATTCATCGTCAGCACAACGAACTGCTGAAGGCAGTAGCCGGCGGCGAGCCGGAGCGGGCGATGGCCTTGATCGGCGAGCATATCCAGAACAGCCAAAAAGAGCGCCTGGATGAGTTCGACCACTGGGAACGCGAAAAGTCGCTGCGCGACACGTTACCGGCCTTCTACAAACTGCTGACGCCTCCCCGAGCAAGGCGGAGTTCCGTCAGCGGTCTGTCGACAGCGAGTCGCCATTAATACTCATACTGTTTCCTATCGGTCGACACTGTCCGCGTCTGCTCCGGCGACCCTGGGGGAGATTGGGGCAAGATTCTGCCGACATATGGATACATGAGAGTACAATAAACGTTCACAATGTTATCGCCGCGCATTAAAAGCGGATTCATTTTCTCCGAGGCCCCGTTCGCCTCCTGCCACGCTTCCACCGTGGTGGAACTGAGGGACGGCGGGTTGATGGCAGCCTGGTTCGGGGGGTCGGCCGAGGGCAGCCACGACGTCACTATCTGGGCGTCAGTGAATTGCGATGGAGTCTGGCGCCCGCCATTTGAGATTGTGAGCGAGCCGGACATCGCCTGTTACAACCCCGTCCTCTTTTACTCCGCCGACGGCCGCCTGTGGCTCTACTATAAGTTCGGCCACCACCCGGAGCGTTGGACGGCCGGGCGGCTTTGGAGCGAAGACGATGCCGCCACCTGGTCCGTCAAGGAGCACCTGCCGGCAGGCATATACGGTCCGGTCCGCACCAAGCCGCTGGTCCTGCCGGATGGCACCGTGGTGAGTGGCACGTCGGTGGAAAGCTATCGCGCCTGGGCCTGTTGGATCGAGCGAAGCACGGACCACGCCAGGACATGGACCAAGGCCGGCCCCATCACCATCGCCGCCGGAGTGCAGCGCACGGCGGTTGAGGGTGACGTGCCCCCGCAGGTGCCGGGCTCGGAAGATTGGGGTAACACGGACGGCATCATTCAGCCATCCGTCGTTTGCCTGGGTGGCGAATGGCTTCGCCTCTATGCCCGTTCGACCTCGCAAACGGGGCGGGTCTGCATTGCCGATTCGTTGGATGCCGGTGTGAGTTGGTCGCAGGCGCGGCCGAGCGACGTTCCCAACCCGAACTCCGGAATCGACGCCGTCTCGCTACCCGACGGGCGGGTGGTGTTGATCTACAACCACACCCATAGCGGCCGGAGTCCGTTGAACCTGGCGGTCGGCAGGGATGGAGAGAACTTCCGCATGTTCCACGTGCTGGAAGACCAGCCCGGCGAATTCTCCTATCCGGCCATGGTCGTCGCTTCCAACGCGGATCTGCTCATGACCTACACCTGGAATCGGAAAACGATCCGGTTCGTGCGCTTCCCGCTGTCGAAAATCCCCGAATGAAGGACTTAAACGCCTTGTCGTCTCGCCGCCAGTGGATCCTGCTATTTCTGCTGGCGCTGTCCGCGGTGCTGAACTATGTGTGCCGCGGCAGCCTGTCGATTGCGGCGCCGTCGCTGACGGGTGACCTGAAGCTCTCGCCGGTGCAACTCGGGGTTGCCTTCTCCGGCTTTTTCTGGTCCTACGCGGCCTTTCAGATCCCGGCCGGCTGGCTGGTGGACCGGTTTAACGTGAAATGGGTGTTCGCTGCCGGCTTCTTTATCTGGACGGGCGCTACGTTTGCGGCCGGCTTCGCTACCAGCATGACCGGGCTGATGTGCATGCTTCTTTTGCTGGGAATGGGCGAATCGGTGGCGTTTCCCTCCTACTCCAAAGTCATCGCCTCCACATTCCCTATCGACCGGCGGGGACTACCCAATTCCCTGATCGATGCCGGCACCAAGCTCGGTCCCGCATTGGGGACATTGGCGGGTGGGCTGCTGGTCGCGAACTTCGGATGGCGCAGTTTATTCCTCTGCGTGGGCGCCGGCAGCGTCCTGTGGCTCATCCCCTGGCTCATATGGGTGCCCAAATTCCAGTCGGCGCCGGCCGCGGCGCACCGCTCCAGCGCCGGCTTTCTGCAGATTGTCAAACGGCGCGAAGCTTGGGGAACCTTCATCGGCAATGGCTGCTACCTCTACGCATATTTTTTCCTGCTCACGTGGCTGCCGTCCTACCTGGTGAAAGAGCGTCACGTTTCCTTGCACCTGATGGGCATTCTCGCCTCCGTGCCCTTCTGGGGCTCTGCCGTGGCCGCGGTTACAAGCGGCTGGGCCTCGGATCGCTGGATTCGCCGCGGCGGTTCGCCCACGCTGGTGAGAAAGACGTTCGTCGTCAGCGGACTGCTCGGTTCGACCGTCATGGTAGGGGCTGTCATCGTCCACGACCTCTCCCTTTCGATTGTGTTCTTGAGCCTGGGCTATGTCGCATTCGGCGTGTATGCCTCCAACCTCTGGGCAATTACGCAGACTCTGGCGGGACCCGGCGCGGTCGGGAAATGGGCGGGCATGCAAAACACCATCGGCAGTCTGACCGGCACCGTCGCTCCCGTCGCCACCGGGTTCATTGTGGCCAAAACCGGAAGCTTCTTTTGGGCCTTCGTTTCCCCGGCAGTGCTGGCGGTGATCGGAGCGTGTTGCTATTCGTTCCTCATCGGCCCGATTGCGCCGATCCGGTGGAATGAAGAAGTCCCCCAATCGCAGCCCGCGGTTGTCGAGTAGCAAACGCACGACGCTTGCCCAGCGATCCGGCTCGCGCCTTACTTTCTGTCCCCCTAACTTGTGCTGCTTGAAGGTGCCGGGGATTGCCGCAGTGGGTGATGGCGATATCGCAAGAAAGCGACATGCTTTTACGCGAGGTTAGGGCACTCTACCTAAAGATGAGGCCCAGGGCGCAGCCGGCGGCGCGCCCTGGGCCGGCCAGCGGGCTTAGCGGCCCCGTCCCAAGAACCCGCTTTGGTCTCTTTCGGCTGCCTCGCCGGTTGGCGGCGGATAGTCCTTCGCACCCGCCGGTGCGGGCCCAGCGGCATTCAGCACGCGAATCGCCGCTTGGCGCACCGGCGCCGGCATCGTGGTCGCGCTCAACTGGGCGTACAACTCCATCGCCCGCGGACGATTGCTGGCCATCAACCCTTCGGCGCACAGGAGGGTGGCTCGGGCCACCACCGGAAACACCGGAGGCTTGGTGCGGCCCAATGCCGCCTGCAGAGTTCTGGAGGCTTGCATGCCCCCGATCATGGCCACCGACGCCGACGCCGCCCCGGCGACTTCGGCATCGCTGTCGTCGATCAGCTTGGTGAGGGCGTCCAGCGCCTTGGCGTCCTTGCGTACGCCAATCGTGGTGATGACCCCCACTTTCAGCCGGCCCGTCAATTTCGGCAGCGCGGCGCGCAGCGCGTCGTCTACCGACGGGTCGGGGTTGGGCTCCAGCGCGAAGCGGGCGTAGCACGCCAGATGCGGATGGTTGAGCAGCGCCGCCATCGTCGGCACCACTTCCTTGCCGCCCACGAACGCCAGTTTCTTGCAGGCGATGGCCTTCTGGAATTCTGTCGAGTTCGGGTCCTTGACCATGGCGAGCAGTTTCGCCGGATCCAATTTCCAGATTGGTAGTGCGTCGAATTCCGGCGGGACAGTCGGAGCCGGCGCCCCTCTGCCTGCCCCTCCCCTGCCCCTGCCTGCCGCTTGGTCCGGCGCCGCTCCGCGTCCCGGTGCTCCCGGCGCTCCAGGTGCTCCCTGCGCTGCCGGTGCTCCCGGCGCTCCCTGTGGTGGTTGTGTCTGTCCAGGTGCTTGTGGCATTTCAGTAATCTCCTTATCCTCTCAGGTTCCTTACATGCTGGTGGCCAACGCTTCCATCCGCCATGGCTCGCGATAGGCCCGGCCGCGCATGCGGTTGGCTTCTTCGTCGTTGAGGAACATCCGTTTGGCCGGATCCCAGGTCAACTTGCGATTCAATTGCGCGCATATCCAGGCCGCATGGGAGGTAACGTGCGTGGCGGCGGTGACTTCGGCATTCGCGCGAGGTAGCGTTCGCGAACGGATGCACTCTATGAACTCGCGGATATGCTCGGCGGTCGGGTCATACCTGGTCCCCTGCCGGGTGGGCACCAAAGACTTCAGATTGGGAGACACCTCGATGCGTCCGCT
>JBEKDV010000518.1:0-5422 GCA_050014175.1 Candidatus Solibacter sp. | reverse complement strand
TTCCGGACCTTGAGCATCGTGATGATCCATCGTGGTCATCACGCGCCCGCTCGGTTCAGATCAGAATACCTGGGTCACTTTTGGAGAGTACGGGTGGGTCAGTTTTGGAGAGCGCCGAAGCACGTCGCACCTGCTGGCCAACGGCGTGCCGTTGCCGGTGGTATCGGCGCGCCTGGGTCACAGCTCGATCCGCACGACCCAGGAAATCTACGCGCACATGATTACGGGACAGGACGACGAGGCCGCTCAAAAGTGGGAGGAATTCCAACGCAAGAATACGCTTACAAGAGAAGCGAAGGAGATCCAATGAATTTCTCTGGGTTCGCGCCCGTGGCAGCGCATTCCCCGTAAGTCTATGAAAACTTGGTAGCGCGTACGGATGGCTGACGTGCTGCCCCGGTGCTGCCCTGCGGCCAGGATTCGGTTGCTCGCGAGACAATCCAATACTCGCCGGCCGGCTCGCCAGAAAGCTTCTTGCGCGCGGAATCCAACCTCGTTTGGTCCGAAAATTCCGTTTCCCGCCTTTTTTCGGCCATTTCCGGATGAGCGAGTCCACGTACCGAGACATCTCGGTGTTGGCAACAGTCCAGGAGTGCGCACGTGATCGGTTCAATCCGAGGGATGCACGCTGGAATTGCATGTACCGGACTTTGCGTGTGCGCCACCATGGCTCTGCTCTGGTGGAAAACCTGTACACATCCAACATTGCCCAGAATTCGATAGCTCAGGCAGCGGCGCGGTAGTAGTAGTTCAGCATGCCGCCCAGGCGCCGGCGTCGCTGAACCTCGCCTGCGTTTCCGAGGTGGCCAGGTTCTGGGCTGATGATTCGGTTCGCCAAACCCTGGTGATTGCGCTCGCTGTGATAGTGGGCGACGAAGTTCTGAATGGCTGTCCGCAACGACTCCTCACCGAAGAATATCATGCGGTCCAGGCAGGACTCCTTGATGCTACGTACAAATCTCTCCGCGTAGGCGTTCAAATTCGGGCTCCGCGGTGGTAGCTTCACCGACTCCACTCCAGCCTCGGCAATCATGTCCAAGAACTCAGCGGTGAACAGTGGGTCGCGATCGTGAATCAGGTACCGTTTTCCGGTCAGGATTCCCTGCTCCGCGTCGGTGAGATTCCGCGCGATCTGGCTCATCCACAGTCCGTTCCCCACCCGTGCGATGCCCGCGATCTCCACCTTCCGCGTAGACAAGTCGATGAAGAACAGAATGATAAACCGCTCCAGCCCTCGCCGGGTCCACACTTCCACGGTGAAGAAGTCCGTGGCCACAATTAACTCCCAATGCCGGCTCAAAAACTCCTTCCACGTCGTCTTCCGGATCCTCTCCGGTGCCGGCTCGATTCCGTGCCGTTCCAGGATTTGCGCGATCGTGCTGCGGGCAACCTCATACCCCAGGTTGGACAATGCACCCTCGATTCGCCGATAGCCCCAATCCCGGTTCTCTTCCGCCATGCGTACCGCTAAGGCCTCGATCTCCCCGGCGATGCGCGGTCGCCCCGGGGCACGACGGGCCGTTCCATCGTACTTCTGGGCGATTAGCTTCCGATGCCAAGCCAACAACGTTTCTGGCGTGACCATGGTGGCGATCTCGCTCAGAACCCTCCGCCCCAACACTTTGGCTCTCACGGCTAATCTCCGCCGCTGATTGTCATCGAGGCGCAGTCGCCGACCACCAAGTTGCTCGCGAAGAACCCGGTTCTCCTCGCGAAGGTAATCAATGACCTGGAGTTGGCGTTGATTCATCCACCCGGAAACAACGATCAGAAGAAACCAGAATGGGTCGAGACCTTTCTGGGGCTTCAAAGCCCATTATCGCGAGTAAGGGGCTACGCTGGAACCATCGCAGGTTCATGACGATCCAGTTTCCGGACCATACGGGATTCCGGGCGCCGAAGGCGAATGCCTATTGTGAAAGGCTGATTGGAACGCTTCGGCGGGAGTGGATTTCCTGATCCCGCTCAACGAGCGGCACATAAAGAGAATAATCAAGGAGCATCCCTGGCCCACTACAACCGCGGCCGACCGCACTCGTCGTTAGGGCCAGGGATTCCGGAATCGCCCCAGATCCAAGTTCCGGCCAGCCCGCACCGACACACGCTTCCGGCTGGTTATCGCGTCGCTTCAACGACGATCCTCGGCGGCCTGCATCATGAATATCGGCTGGAGAGGGAGGCTGCTTAACGGCTTACGGAATATTTGCGCACCACAGGTAAATAAAATCCGGCTCGAGCTGCTGCAAGAGCGTGAGGTAATTCCACTTGAGACAGGAATAACAGATCTTATTCCTCTGGTCCAGCGGGCGTGGTGTGGCTCTCCGCGGCCACATCGGGCGTCACGGAAATCGCAGGCACTCACTCCCCCCGCAATGCGTCCGCCGGGTCCACGTGCGCGGCCCGGAACGCGGGGGCGCAGCATGCGCCCAGCGCCACGGCCGCCATCCCGAACGCGACAGTTGTGAAGGTGGCGGCGTCATTCGGCCTCACGTCGTACAGCAGGCTCGCCATCAGTCGCGTGAGACCCGCCGCCGCAAACAAGCCCGCGCCGATTCCAACCAGCGCCAGCCGCATGCCCTGCCGCACCACCAGCATCACGATCTCGCCCCTCCGCGCTCCCAGCGCCATGCGGACGCCGATCTCCCGCGTCCGCTGGCCCACGGACCACGCCATCATGCCATGGATCCCGATCGCCGCTAGCAGCAGCGCCGCCGCAGCGAAAACTCCCAACAGCAAAAGCTGGACCCGCCGCGGGGCAATCGAATCGGCAAGCGCCTGCTCCAGCGTCTGGAACTCGTAAGCCGGCTGCGCCGCATCCGCCTGGGTGAGCGCGTCCCGCACGGCCCGCTCCATGGCTCCGGCCGCGCCGGCAGTACGCACCAGGACCCGCATGGAGCGGAACATCGGGAACCGGTCGAACCGCATGTAGACTTCCGGCATCGGATTGGCGTCCAACCGCCGCGCTTTGAAGTCCGCAACCACTCCCGTAATCGCGTCGTTGAGGATTGAGCCGCCGACTCTCCGGCCCACCACTTCGCCGCCCGCCTGCCGGGCGAACGCTTCGTTGACCACCACCCCGAACAGGCTGCCTTCCGGCAGCCAGCCGCCCTTGAGCGCCGGCACGCCAATGGCGCGCAGATATCCCGGCGAAATAGCCCGGATAGCCGCGCCGATGCCCTCCCCGTTTGCCACTTGAACCGTCGTGTTCAGCGACCCGACATCGATCCCTGCAGCCTCGCCTGAATTCCGATAATTAATTCCGCTCTCCGAACGGCCGGCCCGGCGGATCACGGTCGCATTTGCCTGCGCCAGTGGGTCCTCCCTGTCAATCGACTGAAGCGCTCCGGCCGAGGCCGGCCCAGAGGAAGAAAGGGTCTTGGTCCGCGACCCCACAAGACTCTTTCGCAGACCTGTCGTTTAATTGCAACTTGGTTTAGGAGATAAGTTGCAATGAACCGTAATATTCATAAGCTACAAGAAAACGGGCCGGACATCCTTCGTAGGACTACTGAAATCCAAATTGAGCGCTGGCCGGTTGATCGGTTAGTCTCGAGCGTCCATAACCCCCGTACGCACTCCCGCGAGCAGATCACCCAGATCGGCGCCTCCATCCAGGAATTCGGCTTCGTAAATCCTATTCTCGTTGGGCCGGACGGCGCGATCATCGCTGGTGAAGGCCGTCTCCGCGCAGCCCGGGCACAGGGATTATCAGAGGTTCCGGTAGTTGTACTCGGGCATCTATCTGAGATCCAACGCCAGGCCCTCGTACTCGCCGATAACCAGCTCGCCCTCAATGGCGGCTGGGATGAGAAACTGCTCGGCGAACAACTGACAGCCTTGAAGGACGAGGGCTTTGACCTGGATCTCCTTGGTTTCGACGACCAGGAATTGGCGCGCCAACTGGCCCAGCAGGAGGCCGCGGGCATCACCGACGAGGACGAGATTCCGGACTTTCCCTCTGCCCCGGTAACCAGACCCGGCGACCTTTGGCTGTTGGGCCCTCGCAAGGGGGTTTCCCAGCATCGAGTATTGTGCGGCGACGCAACCGCCAGCGGAGACGCCACGCGCCTGCTGGGCGGCCAACCCCTCCCGCTCATCATGGTGACCGATCCCCCGTATGGAGTTGATCTCGAACCGGAGTGGCGCGAGGAGGCCGGTCTCAATCCGCGGACTCGCCAAGGCGGCAAGGTCGCAAACGATGATCGGATCGACTGGTCGGAGGCTTGGGCGCTGTTTCCTGGCGCCGTCGCCTACGTCTGGCATGCGGGCATTCACGCCGCCGAAGTGGCGCTGGGCCTCCAGTCCTGCGGATTCCAAATCCGATCGCAAATTGTTTGGGTGAAGCAACACTTCGCCATCTCGCGCGGTGCCTACCACTGGCGGCATGAGCCATGTTGGTACGCTGTGCGACGAGGCCAGACTGGTCACTGGCGCGGTGATCGCACGCAGTCGACCGTCTGGGAGGTTTCGAACCTGAACCCGTTTGGCGGAGAGCGCGCCGCGGAAAACGAAGCTACCGGCCACGGCACGCAAAAGCCGGTCGAAATCATGCGCCGGCCGATTCTCAATCACATCCGTCCGGGCGAGGCTTGCTACGACCCGTTCCTGGGAAGTGGCAGCACCCTGATCGCGGCCGAGAGCACCGGGCGAATCTGCTACGCCATGGAAATCGATCCGAAGTACGTCGACGTGGCGGTGCTCAGGTGGCAGCGCTTCAGCGGTCGAGACGCGATTCTCGACGGCGACCTGCGGACGTTTGAGGAGATCGCGCGAGTGCGCAAGAAGGAGGTCGCATGAAACGCCGGACCAAATGGGACTCTGTTTCGGGCCGGGCATTCTGGCCGAGCACGCTAGTGCCGCGCGTTGATCTGCTGCGAGCGAGAACTCAGACGCCTGTTCTGGGAGTGGACGAAGAAACGCCGCCGAGGCGGAACCCCGGCGGCCAGAAGGAGTCGAATTGTTGGACCTCAGCCTTTGACCGAGTAGCGGCGCTCCCCGCCCTCGGCCTTGGTGGACTTGACCGCCAGCCCCATCTTCTTGCCGATGGCGCCGGACATGAATCCCCGGACCGAGTGCGCCTGCCAGCCGGTGGCTTTCGTGAGCTCATTCAGGGAGGCGCCACCGGAGCGCTGCAGCAGGTCGAGGACCTTGTTGGTCTTGCTGCCCTGGCCTGCGCCGGTTGCCTTCCTGGGCGACTTGGCCGACTTAGCGCGGTTGGTAGCCTCCTTTGCCAGGGTGGCCTTCTTGCCCGACTTGGCCTTAGACGGCGCAACGTGGGCCTTCTGTGCGGCAACCCGCGGCTTTTTGCCGGCCTTGGGCTCCTGGGTCGGGGCGCCGGCCTCGGTGTTGACGGTTACTGCTGGAATTCCGTTCATATTGCGTTTTCCTTTGGCGGTGATTACCGCGATCACATGGATCACTC
>JBEKDV010000517.1:0-5059 GCA_050014175.1 Candidatus Solibacter sp. | reverse complement strand
GGCGCCATGGGTTTCGGCCTGGCCAACCGTGGCGGCGGCACATGGCCCAACTACTACACGGCCGCGGCCGAAATCTGCATGTGGGACATCCTGGGCAAGGCCGTCGACCGCCCCATCTACAAACTCCTGGGCGGCACGAAAGACCGCGTGATGGCCTATGCCAGCTCCCAGCACCTCGCCAACGTCGAGGACTACATCGCCGACGTGCTGAGCGCCAAAGAGCAGGGCTATAAGGGATACAAGATCCACCCCGGCGGCGGGCAGCGGAAAAGCGGATCGCCCATCCCCGCGTACATCGGCCACATCGAGGAGATCAGGACCATCCGTAAAGCCGTGGGTGACGATTTCGTGCTGGCGCACGATCCGGTGCAGCGCTACAACCTCTACGAGGCCCTGAAAGTGGGCCGTGTGCTCGACGAACTGAATTACGCCTGGTTCGAGGACCCCATCCCCACCACCGATCTGGAAGGCCTGGTGGAGCTGAACCGCGCGCTGGATCTTCCGCTCCACGTGGGCGAGTTTCTGTTCTCCATCTCGGATTTCGCCGAGTATATCCGCCGCGGCGCGCTCGACGTGGCGCGGCTGATTGCCGACAACGTGGGCGGCATCTCCGGCTCCATGCGGGTGGGCATGCTGGCCGATGCCTTCAACCTGGAATGTACGCCGCACAACTGGGGCAATCCCACCGATCTGGCGGTGCATTTCCACCTCGAGTTGGCGATGCCCAACGCGTACTGGTTCGAGATGCCGCATCCGGTCACCGCGGCGGACCGGCCGTACCAGGACAAATTCCGCATCGATAAGGACGGGTACGTGCTCGCGCCGACAGAGCCGGGGCTGGGCTATCCGATCCATCGCGATGCGCTCGACAGGATCATGAAGAGGATCGACCGTTAAGGTCGCCAGGAGAAATCGATGACACATTCTTCGCAAGCGCCCGCCCGGCGGGAATTCCTGCAGACACTAGGCGGCGGCGCGCTGGCTCTGGCCATGGCGGGCCGGGGCTGGTCCGCCGCGACGAAGCCGATGCGCGGCGTCTTCCCCATCGGCCAGACGCCGGTCACCGAAAATGACCAGCTCGACCTGGAATGCCTGCAGAATGAAGTCAAATTCTGCAACCGCTACAAGGTCCACGGCTTCGCCTGGCCGCAGATCGCCAGCGGCTGGATCACGCTCTCCGAGAAGGAGCGGATGGATGGCGTGGAAGCCATCCTCGCCGCCGGCAAGGGCGGCAACACGGCTCTGGTGATCGGAGTGCAGAACAAGGACGGCAGAATCGATCAGTCGATCGCCTATGCCAAACACGCGGCCAGGAACGGCGCCGACGCCATCATCTCGCTGCCTCCCGAAAAGGCGGATGACAAGGCGATGATCGAGTATTACAAGACGATCGGCCAGGCCACGGACCTGCCGCTGATTGTGCAGACCCAGGGCGATATGAGCGTGGACCTGATCGTCGAGATGACGAGGCAGATCCCCACCATGAAGTGCGTCAAGGACGAGGCCGGCAATCCCCTGGCCCGGGTGACGCAGATCCGCGAGCGCACCAACGACAAGCTGGCGGTGTTTTCCGGCAACGGCGTCCGCACCATGATCGACGAGATGCGGTTGGGCTTCTCGGGCCACTGCCCCACCACCGTGCTCTCCGACTTTTACGCCGCCGCATTCGATCTCTGGCATGCGGGCAAGCGGCGCAAGGCATTCGACATGTTCGGCCGGATCCAGGCGTTCAACAGCATTACCGGCGCCGCGGGCTATCTCATGGTGGTGCGCGGTGTGTTCAAGGAAGAAACCAGGACGCGCAACAACCCGGGAATGGGCGGCGCGGCGGCCGGCGGCGGCGGTGGCCGTGGCGGCCGCGGGCCGGCCCCGCTCGACGAGGCCGCCAAACAGGCCGTCCGCGATGCCTGGGACCAGTTCATGAAGCCGTACCTGCGGGGGTAGACAGGGGGCGAAAAACCTCCCTACCTAACCTGGTGGGGCGGACCCCCTGGTCCGCGCGGGACGCACCTGGAACGACGAGATCAGCATGGCGCAAGGCAGAAGAGGCCGACGGGGGCGTCGGCCGCGGACCAGGGGTCCGCCCCACCAGACATCTGCCGCTCTACGTGCCCGTTTGGTTTTTCACGAAATTTCGCGGGCCGAATCAGGACGGAGCGGGCGTGGCGGCCGCCGATGCCTTTCTGGTTACGGCATCCAATCAGCGGGTGAACCAGACCGTGTTCGCCTGCCATCCGCCGGCGGCGCGGAGCTGCCTGGGGGCGCCGCTGAGCCTGGGCGGAGGGGGCGACACGCTATACGTGGAGCTTTATGGCACGGGAATTCGCGGCGCCGCCGCAGTGCAATGCTTCGCCGGCGGGCAGAGCGTGCCGGTTCTTTACGCCGGGCAAGTGGCTGCCTATGCAGGGCTGGATCAGGTGAACATCTCGATTCCGAAAAGTCTGGCGGGCTCGGGCGACGTGCGGCTGTATGTGGTGGCGGATGGAGTGACGTCAAACGTCGTCGGCCTGAACGTGCAATGAGGGGCCGCGAAAAAGGAATGGGGCGCACGATGCTGCCACCGTGCGCCCCTGGGAATTACCGGACGCGAGTTAGAAGATCCTCTGATGGACGCGGTCCACGGAGAACTCTTCGCCCGCGCTGTGGCACGCGACGCAGCTCTCGCCTAGGACCGTTGTGTTGGCCAAGGCGTGGGAAGCGGTGGCCACGTCGTCGTGGCAGCCCTGGCAGGCAGCGGAGATAGGAGGCGTAGTCTTGGTGAAGCCGCCCGGACTGGCGACCAACGCTTTGGCGCCGACATTCTCCGGCAAATACGTACCCGTCAGGTGGCAGACCGTACAGTCGCGGAGATCGCCCGGGAACAGGACCGACTGGTAATTGGTGGTCCCCAGGGTGTAGGGGTTGGCCAGATCCGATCCGCGGTGGATGCTGTGGATCTGCCAGGCGAGATTCACGCTATCGCCCGAAGTGCCGTCCGTGAGGGCAGGATCGTGGCAGATGACGCATTCCTGGGTGTTGGCGCGAGTGCCGCCGTGGACGAAGCCGAGGTTCACGTGGCAGGCTGCGCACTTGGCGGTAGACACTACCTGGCGCCGCGCCAGGACCGGGCTCTTGTCGACCGAGAAGTAGTACTCCACGGGCAGGGCGGCGTCGACGGCGGAAGTGGCAATCACGGTGCCCGGAAGCAGGGTGACCGTATTGCTGGCTTCAATGGAGATCGTGTAGGAACCCGTCGCGGCGGCGGGGATCTTATTGGTCATGGTATAGATGTACACGCCATTGCTGCCTGCCAGGGTGGCTGGAGGGGTTTCGGAAACGCGGATGGCGCCGGCGCCGGTGTTGTAGTCGGTGTTGGGGCCGGCCAGAACCACGCGGATGGAGGTGACCTTGCTGATGTCGACCGGCACGCCGGCCTTAGTCGTCAAACTGAAGGTGACCGCGGGGGCGTTGCCGGGCGTAGCTCCAGCGACCTGGATTATTTTGGAAACCAGGCCGGGGAGCGACGTGGAATTAGAAGGAATCAGGTGCGCGCCGGGGACCGAGGCATCGAAATCCGAGACGTAGTTGGGGGTGTGGCAGTTCTTGCACTGGCTGTCGTCGGGCTGCGCCAGGTTGAGGTGGTTGGCGCCGGTGGCGAAGTTCACGTCGTCGTGGCAGGAGCCGCACGCCGCGGCAGTGGGATTGGTTTTCCAGTTGTCGGCTTGAGTGGCGGCCTTGGCATGACAGGTGGTGCAATTGCGGACGTCCTGCGGGAAGACGACCTTGGAGAAGTCCGACCATGCGCCGCGATGCCAGATGCGGTAGGGGGTGCCGGCCTTGACGCTGGGCAGGCTCGATCCCATGTGGATCTTGTGGATCAATACCTTCATATCCTGAGTGAGCCCGGTATCCGCATTGATGGTTTGCGGCTGGTGGCACATGATGCACAGTTCCACTTTGAGGCGGGATCCGCCGTGGCCGATCAGCGGGTCGTGGCACTGGTTGCAGGCATCGGTGGTGACCACCGAGCGGGTCACCGACACCGCCGAGCCGTTGGGAACGAAGCTGAAGACGTCGTTAGAGGTCTCGCTCCATTCGTCGAAGGTGCCGTACTCGGCCAGGTTGCGCTGGGCGGAGACGCCGATGGAGGTGGTGACGGTAGCGTCGAACGTGGCCGGCGCCTTGGTCTTGAAGGTGTAGGTGTAGTCGCCGACGGCATTGGTGGTGAAGGTTCCGCCGGAATCGTTCGCCGCCTGGGTCTGCGACGGTTTGACGTTGCCCGGTATGGACGCAGCGGACACACTGGTGGTATAGGACGTGTACTGGGTCTGGCCAGCCGGAATGTAGCCCGCGATGAAGCTCAGGGAGGTGGTCCCCTTGGAGAGAACACCCAAGCGGTCAAGGGGGAAACCGTCGGAATCCACAATCGTGGCCCGTGCGGTGATCGTGCCGTCTTTGGCAATGGCGGCGCTTTGAATTTTCACCACAACACCGGTATGTCCGAGGGCGTTGGTGCTGCCGTTGAGCTCGGCAGTAGCGGCGAAGTCCACGGGTCGCGTGGCCCGGTGGTCGTCAGCGGACGCAATGTTGAATAACACTACAGGGGCTAGGGCCAGCAGAGCACCAGCCAGATGCTTCCTCATGGATCACTCCTTAATATTAAGTAAAAGGATCTGCAAATCTTGTTCTTACACAGCAGATTATCATCCAAAGTCGGTTTTGGGAAGGGCGAAGCCGGGCGGCTAGCGGTAAAAAACGACAAGCATTGAGGAATTCCCTACACATGAGGTGGATGCAGAGGACTTGGGGGAGGGATGACACGTAGTGCCGCCGACGGCATACGTGCGGTTTTGCGGGTTTTGGCGCTTGGGTGTTGGGGCGTTTCGCGCAGTTTGGGGGGGAAACCGTGCGGATCCGTGCTTACAATTGATCTCATGGACATGAAGAATGCAATTCCTCGGCGAGACGTTCTGACCGCGGCCGCCACCGCATTCACCACCTCGCTCTTCACCGGCAACGTGAAAGGAGCCAACGACCGCATCGCCGTCGGCTTCATCGGTCTCGGCGCCATGGGTTCCGG
>JBEKDV010000516.1:0-5086 GCA_050014175.1 Candidatus Solibacter sp. | reverse complement strand
CCGCCGCCCATCGTCGCCTTGATGTTGTAGTTGTGAACCGCCGTGCAGTTGTACAGAGGGAGAGTCAGCGTCACCGTGCCGCTGTTTGACTGTTGTGACCAGGCGCCCCCCAGCGAGCATTGGCCGCCTGATGTGGGGGTGATACTCACCCCTGCCGGCGGAATTGTCACCGCACTATTGAATCCGCCCAGTCCCGCAATGCTGAACGCATAGTTCACGGTATCGTTGGGTCCGGCGGATTGGACCACCGGAATTGGAGTGACGGTGAAGTCTTGTACGGCAAGATTGATGCCGGTCATGTGCTGCGGCAGGGCGTTGCTTGTGCCTCGGGCGCTGATGACATAGTAGCCGCCCGATCCCGCGGACGCCGTCACCGACATGGTGGTGGAACCGGAACCTGTAACCGACGGCGGGTTGAAGCTCGCAGTGAGCCCCGCGGGCAGGCCCGGGGCGTCGAAGACCACGGTCGCGGTGAAACCCGGGGTGCCGGTCACGTACACAGTGTACGAGGTGGTGGCTCCCGCCGCTACGGTCGCCATGCCGGTAGCCGTACTGATGGTGAAATCCGGCGGCGGGACCGTCCAGGTGGCCATCTGCTGGCAGCCGGCGTTGTAGCCGGTGGCCGCTTCAAAACTAACCACCCAGATATTTTGGAGCCCGGCAAACGCGGAAGTGAAACTTAAGGCCAGATTCAAGGTGAGATCGTTCCCCGACCCCACCGCCGAGGACGCCGCCAGATTGACGCTGCACTGGCTGTTGGAGAGGGTATGGACGTCTCCCAGGTAGCCGCCATTCTTTCCACGCCGTATTCTGGTCGTTGGCAATCGCCACCCAGGTGCTGGCCGTGTCATAGGACACATAGCAGCCATTGACCGCATTTACCGTGCTGGTGGAGTTGAGGATGACCCAGATGGTACCGATATCGCCGTATCCGTTGGGCGATGCCACCGTGAACTGGAAAGTCTGCTGAATGCCGCTGCCCGTGGACGGGGTGACCGAGACGTTCGCGGGCGGCTGCGCAGTTCCCACCAGAATGGGCACCACGGCGGCGCCGGCGTCGGGCGCGGCGTCGGAAGCGGCGTCGGAATCCTGCGCCGTCACCAGGAGCGTGTGCGCGCTCGGTGCGCGAGGCGCGGAAGATGGCCTGGGGGGTGCGAAAGCGGTCCGGCAGCTTTCCCGAAGTTCTGGAGCCCAGACCCGGGACGAGTTTCAATGCCAGCCAGTAAAGCTCTTCTTCCCGGCTGAGTACAGGAGATGGCATGACGCGGGGCTTGTCGACCATGACGATACCAGCCGGCGGCGGGGATACGCAAGTGGGTTCGTCGGCGGGGGGTGCAAGTGGTTTCATTTTGTTTGGGTTGGGAGGGAAAATGGGTTCGTTTGGTATTTCCTGGTTTTCGGCGCCACAGTGGGGAGGCGGTTGAATGGACGAGAGTGTCATGCCGGCTCCATTGTAGAACGGGGAAAAGGGGTGGTTGGAGGAAGGGCGTTTGTTTTCAACGGAAAATGACGAAATGTTGAGGTGACTGAAAGAGGTCACCTCAATTTCGTGGCGTCAGCGCATCGCCGGCATCCTGCGCGATTCGGAAATCCTGGAGATTGCGCGAGGCGACAGGGTGGATTTCATGGCCCGCCCCCAGAGGTCTACTGCTTCTTAATCCCGACCGCCGGACGCCTGGTTTTGGGGGCGTGAATCTCCGTTTTCGCCAAGCCAAAGTCCTTAACTTGTAAGGTCAGTCTCCTCACTCCACATGGTACTTCGAGGTCAATCCAGACTTGGGGAATAGCCTCTTGCGTGGAGGCAACCTCCATTCGGGTGATGGTAGCCTGCGCTATGCCGACGGTGCCATCTTCGCAGACCCGGGAGGCTGACAAGTGGTGAACATATGCCGTTAGGTCGTCGCCGGCGATCCGTACCACTACAATGGCGAGCTGGGAGGCGAAAAGATCCACAAACGCGACGGACTTGCTATCGGGCGACCAATAAAACGAATCTGAAGGGAATTCGTGAACCTCCTCGGGAAGCACTCCAAGGCTCTCGAAAGGAGCATGCTGCGGCGTGACCGGATAGATGGTTCGCCCGGGCCCGCCGACATACCGGTAATCCACGCCGGGAACCTGATTCCCGCTGGCGTCCTTTGTCAGATCGTATAGCCTGTATTGCTCCGTGGTCGGTACGTCGGTTTGCGTGGCCGTGAATTCCCGATACACGAGCCAATGCTGGTCCGGCGAGGCCAAGGGGCTCCGGGTCAGGAAGGAGTCTATTACGGCCCCGTTCGCCTTGTTCACAATTTTTATGTCATAGCCATCGTTGTTTGTGGGACTGAAGACCAGTAGCCTGTTCTGACTCAGGGGACAGACCTGCTGGACCAAATCGGCTCCGTACGTCTCAATCTTCGCCGTCGAGCCATTGTTTAAGGTGACCACCAGCTCAGCACTACTACCACCATCCGAGGACGCAGTGGCAGTTACGCCCAAAGGCAGCGGCACGTGGAGCTTGCCACACAACTCTGGGTGATCCTGCGCGATTTGTCCTAGTGCCGGAGTTGCGAGTGCTAGTGCCAAGGCACAGGCCCTCGCAACACTTGAACTTGATAAGAGGTTGTTCGTCATCGTAGCCTTATTCCGTAATAGGTTGCCGGGCTGTTGTAGTCGAAAATCGCGGTGGGTCTGCATGCGTCCTCCGTAGTATATACGTCGATGTGACCGTTGGCTCCGTTAAAGTCGCTTACCCTTTTGCAGCGACCACAGGCGTCCTGTACAATCCTGACGGAGTCCAGCGTATTGTTGGTGCTCACCAATGCGACCTGATCGCCGCAGTTCCAAGTACCGGTGGTGTCGGTATGTGGGTTCGGGTTAACAGCGAGGCTGGTCCCATCCTTGAACTCGGTGTTACATGAGCCGGCAATCTTGCTGACCTGGACGAACGTGTTTCCTTGGTTCCCGCCATCTGGGTAATTGCAGAAGCGAATCAATCCTGTATTATTAAATGGCTTGATCAGCCCGAACTGAGTCGAACGGCCAGTTGCGTTTATCACCGTCTGTGACATGAACTGCGCGCTCAGGGTCACGCCGTAGTTGTACGTACAATCGCCAGCGCCCGTGAATACGTAAGCCGTGGCTTGTTTCGCGCTGCATGAGCTCTCTTTGGGAGCGTTATATTGGGAAAAGCGTGTGACACCCATCGGTACGAAGTTGGCCGGTGTGGACACGGAGAAATTATCCCAGGTAGCGAGCACGCTGCCGTAGCTGTGAAAAGCCGGGAGCGCAGTCCGATCAATCGCAAACCTACAGTCGGTCTGTTGGGCGCAGGTTGTGGAACTTGCATTCGCCCTCTGCCCTAAGTCACATTATCTGGGTACGGAACCGGGCCCTGGTGGCCCATTACTAAGTTCGAGGAGTTCCCCTGAAGGACCACCGTAAGGAGTCCTGCCTTGTTGGGAGCAGTCAGGACTGCGCTGACGACGCCATTGGTGGGGTCGGTCGTGAGCGTGATCCCCGGTGGATTGGAGGTCCTGATGTATACTCCGCTCCCCGTACGCGTTGCTGGTGGAACTTGACCGAAATTGGTCGTGTAGCCCGGCACGTAGACAGTGTCGGTGGCAGCCCCGGAATTACAGCCAACAACTAGGGTAGACTGAACGGTGGTTGCGGCTGGAACCCCGGCGCAAGTGACCCATTGCGGGTTTGGAGCGCTCGCGGTGAGGGTTGCTACGTTCCCCGCCGCAGTCCCGTTCACGCTCCACGAAACAGTATCGCCGCAAAAGACGTTGAGAGTAAGCGACCCCTGGACGACGGCGCCCGTCTGATTGAGTGCCCAGGTTGCTACGTCACCTGCGCCGCGGCCGATGGGGTCGTCCCAGTTTCCACTAGCATCGGTGCAATTCTGAGCCGAGGCTGTCTGCGGAGCGGGAGGTGTCGACGATGGCGTGGGGAGGACTGGGTCGGGCGGTCCCCCCGTTCCGGATGTGACTCCGGTCCCACCGGCTGTCGGCGCTGGCACAGTCCAACTCCCGAAAGCCGTTACGCCGCTTGCATGCCCCGCAGTGTCCACAGCCGATAAGAGCACTTGTTTCGTACCGGCGAAGGTGGTCGCGAAAACAACCGAAAAGTCCACGGCCAGAGAACTTGCCGACACCTGGACATTATACCCTCCGGTTATGGCGCACTGAGAGTTCGCTAATGTGTCATACCCGCCCCCCGCTATCGGTCCAAGGGGCGTGACCCCATCGTCAGCCAACAAGTAAATGTTATTCGTGCCCGGATCGTATCGCATGATGCATTGATTCGCTGGGCTGCTTGTGACATCTGGCTGGATCAACAATTTTGCTTGCGAAAGGTCGGCACCACCATTGATATCGTAGAAGGTGGCCGTGAACGACTGAGCCGAGCCGGAGCCTTGCGACGGAGTGATCGACACGCCCGCCGGTGAGGACGGAGGGGGGATACACGTGTAGTTGTAGCTCTGGGCTTGCGAGCCGTTTGAAGCAAACGTCGATGTAAGCGTGGCCGTGAGGGGACGCCGGCGCGTTCTGCAACACGGGGCCAAACTCATGCTCGCCGAACTTCCGGTGCCGATTGTGTATCGCGGTGAGCAGACGGTACCATCGTCGCTGGCTAGTAGGTCCAACTGGTACTGCGTCACCTGAGAGCCCGAATCCCATGTGAAAGTCGCTGAGTCACCGGTCAGCGTGCTGCCGGTGCTGGGGCTGATGATGCTGGCGGGCGCTGGCGGTCCCTGCACCACCAGCGTCACCGGTACCGACGCGGTGGTCGCTCCGCTGACGCCAACGATGCTCACCGCATACGTCCCCGGGGCGCAGTTCGACGTCCCCAGGACCAGGTTTCCGGCGCCCGGTGCGGTCACCAACGGAAAGGTTGGCGCGACGCAAGCGGGCAGCACGGATGTACTGAACGTCACCTGTCCAGTGAAGCCGTTCACCGAAGCCACGTTGATTGCAAAAGTGGCGTTCACTCCCGGTGACGATACGCTCTGTGTGATCGGCGAGGCGGTCAGGGTGAATGTCCCAGTGGAGAACACCTGGACATTTACGGTGCTATCGTGCCAGATATTGCCGCCGCCCAT
>JBEKDV010000515.1:0-7616 GCA_050014175.1 Candidatus Solibacter sp. | reverse complement strand
GAAAAGCGTGCGGTTGGCATATCTGCGTAGATTAAGTAACAGGTTCGGGGCGGAAACCCGCGCCCCGAACCCGTCCGGGGCCTGCCAAGATCTCCGGACAGTTTATTTTGCAAGTTCCTAGAGAAAGCGCCTGCCCCACCTTGCCGGGTCCACCATTTTTCATGAAGTTTCGCGGGCGGAACGCCCATCCCAACAGGCCAGGAGGCCTGTCCCACATTTATAATGGGGGTTGGCTAACATATTCGCTTTCCAACCCTACCGCTATGCTGCGCAGGCGGGACCTTTGCAAAATCTTGTCACCCAGCCCTACGACAAGATCTCGCCCGCCATGCAGCGCCATTACCTGGAGGCGAGCCCGTACAACCTGGTGCGCGTCATCCTGGGCGAGCGCCAGGCGGACGATAACGACACCGAAAACGTCTACACCCGCGCCAGCGGCACCATGCAGGAGTGGATCTCTAGCGGCGTCTGGGCGCGCGACGCCGCTCCCGGCATGTTCGCCTACTTCCAGGAATTCGTGGTGCCGGATACCGGCGAGCGCCTGGTCCGCAAGGGCTTCATCGCGCTCGGCCAGGTGGAAGAGTACTCGGCGGGCATCGTCTTTCGCCACGAGCAGACCCTTTCCGGTCCCAAGAAGGACCGCATGGAGCTGCTCAAGCACACCCACACCCACTTTGAACCCATCTTCATGCTGTACGCCGACCCGGCGGGCGCCATCGACGCCCTGCTCGACGAGGCAGCCACCGCGCCGCCGATTGCCGAAGTCACCGACGAGTACGGCGCCATCCACCGCATGTGGAAGGTGGCCTCGGCGGCGCAAATCCAGCACCTGATGGCGGATAAAAAGCTGCTCATCGCCGACGGCCACCACCGTTACGAGACCGCCATGGCCTTCCAGCGCGAACACCCGCACCTGCCCGGCGCCCGCCGCATGATCATGGCCTTCGTCAACATGCACTCGGCGGGATTGAAGATTCTGGCCACGCACCGCCTGGTGAGCGGCGTGGAAGCAGGCGGATTCCTGGCCGCCGCGGCGCGTGATTTCGAGGTGCGGGAGATGGCGTCACTTGACCACCTCAAGTCTGCCTGGGCGGCGGGCGGCGACCGCAGCATCATCGGCGCGGCCATCGGCGACAAGCTCTACCAGTTGGAGGACCGGGCGGCGCGCGGCGCCCTGGACGTGCGTACGCTGCACGAGGGGCTGCTCGGCAAGGCGCTGGGCATCGGCGAAGAGGCGGTGCGCGACGAAAAGCACCTGCGCTACATCCGCGGCATCGATCTGGCGGTGGCGGAGGTGCGCCGGGGCGCGGCGCAGATCGCCTTCCTGCTCAAGCCCACCAGCGTGCAACAGGTGGCCGATACCAGCTTCGGCGGCGGCGTGATGCCGCAGAAATCCACCGACTTCTATCCCAAGCTGCTTTCCGGCATGGTGATGTACAAACTGGATTAGGCGGTTAACACTCCGGCCCCACACGGCGTCTTGGCGTCAGATTGAACCTAAAGGAGGGCACAATCGATGCGCAAGACAATCGTGATTCTGATGCTGGCCTGTGCGGGCCAGATGTTTGCAGGCGGCTTCTGGCTGCAAGTGGGGAATCCGGAGGCCAACGCGGCCGTCGGCGTGGTCAACGGAGAGCGGCGCGCCATTCCGCTGGAACTCAAACCGCTGGGCGAGCCGGGCGCCTGGGCGCTTGCCCAACAGTGGCCCAAGGAAGGCAAATGGGTCATCCAACTGGTGGGCAGGAACGGCGAGCAGTTCACCAATACGCTGATCGGCGCCGGGCCCGGCGGCATCGACCGCTTGCACGCCAGGTTGGACATGAAGGCGTTCGCGGCGTCGGATGTCGAGGCGATGTTGAAGTGAGGCCGGGGCATGAGGCTCCGCCCTCGAGCTTCTAAGCGGATGCACAAGGCGGAGCCTTATGCCACTCGATATGCACAAGGCGGAGCCTTATGCCACTCGGGAGCGCGACCGGGGCGCGGTGTTCGACCGCTTCCGCGAGCTGGTGCAACTGCCGGAGGGAGTCTCGCGCGAGGCCGTATTGCGACGCGACGCGCGGGCCATCGATCAATGCTGGAACGCGCTCGGACTGGAGAATACGGGCTGGTGGCGGGGCTGGGAAAGGAAGTGGCGGGAGTAGGGGAAGGTCAGCGGCACGGCGGAGCGAATCCAGGCTCCGAAGAATGCCCCCAGGAATGGGGGCATGGCAGCCTTGAAAGGCTACGCTACGGAGGGCTACGGTACGGAGGACTATGGTACGGCGTTTTTGGGATGGCCGTCCAGGAAGTCCCAGATATTGTCCACCGCCATCCGCAGGCCGGCTTCCAGGGCTTCGGGGGTGATACCCGCGCAGTGCGGCGTCAATACCACGTTGTCCAACAAGGTGAGCGGATGTTGCGGCGGCAGGGGCTCGGCGGCGAAGACGTCGAGTCCGGCGCCGGCGATACGGCCGGCGGCGAGGGCCTCCAACAGCGCTCTCTCATGGACGATGGCGCCGCGGGCGGTGTTGATGAGGATGGCGGTGGGCGGCGAGAGCCGCAGATGCAGGCTCACCACGTCGCTGGTGTCATAGATTTCGTCGAGCGAGACGAAATCCACGCCCGGGTAGCGCTCGGGGTGCATCGTCCAGACGATGACGCGCATGCCGATCGCCGCCGCCAGGCGCGCGAAGTGGCGGCCGACGGCGCCATAGCCGATGACGCCGCAGGTCTTGCCGTACAGTTCGATCCCGCGTCCGCGCGGCCACGCGCCGAGGCGGGTGGCGGCGTCCATGCGGGGAATCTGGCGCGCCACGGCGAACAGCAGGGCGAGCGCGTGCTCGGCGATGGAGCGGGCGCTGACTCCGGGCGTGTGGGTGACGGTGACGCCGTGGCGCGCGGCGCTGGCGAGATCGACGTGGTCGGTGCCGGTGCCCCAGACGGAGAGCAGGCGCAGGCGGGGACAGGCGGCGAAGAGGCGCGCCGTGAAACGCGAGGAAGCGCGGATGTTGAGCACCACTTCGGCCGCGCCAATGCGCCCGATCAGTGCGTCTTCGGAGATGGGCAGGGTGCCGTGATAGTCGAGTTCGGCGCGCTCGCGCAGGATCGGGAAGACGGCGCTGGTGGCCAGTACCGGCGGTGAATCGTCGGGGATGGAGATGCGGGGCATGGCGGGAGGACCGTTTCATCCATACACTAACAGGTCGCAGGGCGGCGATGAGCGGTTTCGAACAGACGGAAGAAGGGGTTTCGGCGTAGTATGGCGGTAGTTGCGATCCTTGCTGCTGTTCACCGCCGCGGTTGTCCTGGTGTCTTGCCGTTCCGGCAACAACAACGCAAAACCCGCTTCGCCACAACCGGACCATGCCGTGGAACAACCTCCGGAGATTCATGAGCCTGTAGGGACGGTGACGCAGGTGGAAATGGTCAATGTGAACCTCCATCTCGACCCCGTCCTGATCTTGCGCATACGCTATCTGGAGGGTCAGTTTCTACCCACCCGAAAAGGCCGGCCACCCACGTTCGACGACAAGTTGTCTTACATCGTCGCCATCGATTCCGCCGAAGTCGGCGTCAGCATGGCGAGCATGACCCACGCCATGAACACCTACGTGTTCAACGAACCCGACGCGCCTCTCAAGGACCTGACGCTGAGCGCGGAAGGCGGCGAGATCAAACAAACCGGCACGCTGAAAAAGGGTCCTGGAATTCCCTTTGAGATGGTGGGCACGATGAGCGCGACGCCGGATGGGAAGATCCGGATCCACTCCACGAAGGTGAAAGCGGCCCATTTGCCCGTGGGGGGCTTAATGAAACTGTTCGGGCTGGACATGGCGAAACTGATCAACACGAGGAATACCAAAGGCATCACGGTGGACGATAACGACCTCATTCTCGACCCCACGCTGATGCTCCCGCCCCCCAGGATGCGCGGGCGCATCAGCAGCGTGCGCATTGAGGGCGATGAGATCGTGCAGACCTTCGGACAACAGAAAAAGGGGTGGAGGCCCCAAATGCCGCACGCCAATTACATGGCCTACCGCGGAGGGGTCTTGCGGTTCGGAAAGCTGACGATGACGGATACCGATATGCGGTTGATCGATGCCGACCCCACGGATCCGTTCGATTTCTTCCCGGATCACTACAACGAGCACCTGGTGGCCGGTTATTCCAAGACAACGGCTTCCGGCGGACTGTTGGTCTACATGCCGGACTACAACAAGATCGGGAAACCGCTCTCGCCCCGCTGAACCCGCCTATCGCGGAGCCGCCTCTTAACCCGAAGATGTTTCGGCAATAATGATGAGGAGGTGAAGATGAAGCGGAAACTGCTTTGGGGAGCGCTGGCGGCGATGCTGGCGCACGCCGCCGTAACATCGCCCGCGGAGTGGAGCAGGCCGTTCGCGGCGCACCGCGTGATCGGCAACGTGTACTATGTGGGCACTTACGACCTGGCCTGCTTTCTGATTGTGACGCCGCGGGGGAACATCCTGATCAACACGGGACTCGCCGATTCGGCGCCGCTCATCCGTAAAAGCATTTCGGACCTGGGATTCAAACTGGAGGATGTGCGCTGGCTGCTGACCACGCAGGCGCACTACGACCACGCCGCCGCCATGGCGGAGATGAAGCGGTTGACCGGTGCGCGGGTGCTGGCCAGCCAGGCGGATGCGGTGCTGCTGGAAGACGGCGGCAAGAGCGATTACCATTTCGGGCCGGAGTACGGCTACGCGCCGGTGAAGGTGGACGAGCGCATCGGCGACGGTCAGAAACTGCGCCTGGGCGGAGTGGAGCTCACGGCGTACCTGCATCCCGGGCACACGCAGGGAAGCATGTCGTACGGGCTCACGGTCGCGGAAGGCGGCAAGGAATATCGTGTGCTGATGGCCAACATGGGAACGATTAACCCCGGCGTGAAACTGGTGGGGAACACGCGCTATCCGGGGATTGCGGCAGACTACGCCCGGACCTTCGAGCGGCAAAAGGCGCTGGCCTGCGACATCTTTCTCTCCTCGCACGCGTCGCAATACGGGTTGCACCGGAAGTACACGCCGGGAGCGGCGTACGACGCGGAGCGCTTCGTGGATCGGGACGGCTACCGCCGCGCGGTGGAAGGCGCGGAGGCCAACTACCGCCGGCAACTGGCCGAAGAGCGGGCTGGCAAAAAGTAGGCGGGGCGAGTAGAATTTGGCCATGAGGATCGCCGTACTGTTGGGCGCGTGGACGGTGGTCGTCATGGCGCAGAATCCGCTGGCCAGGCCCGACCCCTTCGTGGGCGCGTTTCAGGGGGACGGCGTCACGCTGGAGATGGCCCGGAGCGGTGACGACTATGCCGGGACGCTATCGTTCCAGGGGCGGACATTTCCGGCGGCGATGAAAGCCTACGGCACGGTCGCCACGGGAAGCTTCGAGCTCAACGGACAGGACTTTCCGTTCACGCTGACGCAGGACGGCACGGGGTACAAACTGGCGAGCGCGGGGACGGTGTACCGCCTGGCGCGGAAGGCGGCGGCGGCGCCCGCACCGCCCACTCCGCCCACTCCACCCACTCCACCCGCCCCGCCAGCGGCGCCCGCGGTGGCGCCCGCGCCTGCGCCGGCGATGACAGGTGCGCGCGCCTCGGACAGCATCGTGGGAAGCTGGCGCAACGCCACCAGTTCGGCGCGCTTCAACGCGGACGGCACCGGGGTGGTGGATAGCACCGGGGGGCGGTACGAGATCCGCGGCAATCAACTGACGCTCACCTGGGCGCAGGGACAGGCAATCGTGCAGTTCGAAGTGCGCGGCGACGTTCTTTGGCTGACCGTGAACGGGGCGACGGCGACGCTGGATCGCGTGAAGGAGGAGGCGGGCGAAGGCAGCGTCCACACGGAGCTGGTGGGCAAGTGGTGCTGGATTTCGGCGACTACGGCGAACCAGGGCGCGGGGCAATCCAGCCGCTGCCTCACGCTGAACGGCAACGGAACGTACACCTACGCGGGCGCGGCCGACAGTTACAACCCGTACGGCGGGGCGAGTTCGCAAGCGGCGGACTCGGGGACGTGGACCGCGACGGAGGCCACGCTGACCACGCATTCCCGCGGCGGCAAGACCACTACCTACCGCTTGGAGAAGCGCAATCATCCGAAGAATGTGCGCGACCCCATGATCGTGCTGGACGGGCAGCCGTACGTGACGGCCCTCAGCAAGCCACCTTGGTAGAGGGGCTGAGAAGCAGGAGGGCGCCCAGACATCCCACCACAATGCTGTGGATGGCGGTGCCCAATGCCAGGAGCAACAGCAGGATAGCGGCCGAAATGAACCTGGTGGTCGAGTCGTAAGACGCAGAAAATGAAGTGCTTGTATCGGAAGGCATGGCTCCGGTCTGGTTTTTATTGTAGGGTGGAACCCGCCCAGTGTGCTACACTGATCGGGCAAGTGCCGGAAAGTTCGGACTGGGCGCATTTGGCAGCCTAGTTGCGTTCTCCCTTACACTTGGGTTAATATTTAAGAGTTTCGCGAGAAGAAGCTTTCTGCCCTTGTGCTACCACCCGTCTGTAGGCGGGTCCGGCCGGGGGTGAGGCCCCGAGGTTAACGCTGGATTTACTCCGGGTTTGAACATGGGCCTGTCCATAAAAGCAAGGTAATCCTCGCAGTTGCGACCTGTAGTTTGCGGATTTTTCCGGGATTCGCGTGCGGATGGTCCGTAGCGGATTCTGGTCGTAGTGGGTTGCTCCACATATTTTTGATTTACTTCGCGAAGAGGAAATCGTGCCAACGTTTAATCAACTTGTGCGTAATGGGCGGAAACCGCCACGCTGGAAGACATCGAGCCCGGCGCTGGAAAGCTGCCCACAGAAGCGAGGAGTTTGTACGCGCGTGTACACCTCGACTCCCAAGAAGCCGAATTCGGCGCTGCGGAAAGTGGCGCGCGTGCGCCTCACCAACGGGATCGAAGTGACCACCTACATTCCGGGAGTCGGCCACAACCTGCAGGAGCACTCCATCGTGCTCATCCGCGGGGGCCGTGTGAAGGATCTCCCGGGCGTTCGTTATCACGTGATCCGCGGCGCGCTGGATACCGCCGGCGTGGCCAATCGCAAACAGAGCCGTTCGAAGTACGGGGCCAAAAGGCCAAAATCTTAGGTTAAAGTATGCCACGCAGACGAAGAGCTGAAATTCGTGAAGTAGCGCCGGACGCGGTCTACAATTCCACCCTGGTGGAGAAGTTCGTGAACTCCATGATGTGGCAGGGCAAGAAGAACACCGCGCAGGGAATCTTCTACGACGCCATGGAGAAGATCAAGGAACGCACCAGCGACGATCCGCTGAAGGCTTTCAAGAAGGCCGTGGAAAACGCCAAGCCGATGCTGGAAGTGAAGACGCGGCGGGTGGGCGGCGCCAACTACCAGGTGCCTATCGAAGTGCCGCAGAACCGGCGGACTTCGCTGGCCATGCGCTGGATCATCACCAACGCCCGCACGCGTCCCGAAAAGGGCATGGCGGAAAAGCTGGCCAATGAACTCAACGACGCCGCCAACCTGCGCGGCGGAGCGATCAAGAAACGCGACGATGTACACCGCATGGCCGAGGCCAACAAGGCCTTCGCGCACTACCGGTGGTAACGAACACGGATACCGGGAGCTAATTCACAACTG
>JBEKDV010000514.1:0-5112 GCA_050014175.1 Candidatus Solibacter sp. | reverse complement strand
GGACTGGTAGCGTTGGCGGCGAGTTACATCCCTGCACTGCGCGCCGCGGCGGTGGATCCCAACCGGGCGCTACGACACGAATAGGCGCGGCCGCGCCGCGGAGAACCCGCCTGTGCATGGATAACGGGGTACTCGGAAACTGCCCGGTGGGCCGGCTTGCCATCGGAATAGCTACCGATATTTGCCGATATCGCTCCTCAGCGGGCCGGCGTCACACCGTCTGGCTTGGGTCATTCGACGGTTTGGCGTTCATGTGGCACGCCACGGTCGCAAGCGCGTTTATGGGTCCCCCTTCTGTGAGCGACACGGATGGCGCTCAGGGACAACAACTTGCGAGTGATCGGGAGTCAAACGCTCTTGCAGGATGATGCGCAGACACGCGACTTCTGGGACGCAGGCTTAGCGTTCTCTTGTGAATCGGACGGAGAATGTTGTCCAGAATCCGTAGGTGCCCTTCTTGTCTCGGGTTTGGGTGACTTGTATCCGTGTTCCCATCTGGTTGGCGATAAACTGTGCGAGGTAGAGTCCGAATCCGGCGCCTTCCTCTTCCTGTCGTGTTGCGTTGCGGCCTCGGTAAAAGATTTCGAAGATCTTCTCGAATTCGTCATCGTCGATGTTTGGGCCGTATGACGAGACGCTTAGCTCGACGTCGTGGTCCGTTTCGGCGAACTTGATGAGGACTTCGGCGCCACGTTCTGAGTACTTGAGTGCGTTGTCGATGAGCGTGTGGGGAATGACCGGGACCGCGGCGCCGTTGCCCTTGATTTCTCCGATGCTGCTTCCCACTACTCTGACTTTTACGTCTTTTGCTGCAAATGCGGAGTCGTAGATCCGGAGGTACTTGGTGACGAGACCGTGCAAGCGAAACACGGTCAGGTCCGTTGGGTTGGTGATCCGTTCTGGGTGCAGGAGGAGGAATGCGGTTTGGAGTTTCTCCTCCATGAGGATGCTTGCCCAGTAGATCGCTTTCTCCGCAGGTAGAGCCGCGCTGAGTTTCTGGTCGAGGTCTTCGCCGGGATACCGGTGTTCAAGGACGACGTTGATGTTTTGGCGTACACGCGCGATGAATTGGCGGTAGTCGTGCAGGAAGGAGAAGCTTTTCTGGATTTCGGGGCGTATGTTGTCGAGGAACTCCTTCTGGTAACGTTTGGTTCGGCGGTACTCGTCGATAATCGCCTTCTTCTTGGCGTCGATGTCCTCACCGAAGTCGCGGAGGACGGTCTCAAACGTCTGGCTTGCTCGCTCGATCTCAGCGGGCTTGAGGATGTGACTGCGGTAATGGCGCAGCGCCTTCTTGTGTGCCGCCGAGGTGTTCTGTGACTCAATGAGGAAGCCAAAGATGAGGAATTCGGGCTTTCGCCTGATGAAATTAAAGCCATGCGGGCAGAGCCCGATCTCGGTCGTGCTGGTTTTTTCGCAGTGACGGGTGCAGTGCTCGCAACAGGGCGGTGCTGAAAACCCGTACCCTGGTCGTCGTTCACCGCGGATGACGTGTGGGAAGGGGAAGAAGGGGAGAATTAGGGTTTCCATAATGACATGATCGCGATTGCGGTTCGGACGACGTTGGCGGCGGCGTTGATCACCTGCGGATCCGTTACTTTGCCTTGGAGATATTTCTGCAGCTTTTCGGGCGAGCGGCGCTCAATGGACTGCTGCACAATGCGGTCGAGGCGCTCGTTGTCTTCCACGTGGTTGGCGAGGAGGGTGCGGACGCGGTTCATGTAGAACCCGAGCGAGAAGCGCTGCTGAAGTAGCCGGTCGACTTTTCGTTTGAAGTCAACATAGTCGGAGCTCTTGGCGAGGATTTCATCGGCGAGTCGGAAGAATTCTTGGTATTTCAGTGGCCAGTCGGCGCTGGAGTACGCGATGATCACCTGCGACGGAGCGACTTGGCGCAGGTGGCGCAGGACTCCCAGTCCTTGCTCTGCTGATTGCTGCCGACCGACTCCCTGCAGGTCAAGCAGGATGATGTCGTACGCTCCTGACTCAAGCTTCGGGAGGTCGAGCACGTCTGGCCATTTCTCGATGGTGTATCCGTCGCGCTTGAAGAGTTCTTCATACGGGAATTCGGCGTCATCGATGACAAGCAGGCGGGCGCGCTTCTTGATGTCCTCGAAGGGAATCTCTGGCCACGCGGGCTTTCGGAAAACACTGAACATAAATCCTCCCGTTTAGTCTCTCTCTGCGCGGGCGGCCGCCCCTTGCCGGACTCAAGCCCAGAATCATAGTACCAGAGCTGATTAACCCGATACGAGCCCGGCTGCCCGGCTGGTGGGGTGATCGATGTGCCCTGTTGCGGGTTGAGGAATGCCCAGAGCGGCGGTTATGGTTCGCGCCGAGGGAGCGAGACGCACTCCCAGGTTACGATAAAACGGCTGTCGCTAGGCCGGACACGGCCAGAGCCGCCCACGACCGTTCCTAAAAGTCAGCTTCGGCCCGCGATGCTATGAACTTGTCACTTGGCCGTGTAACGCCCTTATACGGCCAATCTCTGCCGGTCTCCGCTCAGCCAGAAATGATGCTCGGCGGCTGCCAACGGCTCTCTTGTCGCATACAGGAGGTGCAAATGCAAGGGCTCCCGGATGGGCCGCCCTGGTTGCCTTAGGCGGACATTCACGCACTGAAGTAAGACAGTTTCGATCGAAAAAAGAATATTGCCGCGTCGCTGACCGGCAAAATCCTCACCATCAACATTGGCCGGTTATTCTGCCCAAACCGCCGATGTGCGTGGGCCGGGACCGGGACCAGCCGTGGAGCTACCGATATTGCCGGATAACGGGCTACAACCGCCGAGGGGAGATTTGGCTTGGCTTGGGAATTCGTTCAGGACGCGCCCGGAAGCCCAGGGTGGCGCTTATTCGGGTCTCCGTGCGGATATCGGTCTCCATTGCGCCCTCCTCGTGGAGACGCACCCGCTTTACCGAGACGGCACCAATATTTCAGCCCTCGAAAACCGAGGCGGGGAAAGTTCCACTACCGCTGGCAGTCCGCTCCATTTTCGGACCCCCAGATCCGTCTTCAGGATACACCCGCCGTATGGAACGTGAACCAACTGAAGGTATCCGGGCTGCCGGTCGGTAGCCGGAGTCCGTCTGAAGGTATTGTCGAGGAATTCACCGGTGCACTTGAGGGGGAAAAGGCGCACAATCACAGTAGGAGGAGCCAATGATGAAGAACGCCGACGCATTGGACATCCTGCGTGCCCAGGGCTATGCCGTTGGCACACCCGACGCCCGCACCGGCCGAGTCAGGGTTTGGATTCGCGGCAGCGATGAGGCAGTCGATGTAGAGATCGGGAGAGAACTCCACGAGCTGGCAGAAGGCAAGTTGAGCTTCGAAGATATTTGGGCGCGGCGCGAGGACGAAACCGTAGTTCGGACTGAGTGAGCGCTATCCGCCGGTTTGCCGACATGCGCTGGCCCCCAGTTTCAATCTTTGGCCCCCCGGGTGAGGAGTCGATAGGAAAGAGGATGATTATGGAGAAAGGTAGCCCTTCGAATTTCGTAGTCGGTTTGGGCATTGGCTTGGGGGCCGGTGTTTTCATCGGAATGCTCCTTGCCCCCAAATCCGGCCGGGAGACGCGCCAGGTGATCCGCAACTCGGCAGCCGAAGGCGAGGAGTATCTCGAACAGCGCGGCGCCGAATTGCAGGACACGCTCACGGGTCTGATCAAAGCGGTCAGCCGCCAGCGGGACAACCTCACCGCAGCCATTGAAGCGGGCAAACAAGCGTATCGCAAGGCCAGTGGCAAAGCCCCGGCAGTAGAACTGCCGCCCACCTCGGCTGCTGCGCCGGAGCCAGAAGGCTGAAATCAAAACTGCCATTCGCCGCTGATTACGTCGGAATTGGTTGACCGCAGTGGCTTTGTGTTGCCCAAGGTGAGTCGTCGATCGATGGGAGCCGGTTATCGTGCGGCTCGGCGAATGCCCACCAAATCAAGAGCGAGCGGGACTGGCCATGCGGGGGAGGCGTATTCCGCTACTCCAGAAGCCCGCAACTGCGGCCGCAGGCGGTAGCAATATTGGTGCTGCGTCTCGCTTACCGGAATTGGAGAAGCATTGATGTGCCCGATTCGCCTCAAGCAACCAAAGGGCTTCATGGTCCGCGCAAGAAAAGGATATTACGCACCAGCCGTTCTCCAGTCGTCCGGGTACGGTGGGAAAGGCAGGTGAGACCATGCCGATTCTGAGGTCAAAAGCAGACCAATCGGCGATCCGGAGGATCCTGCTGGCAACCGGCTTGGGGGCAATCTTTGGTTTTCAGAGTTGGTGGCTGGCAGAGTATGGATTCGCCGTCTCGATTCCTTGGTGGGGGCCGGCGTGGATCTTGCTCAGCCATGTGTCCCTGGGCTTCAGCGTCGGCGCGACCGCGGGATCGACATGCTGGTGGAAGCGCGGGTTCGTGCTTGGGCTGGTCTTCAGCATCCCTTCCGCTTTCGGCGCGCTTGCGCTGGGACTGAGGTGGGCGCCTTATGGCGTCGCTGGGATTACCGGAGGGCTGGTAGTCGGGCTTCTCATTGCGTTGATCGCGGATGCCCTTTTCCCGCGCCCGCGGACATCAACCGATCAGCATTCTCCCGTATCGGGTCGGCTGCTTGGAACCGGCAATGCGAAATCCGAGAAATGCAGGGCGAGCACGACTTGGCAGCGGCTGGCTGAAGAGAAAACCTGTTTGGAACACCTGGACGCCGAGCGAGCATATCGAGGCGACTCAGGTTTCGGGAAGACCACCGAGGATAGGATCGTTTGGGGGGAACTACTTGATTTGGAATTGCAGGATATCGATGAGCAGGTGAGACGCATCTGTCAAGCGGCGGGGGATGCCTCTGGTCGGCGCTCGCGGATGTCCAACAACGGTCCTAAGTCGTCTTCGAAATGATCTGCACGATGCTGGAGGGCAGTGCCAAGAGAGTCCTGGATCGAGGTCGAAACCGGCCCGAAGCTCAAAGGCTTCTCTGAGAAACTGTGTCCCGGCTGCTCGTGCACTTGACCTTACGGCGCACGATGCTTGACGGCTCGCCACAGTCGGCGTTAAATGGAATCGAACACGTATCCGAGAAAAGGAGGTTCTTATGAACTCAACGACTCATGAGCCTCTCAACCTTCCTGGCGA
>JBEKDV010000513.1:0-5114 GCA_050014175.1 Candidatus Solibacter sp. | reverse complement strand
ACCCTGCGAAAGCCGCTGACGAGGGTTTTCAGGAGAGCCGGATGCGGGAAATCTGCACGTCCGGTTCGACGAGGGGACAGTGGGTCGCGAGGACCGTCGCTCACTGTCCTACTCTACCGGCTCAATATGTTTTCCTGCGTTCTTCCACGCCCGCCCACGTCCCCCCTCACATCCATAGCTTTCCGCCCGATAAGTAGATTAGGATTAAAACGTGCCGTCCAGCGTGCTTCCCATCAGCGGATGCCGGCAGGGTACCTACGTACTCCTGGAAGCCGTTCTGCCTGCTCGCCCACCATGCCCCATCGGCGTGCTCCTCATCGATCTCGACACCGGCCGCCCCTGGTTTCGCATGCGCCGCGATTTCGCCTCTCTCGCCGATCCCGAAGACGCCGAAGTCCTGGAGGCCCTCGAAGATCACATCCGCCAGTGCCTGGCCGAATCCGGCGCCGAAAACTTCCTGCGCTCCCTGGAAGACACCCTCTCCAACGCCCTGCGCGTCAGCCCGCGGCAAACCGTCTCCGTCGACGCCTTCTCGCGCGTGCTCGACCGCCTCTATCGCGACCACGTCGAAGACACGCACGTCCAGCGCTTCGCCACCCATCTGCCCCTCTTCAGCCTGCGCGCCGCCGCCGGCGGTCTCAGCGACGAGATGCTCTCCGAAGCGGAAGACTGGGTCCCCGCTCCCGAAGGAATGCGCCTCTCGCCCGATCTTTTCGTGGCCCACGTCGAAGGCCAGTCCATGGAACCGCGTATTCCCGATGGCAGTTTGAATCTCTTCCGTCTGCATCCGGCGGGCTCGCGGCAGGGCAAGATTCTGCTCATCGAGCGCTTCGGCGTGCTCGACGAAACCGCGCGCTACACCATCAAGCGCTACACCAGCCGCAAGGTTCGCTCCGGCCAGGACGAGTGGCGGCACGAACAGATCCGCCTGGAGCCAATGAACCCCGCATTCGAACCGTGGGACGTCGATCCGGAAGGCTTCGCCGTGGTCGCCGAATGGCTGCGCGTCATCGAGTGAAACCCGGATTGAAACCCGCCCCGCCCGGTATGAGCAAACCCGCCCCCGCCGGCCACAACGTCAGCCGCCTCCTGCTCGCCTGGTACGCCCGCACCCATCGCGATCTCCCTTGGCGCCACACGCGCGACCCGTACCCCATCTGGGTCAGCGAAATCATGCTCCAGCAGACGCGCGCCCAGGCCGTCATCCCGTACTACCATGGCTTCCTTGCCCGCTTCCCCACCGTGGAAGCCCTCGCCGCCGCCGCCGAAGACGACGTCCTGGCCCTGTGGAGCGGCCTCGGCTACTACTCGCGCGCCCGCAATCTGCGCCTCGCCGCGCAGCGCATCGCCGCCGCCGGCGCCTTCCCGCGCGACTATGCCGCCCTCCGCGCCCTCCCCGGCATCGGAGATTACACCGCCGCCGCCATCGGCAGCATCGCCTTCGACCTGCCCTTCGCTGTCCTCGACGGCAACGTGCTCCGCGTGGTGGCGCGCGTTTCCAACGACGCTTCCGATATCTCCGCCGCCCGCACCCGCGCCGCCTTCCGCGAAATCGCGCAGCAGTGGCTCGACCCGCGCCAACCCGGACATTTCAATCAGGCCCTGATGGAACTCGGCGCCACCGTCTGCCTGCCGCGCCACCCCCTTTGCGCGGTCTGCCCGCTCGCCGCCTGCTGCCGCGCGCGGCAGGAAGGCACCGCCGCGCAACGGCCGGTGAAATTGCGCCAGACCGCGCCCGTCAGCCTCGCTGGCACCTTGCTGGTGGTGCGCCATCGCGGCCGCATCCTGCTGCGCCAACGCCATGCCGCCGCCAGCCGCATGGCCGGATTCTGGGAACTGCCCTCGCCCGAAGACCTCCCCGCCGCCACTCTCGGCGCGCGCATCGGTGAGATCCGTCACACCATCACCCACCACCACTACACCCTGGAAGTGCGTGCCGCCACCGCCACCCTGCCGCGGCGGAACGGCTTCCAATGGTTCCCTATCGCACAACTTACACGGATTCCCTTCAGTACCACGGCGCGCAAAGCGCTCCACTTGGCCGGAATTGTCTGAAGGTTGTGATGGTTTCGTAAAACTATCGCTTGCATCGAGTAAATTGCCAAAAACCGGTGTTTAGATAGGGTATCGACATGGAACGCAAACGAAAGCTGTATGCCGCCAAAGCGGCCGTGATTATGGTTGCCGTCCCCATTCTCCTCTGGGCGTATGAATATGGGCCCAACCCCGGCTATTCCGGTGTGCCCAACGAACTGGGAACTTGCGCCACCTCCGGGTGCCACGTCGGAACCACCAACAACCCGGCCAATAAAGGCAGCGTCAGCGTCGCTTTTCCTAACGGGCAAACCTACCTTCCCGGGGTGAAGCAACATCTCGTCGTGACCATCGCGGACCCGGTCCAGCGCGCCTGGGGCTTCCAGTTGACCGCGCGCCTCGCCACGAACAGCGCCACCATGGCCGGCACCTTCGCCTCCACCGACCAGAACACCACCCTGATGTGCTCTTCCACCGATTTCAACGTCTTCCTGGAAGTGGACTACGCGTCGGGAAAAACACAGACCTGCGCCGCATCCATGCCGCTCCAATACATCGAGCACTCTCTCGCCGGCTACAATGCCACCAAGGGCCACACCGGGTCGCAGACTTATGAGTTCGATTGGACGCCGTCCGCCGCCAGCTCCGGCAACGTCATCGTTTACGTCTCCGGCAATGCGGCCAACGGCGATCTCACCGTGAACGGCGACCACATCTACAACACCTCGTATACCCTGACTCCCATCTCCTTTGGCGGACCGCCCTCGATCACCGCGGGCGGCGTCGTCAGCGCCGGCGCCTTCGGAGCCTTCACCTCGGTAGCCCCCGGCTCCTGGATGGAGATCTACGGAACCAATCTCGCCGGCAGCACCCGCAGCTGGGCAGGCACCGATTTCACCGGAAACCAGGCGCCTGTTTCGCTCGATGCCGTCAAGGTGACCATTGGCGGCCAGGCGGCCTTCATCGATTACATCAGTCCCACCCAGGTGAACGCCCAAGTCCCGTCCGGCACGCCCACCGGTGCGCAGCAGATCGTCGTTTCCACTCCCGCCGGCGCCAGCCCCGCCTACAACATCACCGTCAACACGCTACAACCCGGCCTGCTCGCGCCATCTTCGTTCCTGGTCGGCGGCAAACAGTACGTGGTGGCGCAATTACTCGACGGCACCTACGTCCTGCCTCCCAACACCATCGCGGGAATCGCCTCGCGCCAGGCCAAACCCGGCGAAACCATCGTCATCTACGGTATCGGCTTCGGCCCCGTGCTCGATTCCGGCAATCAGAACATCCCCGCCGGCACCATTGTCACCGCATCCAACACGCTCTCCAACCCGTTCTCCATGGCTTTCGGCGCCTCCTCCGCTACCGTTTCGTACTCCGGCCTGGCGCCGAGCTTCGTCGGCCTCTACCAATTCAACGTCGTGGTCCCCAGCGTGTCCAACAACGACTTGGTCCCCTTGAGCTTCAAGCTGAACGGTGTGGCCGGCTCGCAGACGCTCTTCATCGCCGTGCATAATTAAGCGTGGAGCAATTTGACCTCGCCTTCGACCTGTTTCCCGAGCGCCGCGTCTTCAGCGTCAGCGAGCTCAACGGCGCCATCCGCGCCATTCTCGACGGCGAGTTCTCCGATATCTCGGTGACCGGGGAAATCTCCGGCCTCAAACTCGCCGCCAGCGGGCATTACTATTTCACCCTCAAGGATCGCGATTCCCAGGTCAAGGCCGTGGCCTTCCGCTCCGCCCACCGCTTCTGGAAGTTCAAGCCGCAAGATGGGCTCGCCGTGCTGGCGCGCGGCCGCGTCGATGTCTACGAGCCCCGCGGCGAATACCAGCTTCAGGTCGAGCTGCTCGAACCCCAGGGCCTGGGCGCGCTGCAACTGGCCTTCGAGCAGCTCAAGAAGAAGCTCGCCGCCGAGGGCCTTTTCGCCGCCGAAAGAAAGCGTCCCCTGCCGCGCTTCCCGCGGCGCATCGGCATCGTCACCTCGCCGCGCGGCGCCGCCATCGCCGACATGATCCAGATCCTGGCGCGCCGTTTCCCCGGCCTGCACATTCGCCTCTTCCCCGCGCTGGTGCAGGGCCCTGGCTCAGTGGAGGAGGTCGTCAGGGGTATCGAATACTTCAGCCGCACCGCGTGGCCGGACGTCGTCATTGTGGGCCGTGGCGGCGGCTCCCTGGAAGATCTCTGGACCTTCAACGAAGAAGCCGTGGCGCGCGCCATCGCCGCCTGTTCCGTGCCCGTGGTCTCCGCCGTGGGCCACGAGACCGATATCACCATCGCCGATTTCGTCGCCGATCTGCGCGCTCCCACCCCATCCGCCGCCGCCGAAATGGTGGTCCCTACGCGCGACGAGCTCCTCGACCGTATCTTCGCCGCGCGCGCCAAGGCCACGCAAGCGCTCCGCTACCGCCTGGCCATGCTGGAACGCCGCCTGCGCCAGCAGGGCATCGACCGCGCCCTCTCCACGCTGCACCGTCGCATCGGCCGCGGACTCCAGCAAACCGACGAGTACGAGTACCGCCTGCGCGCCGCGCTGCGCGCCGTCATCGACTCCCGCGAACGTTCGCGCCGTACCCTGGAAGCGCGTGTCCGCCAGTTCGATGTGCGCCCCCGCCTGGCCGCCGGACGCCGGCGCATGGAGACCGCTCGCCACACCGCCCTCGAAGTCATGCGCGCGCGGCTGGCGCAGCGTAGCGCCGGCCTCGAACAGCTCGCCGGCCAACTCTCGCAACTCAGCCCGCTACGCGTCCTGGAGCGCGGCTACGCCATTGTGACGAATCAGGCCGGAGTCGTCACCGCCGCCTCTTCCGCGCCCCCCGATTCGCGCATCCACGTGCGCCTCCACCGCGGCGCGCTCGACGCCGTGGTCGCTCCTTCCAATGCAGTGGAGTGAGACGCATAGGGTGGCGTTCGCGCAAATCGCCAGCCAGTCGCGCCGCAACAAGTGGACGAGTACTTGCATTGGTGGGGCAGGCGGTTTCTAGGAACTTGCAAAATAAACTGTCCGGAGATCTTGGCAGGCCCCGGACGGGTTCGGGGCGCGGGTTTCCGCCCCGAACCTGTTACTTAATCTACGCAGATAT
>JBEKDV010000512.1:0-5116 GCA_050014175.1 Candidatus Solibacter sp. | reverse complement strand
GTCGCCGTCACGCTCTTCGTCAGAAGGGCCGCGATGAACAACAGGAACGCCAGGACGTAGGACCAGCGGGCGCCTGGCCGGCCCCGGTTCGCGTCAAAGCCCAGGTACGCCAGGGCCGAGAGGAGGTAGAATACAAGGGAGAGCGTGTTCTTCTGCTCGGAGATCCAGGCGACGGACTCCACGCAGACCGGGTGCACGGCGAAGAGGATCCCGGCCAGCCGGGCCCCGGGGACGTTGAGGCGGCGGAGGACGATGACCAGGAGGAGGGAGGAGGTGGCGTGCAGGAGGACGTTCACCAGGTGGTAGCCGAGCGCCGAGTCCCCCCAGAGCCTGTGCTCCACCCAGAACGCGCTGTGGAGCAGCGGATAGTACTGCTGGGTCGCCCGCACGCTGGCCCAGATCTGCCAGAGCCCGGCCAAGGACCGCAGCCCGGGCCTGGTCACGTGCGCGTCGTCGTCCCAGAGGAAGCCCCCGCGAAGCGCCGGCAGATAGGCGGAAAAGGTCGCGCATAGGACAAACGCCCCGGTCCCTATGCTTCGAAAGCGCGCTGGCAGGGATTTCATCTCGCCCGCGTGAAACGGATACCGGTCAGCCCACCGGGGGGCGACTCCAAATCGCGCGTAAGCCCGATTCCCGCCGCCGGCGCGGCCGCCGACCCCTTGGTGCTCACCTGGGCGCGGCCCACTTCCAATTCCGGATTTCCGGCAGGTCCTTGCCGTATCTGTCGATGTACTGCTTGTGCTCGACCAGCTTGTCCTTGAGCTGCTGCTTCAGGTAGGCGCCCTTGTCGCGGGTCTGCGGCAGGCGGTCGATAGCGTCCATGACGAGATGGAACCGGTCCATGTCGTTGAGCACCGTCATGTCGAATGGCGTGGTTATGGTGCCCTCCTCCTTGTAGCCGCGCACGTGGATGTTGTCGTGGTTGGCTCGGCGGTAGGTCAGCCGGTGGATCAGCCACGGGTAGGCGTGGAAGGCGAAGATGACGGGCTTGTCCCTGGTGAAGAGCTCGTCGAACTCCAGGTCGCTCAGCCCGTGGGGGTGCTCGGTGGCCGGCTCCAGCTTGAAGAGGTCGACGACGTTTACGACCCGGATCCTCAGGTCGGGCAGGTGCTCGCGCATGATCGCGACGGCGGCGAGCGTCTCGAGCGTGGGGACGTCGCCGCAGCAGGCCATGACCACGTCGGGCGAGACGCCCTGGTCGTTGCTCGCCCACTGCCAGATGCCGATGCCCTCGGTGCAGTGCTTGACGGCGGCCTCCATCGTCAGCCACTGCGGCGCCGGATGTTTGCCGGCGATCACCACGTTGACGTAATGGCGGCTGCGCAGGCAATGGTCCATTACCGACAACAGGCAGTTGGCGTCCGGTGGCAGGTAAACCCGCACGATCTCCGCCTTCTTGTTCACCACGTGGTCGATGAACCCGGGATCCTGGTGGGTGAAACCGTTGTGATCCTGACGCCAGACATGCGAAGCCAGCAGGTAATTCACCGAGGCGATCTTGCGCCGCCAGGCCAGGCCCAATGTGACCTTCAGCCACTTGGCATGCTGGTTGAACATGGAATCGACGATATGGATGAAGGCTTCGTAGCAGTTGAAGAGTCCATGGCGGCCGGTGAGCAGGTAGCCTTCGAGCCAGCCCTCGCATTGGTGTTCGCTAAGCATTTCCATCACGCGCCCGGCGGGCGCGAGAAATTCGTCGTTGGGCACGGTGGCGGCGTCCCATTGGCGTTTCGTCACTTCGAAGAGGGCTTCCAGGCCGTTGGAGAGCGTTTCGTCGGGGCCGAAGACCCGGAAATTCCGCTGTTCGCCATTCAGTTTCGCCACGTCGCGCAGGAAAGGCCCGAGCACATGCGCGTCGCCGATGCCGCCCACGCCCGGTGAGGGCACGGACTCGGCGTAGTCGCGGAAATCCGGCATTCGCAGGTCACGCAGCAGAATTCCGCCGTTGGCGTGAGGATTCGCGCCCATCCGCCGCTCACCCTTGGGCGCAAGCTCGGCCAACTCCGGTTTCAGCCGGCCCTGCTCGTCGAAGAGTTCCTCCGGCCGGTAGCTCCTCAGCCAGTCTTCCAACAGCTTGAGGTGTTCGGGATGGGTAGCGGGGTCGGAGAGCGGTACCTGGTGCGCGCGAAATGTGCCTTCCACCTGCAGCCCATCGACGATCCTGGGCCCCGTCCAGCCCTTCGGTGAATTGAGCACGATCATCGGCCAGCGCGGACGGGCAAGGTTTCCATTCACGCGCGCGTCCTGCTGGATCTGTTTGATCTGCTCGATCGCCGTATCGAGCGCCGCGGCCATCGCTTCATGCATCGGCGCGGGCTCATGACCCTCGACGAAGTACGGCGTCCACCCGTAGCCGCGGAGCAACTGTTCCAATTCCTCGCGAGTGATGCGCGCCAGGACGGTGGGGTTGGAAATCTTGTAGCCGTTGAGGTGCAGGATCGGCAGTACCGCGCCGTCGGTGGCCGGATCCAGGAACTTGTTGGAATGCCACGCCGTGGCCAGCGGTCCGGTCTCCGCCTCGCCATCGCCCACGACGCAAGCGACGACGAGATCGGGATTGTCGAACACCGCCCCGAACGAGTGGCTGAGCGAGTAGCCCAATTCGCCGCCCTCATGGATGGAACCCGGGCACTCCGGCGATGCGTGGCTGGGAATTCCTCCCGGAAACGAAAACTGAAGAAACAATTTCTGAAGTCCGGCCTCATCCTGACTGATATTCGGATAGATCTCGCTGTAGGTGCCTTCAAGGTACGTGTTGCCCACAACCGCCGGGCCGCCGTGTCCGGGGCCGGAGACGTAAATCATGTCGAGGTCGTATTTCTTGATGACCCGGTTCAAGTGCGCATAAATGAAGTTCTGCCCGGGGGTCGTGCCCCAGTGTCCCAACAGCATGTGCTTCACATCGGCCAGAGTCAGCGGCCGTTTCAGCAGCGGATTATCGTAGAGATAAATCTGCCCGACCGACAGATAGTTGGCCGCACGCCAGTAGGCGTCCATCTTTTGGAGCAGGTCGGGCGCGAGTGTGCCGGTTATCATGAGCGGTCTCCAGGGTACGCCTATGTCCCTAGCACGGCAGGGTCCAGAACAGAACCGCCGCTCTGTTCTGAGACGGGCCCGATGAAATAGCGGGCGTTAGCGGAGAATCGCCCGAACCAGGTGCAAAGGTTGCACCTGAAATACGGAATAGACCGACGCGCTATCCGTGAATGCCCAGTCTACCGCATTTCGTTCTCGGCCCGGCCGCGGAACCACCAGCATTCTTGCTTTCCGGCCCGGATCCGGCCAAGAAGCGAGGGTTTGGGAGGATCCATATTGGAACCGTGTGACAGGCGGGACGTGCGGTTTGGACCTCTTCGGGCGAGTGAGCTTGGTGAGGAATAAACCACGAACCGAGGTCCAGGTGGACGACGGCACGCCTTGCGGCGACCAAGGACCTGTGTCTTTTCCGTTGGAAACCCTGATCGAGCACCGGCGGTTAAAGACGTCCAGTTGGAAACACCTCCGGAATACACGATTCCTGGTAATCTTGTCATCGCCGCTCATTTACGCTTGTGTGCTCCCCTTTTTATTGCTGGACGCCTCGGTTGCCCTCTACCAGCTTGTATGCTTTCCGATTTACGGAATCCCCAAAGTTCGCCGGAAGGACTACCTGGTCTTTGACCGGGGGCGGTTAGCCTATCTGAACAGCATCGAGAAGGTGGGTTGTATTTATTGCTCCTATGCTAACGGATTGCTCGCCCTTATTACGGAAATTGCGGCGCGAAGCGAGCAACACTTTTGTCCGATCAAGCATGCTCATTCATTGGCCAAAACGCACTCCCGGTATGCAAACTTTCTGCCGTACGGAGACGCCCGAGCCTACCGGGGGCAATCGGATGCCGTGGCTTGCGCGTATAGCGACCTCGCGGCCAGAGTCAAATGAATCCAAGATTCCGCCCGTCACGCCCTACGCCACGTGGCTGCACGCGCAGTTTGAGGCGTTGATCAAGGCGTTTCAGTAATTTTCGCCCGCGGCGGATCTTGCGTCACCCGGATGTTCCGCAGAGGGCCCCGACACCCGCGGTCACCGCCATAGCCAGTGCACCAAAGAACGTGACGCGCATGGCGCCCACTGCCATGCCGGCTCCGCCCATGCGCGCGGCCCACCCGCCTAGAAGCGCCAGGAAGGCCAGCGACGTGCCGGCGACACACGGGATCAGACTCGTCTCCGGGACAAACGCCGTGACCAGCAGTGGCATGGATGCTCCCACAGCGAAGCTGGCAGCCGACGCCAGCGCGGCCTGAAGCGGACGCGCGCTCACCGTCCTGGAGATACCGAGCTCATCGCGGGCATGAGCGCCCAGCGCGTCGTGGGCCATCAACTGCTTGGCGACCTGCTTGGCGAGCGGCGGATCGAGCCCGCGGGCGACATAGATAGCCGCGAGTTCGGTGTGCTCACCCTCGTTGTCTACTCTAAGCTCCGTGCGCTCACGCTTGAGGTCGGCATGTTCGGTGTCGGCCTGGGAGTGCACGGATACGTATTCACCGGCAGCCATGGACATAGTCCCAGCCACCAGACCGGCGACGCCGGCGATTAGTACGTTAGCGTGGGTCGCATGCGCGGTTGCCACGCCGAGCAGTAAACTCGCCGTCGAAAGGATGCCGTCGTTGGCGCCCAATACGGCGGCGCGTAGCCACCCGATGCGTCCTATGCGGTGGTGTTCCTGTTGAGGTTTCGATAAAGACATTCTTGAGGCCTCCTTGATGCCGCGGTGCCGAATCCTCTGTTGAGATGCATCATGGTAATAATGCCGTCACCAGCATGATGACGGTCGCAAACAGCATAACAGCAGCGCACGTCCACCCAAGCCAGCGAAGCACCGGTCCGTTTCGGTGCTCACCCATTACGTCGGCCCGGCTGGTGAGCAGCACAACCAGGATGAGCAGGGGTGAAGCCAGGGCTCCATTGAGCACCGCGGACCAGAACAGCATCTTGACGGCGTTCAGCCCCGCATAATCCAGGCCGAGGCCGAGCGCCATGGCAACGGCGATCACAGCATAGAAGCCGTGAGCGAGAGGAGGGTGTACTTCCAGCGAGCCAACCCAGTCGGCCGCTTCCGCGATCGCGTAAGCGCAA
>JBEKDV010000511.1:5156-6545 GCA_050014175.1 Candidatus Solibacter sp. | reverse complement strand
GTCCGTGATCAGGCTGCGGAAATCCGGCAGCGCGCGAGCCAGTTCCGTAAGGCGAGGCGTGCCCGACGACGCAGCCGCCGCACCGGCCGGCGTTCGACCCCCTTCCGCAGCGTGCGGCGCGGAAGGCTTGGCAAAAGTGCGGTACATGTCCAAACCTGCCCGCGCCACTTCCACCAGTGCCAGGATCTCCAAAGCGGCAAGCGCCAGCCCTTCCACCCGCAGTTTTTCCAGCAATGCGCTCGGTTCGCACACCCCTGCCAGGCCGGGACGAGTGCCCTCCCGCAAATACTCGCGAGCCTCGCCCGCCAACGCCAAATCGCGCCGGATCACCTCGATGTTGGTGTGCGGCTCAACCCGTTCCAGCAGCGGCTCGCTGATGGGGCCGGAAAGATATCCGTGCAGCAGCTCAAGAACAGCAGGGAATTCCAGCACCTCGCGGGAAAAGGGATCAATCGTTCTGTGCGTCAAGTCAGAGTCGCTCATAGTAATGCGGTCATTGTAGCAGAGGCAGAGGGCAGGGATTAGGGATTGGGGATTCGGGGTTAGGGATTCGGGATACGGGGCACGGGACATGGGCTCTGAACAGTTAGCTGTTAGCTGTCAGCTGCTGCCTTGGGACTCAGGGCGCGGGGTTGGGGGTTAGGTTGTCACCGTTTGTTCGTGCGTCTCACTGTCGGTGATCGTCAGACCTCGTAATTCGTCCGGTTCAAATAGGCCACGACAAACTTCGTATTCGCACGAACCAATCCTGAAACGCAGGGTGATTTCTGCATCGGTTTCATCACTTCCGGTAATTCTGCCTCGAAAGTAGCCGCTTGAGTAGGTTCGCGTAAACCTGTAGTACTCCTCCATCGATACAAACGGGCGATTAGGGTCCGAAACGGTACCGGTGAGACAAAAGTTGATCGCGGAAAGCAGAGTTGACTTCCCAATTCCATTTGCACCTACTAGGCACATCACGCCGGGGCCACAAGAGAATTCCGCGTTAGGGTTCGCTTCAAAGAGGGAAAAACGTCGGAGACTGACTTTCAGGATTGAAGGGAGCTTCAACTTTGGTGGCGGGTCGGGCATGGAAACTTAGCCTCAATTCAGTTGCAGCAACGCGCCCACTCGGCGCATCAAATGCACCGACTCCGGCCCTATGTTTCGCCGCCTGGGAAACGTCGCTCCAGCTCGATGTCTTACACAGACGCTCCATGATGCCCTCGCTGCTGCAAAATATCAAGGGGAACGGGGGCAGCGAGTCGATTTGGAATAGAAATCGCCCCTCTACAAAAGTAGGGAATTGCACTATCGCCTAGGTCACTTGGCCGGTAAGTCGCCTTGTCGTATCTCTGACCGCCACTCAACTCCTGGATCACGGGCCACTCGGAAATTATGTTGAGCGGG
>JBEKDV010000511.1:0-5143 GCA_050014175.1 Candidatus Solibacter sp. | reverse complement strand
TCCTGGAAAGTGCCAAGCTGCGCTACCAGTAGCGGGGCAGCCACGGTCAGTGATTGGCCGACCGTGGGTTCTTCCCTTGATGGCGACGGCATGGCTTGGTGGAATGCTTGATTCCCGTGCGGAAGGGGGTCAAGGCATCGGGCGTATGAAAGGCCGACGGTCAGGACGGCACTGACTTGGTTTGGGCGGTCCACGCAGCGGCCCGGAGCGCTCCATTTGCTTTTCATGTGGAGATTTGCTTTACTACTGCGGCAAATAGCGGCGGCGGGGATGCCGATACGCGCGGGTTCGGAGCGTGGGATGACTCTCCTATCACGCCGGGGCTTCTGCGGCGGGGCTGCTCTGTTCACGGCCGCGCTGACGGTTTCGCGAACCGTATTCGATTCTTCCGCGCCCGCCGCAATCCCCGATGTCGCCCGCATTGATCGACCCCGTATCATCGCTGCCGCCAACCAGTATCTCCGGGAAGAGCCCATCACCATCACGGCGTATCCGGCCGGGCGCAGCGCCGGAGGGAAACACGATTACTTTTCCGAGGGCGACTACTGGTGGCCGGATACCCTGAATCCTTCGGGGCCTTACGTCCGCCGCGATGGCATTTCGAACCCCCACAACTTTACCGCGCACCGCTGTGCCCTCATCCGCTTGAGCCTTCAGGTTCCCGCCCTCGCGTTGGCGTGGATCCTGACGAAGGACCCGAAGTACACGGATCATGCCGCTCGGCACCTGCGCGCCTGGTTCCTCAATCCCCAGACGCTGATGAACCCCAACCTGCAATACGCGCAGGCCATTCAGGGCATTACCACCGGCAGGGGCATCGGCATTGTGGATACTCTCCACTTGGTCGAAGTGGCGCGATCCATTCCCGTGATCGAGAGGTCGAACCGCTTCTCGGCGGCGGAGCGAAATGGCGTAAGAAGATGGTTTTCCGAATACCTTTCCTGGATGACCACCTCGAGGAACGGCCTCGACGAGCGCGAGGAAAAAAATAACCACGGGACCTGCTGGCTCGCGCAGGTGGCGGAGTTCGCTGCCTACACAGGGAATGAGGATCTCACCTCGTTCTGCCGCGAGCGGTTCAAGACCGTGCTGATCCCCAACCAGATTGCGGCCGACGGCAGCTTCCCGCTTGAGCTGGCACGAACCAAGCCCTACGGATATTGTCTGTTCCATTTGGATGTCATGGCGGCCGCGTGCCAGATTCTCTCCACCCCCGGCGACAACTTGTTCGCCTACCAACTTCCCGATGGCCGGGGATTCGCGCGAGCCATGGCGTTCATGCTTCCTTTTATCGCCAACAAGAATTCCTGGCCGTACCGCCACGATGTTGAATATTGGGACGACTGGCCGGTCCGCCAGCCGAGCCTGTTGTTCGCGGGAATTGCTCTCTCGAGACCGGAGTATTTCAAAGTGTGGCATCGGCTGAATCCCGATCCCACCCGGGAGGAGATCATCCGCAACTACCCCCTGCGTCAACCGCTGCTGTGGTTGACGAATCAATAAAGGAGGACGTTCTTCCCATGGAAAAGCGTGCGCTCCATCTGTCCCGGCGTGGAACTTTGAAGTTGATCACGGGATTTCTGGGAGGAGGATTTGCCGTGGCCAGAGGTCGTGGCACGGGAGGTGGGGAGTTTCGCTTGAGTTTGTTCACGGAGGATGTGACACCTCCCGTGGGAAATCCTTTGTTCAATGGTCGCCCCGAACGCGCCACGGCCATTGTCGACCGGCTCGAGGCCAATGGACTTGTTCTATCAGGTTCCGGCAAGCCCATCGTGCTGGTGGCCGTCGACTGGTGTGAGATCCGCAACGAGTCATACGAACGTTGGCGCTCTGCACTGGCCGAGGCCGCCCGGACTGACAAGGAAAGGGTGCTGGTGAGTTGCGTTCACCAGCACGATGCCGCTTACAGCGACCTGGTGGCGCAAAAACTGTTAAAGGCGAATCACGTTGCGCAAGATCTGTGTGATCCGGAATTTGATGAGCGGGCGGTCGAGCGAGTGGCCGCCGCGCTTCGAAACTCTCTGGCCCATTCACGCCCCATTACCCATATCGGGACGGGACAAGGGAAAGTGGAAATGGTCGCGTCCAACCGCCGCTATGTCACCCCGGAGGGAAAAATCTCCTATGCAAGAGTCAGCGCAGAGCGTGACCCGGTCGTTCGGAATATGCCCATCGGATTAATTGATCCCTGGCTGAAGACCATCAGCTTTTGGAATGGTGAGCAGCCTCTGGCCGCCATGAGCTGCTACTCAACCCATCCCATGGCTCACTATGGAAAGGGAGAGGTCTCCTGCGACTTCCCTGGCCTGGCGCGCGCCCAGCGGCGGAGAGAGATGCCCTCTGTCGCCCAGGTCTACTTCTCGGGCTGCAGCGGAGATACCATGGCGGGCAAGTTCAACGACGGAAATCCCCGGAACCGCCCTATTCTGGCAGAACGTATGCATCAGGGTATGCTGGCCGCGTGGAACTCGACCAGGCGCCATCCTCTGAACAGGATGGGCTTCCGCTGTGTTCCCATGAAACTGGAGCCCCGCCATACGCCCGGGTTCAGTGTGGAAGATTTCCGGCGCATCCTCGCGGACAACACGCAGCCGGATGTGGCCCGCTTCGATGCGGCGCTCGGGTTGAGCTGGCGGCAGCGTGCCGATTCTGGCCACCACATTGACGTTCCGTCGATCGACTTCGGCCCCGCGCAAATCGTTCTCATGCCCGCGGAAAGTTTCGTACAGTACCAACTCTGGGCGCAGACCCTGCGGCCGGAATCCTTCGTCATGACGCTCGGATACGGCGAATGTGCTCCCGGTTATATCCCCACCGCCCAAGATGCTGCGGACGGTTATAACGACGCTTACAGTTGGATTGCTTTCCCTGAGTGCGAAGCGACCATGCGTCAGGCCCTCGCCGCCGCCCTGAAGCGTGATGACTCAATTTGAACACTCACTTTGAAGCGGGCGCGGAGTTCTGCGCTTTTCAGCACTGCTCCGCAGCGGGTAGCCACGGTCAGTGCATTTCTGACAGTGGGCTTTTCCCTTGGGGCTTAACCTCTGATCAATTGTGGCCGCAATCATTGCGCACACCGTGTGTCCTTGAAGGCATCGGGCAACGGTGCTAACCTGCGGGCATGTCCAACGTCCATCGACTGCGCCACTCTTTCTTCTGGACGTTTCCCCGGTATAACCGTCAGGCTCGACGCTTGGGTTTGGCACTGGCGAGCTTCGCGCTTGCCGGAACGATGATTGCACAAGAACCGGCGCCAGGAAATCCCGAGTTGGTGATCAAAGTCCAGGTGCAGCAGGTTCTCTTGCCGGTCATTGTGACAGACCGAAAGGGCCACTTCATCACGTACCTCAAGGCAAAGGATTTCCGAGTATTCGAGGATGGCGTTGAGCAAGAACTGGCGGCCTTCCACACGGAGGCAAGTGGCGCAACGGAACTGTCCCAGTCCGAGGCGGCGGCAGAGGCGCCAAGGGGTGAATCCGTCGCCTCGCCACCACCTGGCAGCAATTCCCTTCCCCGTCATTCGTACCTGATCGCCTTGGACGGGCGCAGCTCATCCTTGGGCAGCTTTGTTCATGTTCGCGAGGCGCTGCAGAACCTCTTCAAGGAGGAGCAAGGCTTCGACTCGCAATACGCACTCATCGCGCTGGGCCGGCCGACCCGCCTTATCCAAAATTCCACACGGGACCCCGCGGCCGTTCTGGCCGCTCTCGGGAACAAAGATCTCACCAGAGCAATTCTGTCCAGCGAGAGTTCGAACATGGCCCAGCAGGAAACAGAGTTGATGCACAGGCTGGGAGACTTTTGCAACGACTGCAAACCCTTCTGTGCGGGCGAAAACATGCAATGCCTGACGACCCCGACGATGCCCTGGAATTCGATTGTGTCCTGGGCAAATATGGCTGCCCAGGAACGCCAATCGTCCGCCCGGGATTTCGTGAGGGATCTGCGCGGCCTGACCGAACAACTTTCCCGAATGCCCGGGAGACGCGTATTAATCCTGGCTTCCGATGGCTTCAATTTTCAGCCGGGCCGCGAACTCTTCGCGCTGATGGCAGCGGCTACGAAGCACCCCGAAGTGATGATGGAGAACCCAACCTCCAGCCTTCAGGACGAGATCCAAACGATTGTCAAGCTGGCAAACGCCCACAATGTGACGTTCTACACCCTTGATTCGCGCGGGCTGTATGCCACCCCTGCGGGCGGCTTCGATATCAGTCAAAACGTTTCAATGGTGGGGGTGCCGAAAGTTCAGAGTGCCAAAGAAACATCGACCGCGGAAAATCAGGACGCCATGAACTACCTGGCGGAGGCCACGGGCGGCGTCTTCTATCACGATAGCAACGACATTCTCAAAGGCCTGCGCCAATCGTTTGCGGACGGGCGCCAGTATTACGTGTTGGCCTATGATCCCTCGAACGGGGCAGCAGACGGCAAATTCCGCACGATCAAAGTGCAGGTCAAGGGTAGGAACCTCATGGTTCGAGCCAAGAGCGGTTACTGGGCGTCGGCAGAAAATATTCCTACGGCCGACGCCACCAAGCGCGCCGAACCACCACGCCTGGCCGCCCCACTACCGGCAGGAAATATGCCAACGACGCCTGCCCCAACGAGTGCCGAACTATTGACGTTGGCCGCGCCAGCGCCGTCGTTCGTTGACCTCCCAACCGCTGAACTCGTCCGCAAGCTGCCGGCCCTCAAGAACCTCACGCCGGCGGCAAGCCAGGAATTGCTCTCCTCGATTCTGCAGAAGGTGGGCGCAAACGTCGCCATCCTGTTCGACAGCTTTCCCAACGTGACTTCTCGCGAGCGAGTGCTGGAGGAGCGGCTGGAGTTCGGCTCCCACCATGACCAGATGTTCCAGGAGTTTCGCTACCTGGCGTTAGTGAGCCCGGACACGAAGCAAGTCGGTTTTAAGGAATACCGGACGGACTTCGGCGCCCGTCTGGTGCAGCCAACCGGTCTCGAAAGTGGGTACCTGATCACGAAAGGGTTTGCCTCCATACCCCTCTACTTCCACCCCTCGTCTCAGCCGGATAGCAAGTTTCGGTATCTTGGCCAGGAGGTGATCGATAAACGCGCCACGTACGTTGTGGCGTTTGCACAAACGCTCTCCGCACGGCAGAAAGTGCGAATTGTGGCCAAT
>JBEKDV010000510.1:0-5150 GCA_050014175.1 Candidatus Solibacter sp. | reverse complement strand
GGCCGATCGCCGCGGCCGCAAGATCTCCTTTCTCGCCGGACTGGTATGTTGCGCGATCGCCGGCGGAATCTACCTGTTGCCGCTGGGCATGGCCGGTCCGTACCTGGCGCGCGTGTTTCAGGGGATGGGCGAAGCCTGCCTCTACACGGGGGCTGCCGCCTGGGTGGTGGAACTGGCGGGCATTGAGCGCAGCGCGCAGGCGCTGGGGTATCTGAGTTCGGGCATCTGGGGCGGGATCTCGGCGGGTCCGGTGGTGGGCCAGTGGATCGGTTCGTTCCAGCACGCCGCCCTGCTGCAGGTGGTAGCCGCGGTCACCGCCTTCGCGATGCTGACGCGCGTGCGCGAGGACTACCATCCCGAGCCGCATCCGGCATCCCGCAAATGGCTGCCGCGCTCCATTCTGGCGCCGGGCATCGCCATCGGCTTCGTCAACGTGCAGTACCCCGTGATCGCGGGCTTCCTCATTCTGCATTTGAAATCGCACGGCAACTCCGGACCGGTGGCGTTCTCCGCGTATGCCGGGATGATTCTGCTCTCGCGGTTCTTTCTGGGCGGGCTGCCCGACCGCATCGAACCCTTCATCACGTACTTCGGGGGGCTGATATTCATGGCTGTGGGCCTGGTGGTGCTGGCCGGCGGTCCGGGCCCGGTGGCCGCCGTGGGCGCTACCGCGATGCTGGGTTTTGGATTTTCGTTTCCGTGGTCCTCCATCGCTTCGACGGTTCTGCGGCGCACGCCCAGCGCCGAGCGAGGCTCCGCGGTCGGTATCCTCAGCGCCTTCTACGATCTCTTCGTAGGCGTGAGTTCATTCGCGGCGGGGTGGGTGGCGCACCAGTTCGGCTACTCCGCTGTGTTCGTCATGGCGGCGGTGGCGCTGGTGGCCGCCGCGATTGCGGGCCGGAGCGTGTTCTTCGGGCGAGTGGAACGGCGGGTGGGAGTTCAGACGGTTACAGCGACCGATCGATAAATCCCGCCGAGGCGCCGACCCACGCAAAGCCCTTATTGTGATCCACGCCCATCTGCTCGCCGCGGCCCATGCGAATGATGGTATTCACCGCGCGCAGGCGATCCAGCCAAACGTACATGATGCGGATCTCGATCTTGGTGGGGCCGAACGGCGTGTCCACCACGGGGCGAAAATCCACGCGCTCCTGCAAAATGTACTGACTGCGCTGTTCGGCGGGCACCGCCGCCAGTTGCGCCGCGGTGGGTCCCACGATCACCCCCGTGCCGGCGAACGAGTAGAGGGGCTTCAGTACGTAATCTTCGGGCCGCGCGATATCGGGCGCGCGGTCCAGGAAATATGTTCGCGGCACTGCGGGATGATCCAGGTAGGGCAGGGAGAACTTGCTGAGGCGGAAAAACCAGTTGGGATGGCCGGCCCACTCCACGTCGAGAGGGTCGCGGAAATCGAAGGCCATCGGAATCCCCTTGCGGAGTAACTCGTCCACGATGACGCGATTGTAGATGCGCCGGATGGGCGTGAGCTTGCCGTCGCGGCGATAGAAGAGGCCGTTGCCCTGCTTCACCACGCCGCTGAGGTCCACGGTGCGCACGCCGTACTCCTGCCCGGTGAGCAGGAAATCGTGACGCGTCTTCTGGTGGGTGGGATCGATCTCCAGCAGCACCACGTTCTGGGGGTCATGGCGCCCGACAATGGCCTGGTGCAGCAGCGCGTGGTATTCGTGCGCGTCCATGCCGCCGGGCAGCGTGCTTAGCTCCGCGCCGATTCCGTATGCCACCCGGTAGGATTCCGCCAGCAGAGGCTGGTAGGCGTACAAGGTAGGGAAGCCCTGGATTTCCACCAACTGAGGGCGCAGTTGCGCGTCGAGCCCGAAATCGGCCTGGATGAACAGGGGCACGGCGTCTTCGCCCGGAACATTGTACCCTGGCGGGATCGCGGCGCGGGACTCCTGTTCATACCGCGGGTTGGCGAGCAGTTGTTCCACCATCTCGCGCCCGTAGCGCGCCATGGTGTCGACGAGGCTGGCGGGAAGGAAGCACGGTGTTTCGCTGTGGCGAAAGGGCACGGGTTCGCCGCAGCGCGCCTGGAGCAGAGCGAGAAAGCGCGCGTGTTTGGCTTCCGAGTAGTCTTGGTTAAAGCGCTGGCGATGGGAGGGAATCAAGCAGGAATGCTCCGCCGCGCATGATCTGGCGGCCGTCGATCCAGATGTCGAAATTGCGGCCCACGACGTCGATGTGGGTCGCCGAGTACCAGTCCGCGCCGGTGTGCGCGCCGTAAGGGTTGCCGAAGGCGATGTGAATGCCGGGGATCTTCTCGTCCTGGAGAATATTGCCGATGACGTCGTGGACGCTGATGTTGGTGCCGATGGCGAATTCGCCCACGCGGTCGCTGTTTTCGTCGGTGTGGCAGTAGCGCCAGAACTCGGCTTCCAGCTCCTGGTTGGCGCAGTGGGCTTCGCGCAGGCGGCTTTCCACCACTTCGATGGTCAGCGGATTGGCGCCGAGGTCGCCGTACTTTTCGCAGAGGTAATCGCCCACCACGCCATCGATGACGAAGCGGCCGTCGACGCGTTCCGGGGTGGTGAAGGTTTCCCCGCCGGGCAGATTGCCCCACTTGTTGGGGCTGATGATGCCGCTGGTCTTGATCCACTTGAGGAGCGGCGAAAACCGGCCGACGATCTCGGTGCCGGCGGGATTGGTGGCGCGGATTTCGCGCGCCGTGCTGGCCATTTGCCAGACCAGGGTGCTGATGCGGTCCACCTCGTCGAAATCGGCAAGCATGCCTTCCAGCATGATCCGCCGGTCGATATTGACCATGTGGGCGTGGCGCATTTTGCGCCGGTTGACGATGTCGGTCATCTGCATGCGGGTGCGCAATTCGTTGGCCTGGGCCCTCACCGCGAAGATGCTGACGTCGCTGGTTTCCATGTCGGCGAGGACTTCGCCGGGCATGTTTTCCAGGGGGCGCGGCGACAGGTCTTCCAGAACAAAGGCGCGATAGTTGAGGCTGAGGCGCTCCAGTTCCGCCCCGAGCGCCGCGCCGATCTCCAGGCAGGCGTGGTCGGTGATCAGGGTCACTTTCTCGCGGGGCTGTATGCGCAGGCAGTTGGCGATGGCGTTGCGCGCTCCCGGCAGGAAGGCCGGGTCGAAAGGCGTCTCCCGCAGCAGGGTCTTCACTTGCGTCACTGCTTCTCACCCGCCGCCGGCACATCCGCCGGAAAGAGTCCATATTCGGTTTCTTCAATCATGTAATCCACTACCTTCTTAAAATCGCCCGTCTCGTGATAGACGCGCAGTTGGCGATCCGCGCCGTTGCCGTGCTCCAGGATCCTGTGGACGTAGGCGATCTCCTCGCGGCTGCCCAGTTCGCCCGCCACGTCGCCCACGAAATCCAGGATCTCTTCGATCAACTGGCGGGCCGGCACTTCGATCTGCTTGCCGAAGTCGATCATCTTGCCGTCGAGCCCGTAGCGCGCGGCGCGCCACTTGTTCTCCATGATGAGGGCGCGGCTGTAGTGGCGGAAGCTCTGGTTTCGCTCGTGCAGGTGGTAGAGTTTGGCGACGATGGCCTGGCACATGGCCGCAATGGCGATGCTCTCTTCCAGGCGCATGGGCATGTCGCAGACGCGGAATTCCAGCGTAGGGAAGTAAGGGTGGGGACGGATGTCCCACCAGATTTTCTTGGCGTCGTCGATGCAGTTGGTGCGAATCAGCAGATTCACGTAATTCTCGAATTCGCTCCAACTGGAGTAGAGATCCGGGATATTGGTGCGCGGGAACTTGTCGAACACCTTGCAGCGGTAGGAGCGCAGTCCAGTCTCCATACCGAGCCAGAACGGGGAGTTCGCGGAAATCGCCAGCAGATGCGGGAGGAAGTAGCGCGCGCCGTTCATGAGTTGAATGGCGGTCTCGCGGTCTTCCACGCCGATGTGGACGTGGAGTCCGAAAATCAGGTTGGCGCGGGCCACCATCTTGAGGTCTTCCACAATCACGCGGTAGCGGTCGTCCGGGTAGATTTCCTGATCTCTCCACAGCGCGAAGGGGTGTGTGCCGCCGGCGGAAAGGCGCAGCCCGTTCTGCCGCGCCAGGGTGATCATCTTCTGGCGGATCATGCGGATCTCGTCCTTGGCCTGCTTGACGTTCTGGCAGACCCCGGTGCCGATCTCCACCACGGACTGGTGCATTTCCGGCTTGACGTGCTCGTGCAGTATCAGTCTGCCCTTCTCGACGATCTCCGCGTGGATGTGGGAACGAAGGTCCCGGGTCACGGGATCCACCGTCTGGTATTCTTCCTCGATTCCGATGTTCAGCGTCGGTCTTGCGTTAGATACTCCACTCATAATTACCTCATACAGAGTTAGAAAGAACGCTGGAGAAGAACGCCCCCACGAATGGGGGCGTGGCAGCCTGAAAGGCCACGCTACGAAGCCCCCAGCCACTTCGCCCAGCGATACTCCAGCGGCGCGGGCGGGGCGAGGGCGCGAGAGATCGCCATGTCCGCCACCGCCTCCACGATCCAGCGGAAATTGTCCGGGCCCACCGATTCCAAGCCCGCGTCGGGCGCCGGATTCATGAAGTCGATGGCGTAGGGAACACCGTCCTCTACGGCGAATTCCACGGTATTCAGGTCGTACCCCAGCGCGCGGCAGAGCTTGAGCGCATCGGTCGCCATGCGCTCGCCCAGGGCGGGCGACGGCGGCGGATTGCCCGGCACGTAGCGCAAATGGTGCGGTTGGCCCGGGTCGTAGCGCATCACATGCACTTTTTCCTGGTTAATGACGTAGCAACGGAAGTACTCCTGAAATTTGACGGCGCCCTGGAGCGTCATGCAGAGCTGTTCGCTCTCGTCGTAGGCGGCGAACAGTTCCTCGGGCGTGTCCACCTTGTAAACGTTCTTCCAGCCGCCGCCATCGTGCGGCTTGAGAAACGCGGGGAAGCCCACGTAGCGGAAGATGGCGTCCCAATCGAGGGGATAGATCAGGTTGCGCATGCTGCGGTCGGTGGTGCCGGCGGGATTCTTCTTGTGCGGCAAGAGCACGGTCGGCGGCACGGCCACTCCCAGCTTGGCGGCCAGGGCGTAGTTGAAAAACTTATCGTCGGCGCTCCACCAGAACGGATTGTTAATGATTTGGGTACCGGTCAGCACGGCGTTTTTCAGGAAGGAACGGTAGAACGGGATATCGTGC
>JBEKDV010000509.1:0-5165 GCA_050014175.1 Candidatus Solibacter sp. | reverse complement strand
GTCCACCGCCACTCCCACCGGGTTGTATAGTTGGGCAGCGGTGGCGGGACCGCCGTCATCGGCCGGCCCGAAAGTGCCGCCGCCGGCGACGGTCGTGATGATCCCGCCAGACACTTTCCGAATCCGCTGGTTGCCGGCCGCATCGACGGCGACTCCCTGCGGGTAGTTCAGTTGGGCGGCGGTGGCGGGACCGCCGTCACCACCGAATCCCCGAGCTCCCGTGCCGGCTACGGTGGTGATGGTCCCGTTGGCCGACACTTTCCGGATACGGTTGTTGAAGGTGTCGGCGATGAAAAGGTTGCCGGCGGCATCCACCGCCACTCCCGTCGGGAAGTTCAGTTGCGCCGCCGTGGCCGGGCCGCCGTCACCGCCGGACCCCTCACTGCCCGTGGCATCGACCACGGTGGTGATGAGATAACCGCCGCCGGATTGAGCGGATGCCAGCATCGCCGCAACTGCAATGAGGATGGGGAGGCGCATAATGCCTTAGAGATTATTGATAGTGCGGCCGCGCGGGAGAGGTTCTCAGGGGAATGTGCGGGCCGCGCTCAATCCTCTGCCGTCTCCAGCCGCGCCCGGGCCAAACGCACGGCTTCGTGGAGTTTGCGCTCCAGTTCCTTCTTCGGCAGCGCGTCGGTCCAGCAGCTGGCCACGTGGATACCGCTCTTTTGGAGTTCGAGCAACGCGATGTGTTCCTCGCTTTTGCCCGCGCAAAGGATCATGCCCAAGGGTTCAGCCTCTTCCGGCTCGCAAGCATATCGCTTGAGCCAGCCCAGATAAAGTTCCATCTGGCCCTTATCCGCCGCCTCGAACTTGCCGAGTTTCAGATCAATGGCGATCAGGCGGCGGAGCTTGCGGTGATAGAACAGCAGGTCGAGGTAGTAATCCCGGTCGTCAATCTGCATGCGCTTCTGGCGGGCCACGAAACAGAACCCCAGCCGAGCAACTCCGCATCGAGATCGCCGGCCACCGCCAACTTGACATCCAGGTGCCAGCGATTCGCCGAGACCTGTTCCGTCTTGACGATTCGCCCGCTGGGAATCGGCGCCGCCGACTTGATGGTGAGCAGCAGATGCAGCTTAAGTTCCGCTTCAAGAACAAACTCCAGTCGCTGGACTCAACCACCATCTCGTTGTGCCTGACGATGTTTCCGTGGGCCAAATTCCGCCGCGCCAAGGGCGGCGTCAAGGCCCACGTGCTGCTCGACCATGACGACTACCTGCCCGCCTACGTGCTGCTCACCGAAGCCAAACGCAGCGACGTGAAGTTGGCCGATTCCTTCCGCCTGAATCCCGGTTCGATTGTCGCCATCGATCATGGCTTTATCGACTACGCCTTGTTCGCCCGCTGGAGCCACTTGGTCAACTCGCGGTAGGTGAACAGGCTCAGGCGCAGGTCCGCCGGCACGATCTGATACGTCGAAATGGTATCCGAGCCGGACGGGAGATTGGTCACGGACGCCCAGGCGTTGCGCAAGGCTACGGTCGCCAATTGAGGGCCATGCCGGTTGCCGGGTTGGCCCAATCGATCAGCAGGGAGCCGGCCCGCGGCGGCTCATTGTCGGCCCATCATCGCCGTTCGAACGCGCCGGCGGTGATGGGCGGTTCACGTTTTCTTCAGTTTTCGATCTGCGTCAACCGTACGAAATCCCATAACTCATAGTATCAAAATTCAGTTTTCGGTACTAAACTCACAATTCAGAGTAAGCTCACTGTACTGTCAATACCTTAGAGCCCAACAGGGCTTTGGATATCCGATTGCTACAAGGGCTACCGTCCATCTTTACCGTTACAGCCGTCCATGTCGTCGGCAAGGGGGGTGCCGGTGTGTCACCGAGATTTTGGTATGCGCCCGTGGTGTAGAGAACCTTCGCGACATATGGCTGCCCGCGAGACAAGGGGCCTGCAGATTTCGATCGGCAAGAGCCGTGGCCAGCGAGCGTTTACCGTACCGTTATTCATTGATATGGAGTGGCCCGCCGCCTTTGCCGTTCGTCCGGCGCCGGTCCACGCCGCTACCCGGAATGCAAGTGTTGGAAGAAACGTCGAGCAACTCGTCGACGGCGTTTGGCCATTTCACGCATGCGTGCCGACAGGAGGTCGGAAAACCAGCGAGGGGGCCGCGGCTCCTTACGCTTGCCAGGCAGGCGGTGCCTGCCCGGGATCCGACCTATCCTCATCTACTGCCGCGCGCATCGCGATTTCACGAGACAGGAGAGGAACATGTCAAGAAGTCGTGTGCGCATTGTGCTTTGCTTTTTCATCCTGGTGTGCTCTCTGGCCGCCCAGGAATTCCGTGCAACCGTGACGGGTCACGTGACGGACCCGTCAGGGTCGGCCGTGCCCAAAGTGACCGTCCAGATTACCAATACCGGCACTAATGAAGTGACCCCAGGCGTGACCACCGGCCTGGGTGTCTATTCGCTGCCCTTCCTCAGACCGGGGGCGTATAAGCTCACTGCGGAATCGCCGGGATTCAAGAAGTACGTCCGTGACGGCATCGTGCTCAATGTCGGCGACGTGATCGGCGTCGACATCAGGATGGAAGTTGGCCAGAATACCGAATCGATCACCGTCAGCGCCGAGGCGTTGGCGCTGGAGACCGAGAGCGCCGACCATGGACTCGTGATCGACCAGAAGCGCGTCATGGAACTGCCGTTGAATGCGCGTAACCCATTCATGTTGGCGATGTTGGCGCCGGGCGTGAACTATAGCGGCAACCAGATCTACCAGCGTCCCTTCGATAACGGCGCGCAGGCCGACTGGACCGTGAACGGAGGGCTGGACCGCAAGAACGAGTTCCTGCTGGACGGCGCGCCCAACAATGCCCAGGCCGGTGGCAATAATATCGCACTGATACCTCCCGTGGATTCGGTCCAGGAGTTCAAGATCCAGACCAATTCCTTCGACGCCGCATACGGCAAATCCTCGGGCGGCATCATGAACGTTTCGCTCAAGAGCGGCAGCAACCAGTTTCACGGCACCATCTATGAATTCATGCGCCGCAGCGCGCTGGATGCCAATTCCTTTCAGAACAACTCCGTCGGAGCGGCCAAGGCGGGGCACTTCCTGGATCAGTACGGCGGGTCGGTCGGCGGGCCGATTATTTTCCCCAAAATCTACAACGGCAAAGACCGCAGCTTCTTCTTCGTGAACTACGAGGGCTACCGGGAAGGCACGCCGAGTCCTTTGACGCTGTCGGTGCCGGAACCGGAATGGGTCACCGGCGACTTCAGCAAGCTGGTAGATTCACAGGGCCGCAAGATCACCATCTACGATCCGCAAAGCGCCGTGGTGAATGCCGATGGTTCGGTGACGCGCCAACCCTTCAGCGGCAACCTGATCCCGCAGACCCGGGTCAATCCAATCGCCGCCAAGATGCTGAGCCTGTACCCCAAACCCAACAACGTCGCGGCGGGTTCGCCCTATGGAACGAACGATCTGTTCGTGGCCGGCGGCCCCGACAATCTCGACCACGACGCCTTTTATAACGTGGTGACCAAGTTCGACGAACAATTAGGGGACAGGCACCACCTGTTCTTCCGGGAAGCCACCAACGACCGTACCGAGCATCGCGACACCAACGGCGTTTTGGGTCCCGGCTACCAAGGCCCCGGACCGTTGAAGCGGCTCAACGACGCCTACGTGATGGACTGGGTGGGGACGCTCCAGCCTTCGCTCGTGGCCGACGCCCGCGTTTCCTGGGCGCGCTACGTGGAAGGCTCCCGCAGCGACGAGAATATCGGAATCAACCCCAGTTTGGTTGGTTTTCCGCAATCGCTGGTCTCACAACTGCCCGTGCAGGACAACCTGGGCAGCTACAACTTCACCAACTACACCGGGCTGGGAGGCACTCTGTCGTTCAACTACACCAATTCCTTCGGCGCGGCGGCGAGCGTCAACAAGATCACGGGCGGGCACACCATCAAAGCCGGGGTGGATTACCGCCGCATCCAGTACAACGTGATCAACCAGGGGAACGTCTTCACTCTGACGTTCAACAACACCTGGACGCAGCAGGTCTACAACGTCGCCGATGCGTTGAGCGGCAATTCCTTCGCTTCGGCGCTGCTCGGTCTTCCGGCCAGCGGTTCGGTGGACAATATCCCGTACCTTTCGTTTGTGGACCGTTACGCGGCGGGGTACGTGCAGGACGATTGGAAATTAAGCCGCAAGCTCACCCTAAACCTGGGCATTCGCTGGGACTTTTTCGTGGGGCCCACGGAGCGCTACAGCCGCCTGGCACGCGGATTTGACCCCACCCAGACGAATCCGGTGGATTCGGCAATCAGCCGCACGCAGTTCCCCGGCTTTCCTACCGTGATGGGCGGGCTGCTCTATGCCAACAGCGGACAACACGGCGTCAATACCGACCCGAGCGGCATCCAGCCGCGCATCGGCTTTGCCTATCGGGTCAGGAACAAGTTGGTCATGCGCGGCGGTTGGGGCAAGTACATGATCAACCCCAACAACGATTGGAACCGTACCGACGGCTACAACATCACCACCAGCGTGGTGAACTCCCTCGACGGCGGGCGCACGCCGATCGCCAACCTCCTGAACAACCCATTTCCCAACGGCATCCTGCAGCCCCCTGGAAAGAGCCTCGGGCTGGGGAGCCTGCTGGGACAGGGAATCAGCTTCTTCGACCCCACGTTCAAAATCCCCTATACCGAGCAGTTCAGCTTCGGTTTCCAGATCGAACTGCCGCTGCAATCGCGGCTGGACGTCTCGTTCATGGGCAACCGCGGATACAAGCTGCAGACTGCCCGGCCGTATGACAACACCACCCTGGCTTTCCGGCAATCCTGCGACCCGCTGGAGGGCGGCAACCCGACTTACTGCAACCAACTGGTTACGAATCCGTTCTACGGACTGCCGCAGTTTACCAATACCGGCCTGGCTACCAGCCCCACAGTCTCCCGGGCCGCGCTGGCCCTGCAGTTCCCGGAGTTCTCTTCCGTCAACCAGCTTGGGCGGAACGACGGCAAAAACTGGTACAACGCGATGCAGGTGAATTACCAGGTCCGTGCCACGAAGGGATGGAACCTGACGTTTGGGTACACCTTCTCCAAGAACATTGAGCAGGGCGGCTTCGACAACTCCAACGGCAACGACGCCAACAACGCCTTCATCGACGTGCAGCGATACGTCTATGAGCGCAGC
>JBEKDV010000508.1:0-8537 GCA_050014175.1 Candidatus Solibacter sp. | reverse complement strand
GTTGGCTCGCGCAGGTTCGTCGCGGGGATGCGCTTCTGGGAGTGGATGAAGTCGCTGAACTTGAGCGGGTCGCGGACGAAGAAGATGGGAGTGTTGTTGCCGGTCATGTCCCAGTTGCCTTCTTCGGTGTAGAACTTAATGGAGAAGCCGCGGGGGTCGCGGGCGGTATCGGCTGAACCCTTTTCGCCGGCGACGGTGGAGAAGCGGGCCAATACATCGGTCTTCTTGCCGATCCGGCTGAAGAGCTTGGCGCTAGTGTATTCGGTGATGTCGCCGGTAACGGTGAACGTGCCGTGCGCGCCGGCTCCCTTGGCATGGACGACGCGTTCCGGGATGCGCTCGCGATTAAACTGGGCCATTTTCTCGAAGAGAAGATAGTCTTCCATCAGGACCGGGCCCCTCGGACCGGCGGTGACGGAGTTCTGGTTGTCGCCGACAGGCCGGCCGGACGACGTGGTCATCAATGGACAGGATGTTGGTTCGGGTTTGTCTGTTTTCATAAGGCTGCCTTGTGACTGTATTTTAATCCAGTTCGCGCACCGGTCGCTCAGCCAGAGATGGGCCGAGGCATTGGCCGTCCGGCTGCGGCCGTGCTGGTCGGCCTGATCCGGTCCCTCTGGCATCTTCCGCTGTTCGTCCTTCCCGGCGTCGGGCAATACGGGACCAACTTCGCTGTGTTTGCCATCGGGACTGTCGGCGGGACCCTGATTTTGGTCTGGCTCTATGGTCGCACCGAGAGCATCCTGCGCTGCATCCTCTTCCATGCCGGCTGGAACGCTGTTGCGGCCCTTGAGCTGGCAATTCCGTCCGACCGGCGTCTGCTGGCCGTGCCGGATGCGTGCCTCAGGCTGGTCGTTGGCGCACTTCTTCTGGCCGTCGGTTCGGCGCTGTCTAGCCAGTGCTTGCAGCCGACGGCGCCTGGCGCGTTCATGGGGCGCCGGGGCTGAAGCGCAGGCGTTAGCGAAACCCTCACAGTGATCATATAGGACTAAGCCGCTATCGCGGCAGAATACCCTCGTGGCGTTCGCGCCGCCGGGGAGATAAACCAGTGAACGAAAGGAGTTCATTGGATGACCCCTCTACGGCAACGAATGCTGGAGGAGTTGCAGTTGCGCAACCTCTCCGAAACCACGATTCACACTTATTTGCGCCTGGTGGAACGGTTCGCCAAGCACTTTGGCGCATCGCCGGCGAAATTGGGACCGGACCATGTCCGCCGCTACCTACTTCATCTGCTGAATGACAGGAAAGACACCTGGGCTACCGTTCAGGTGAACCGCGGCGCGCTCAAGTTCCTCTACATCAGAGTTCTCAAACAGGCGTGGTTTGACGAGGAGATTGCCGCTCCCAAAAGGCGCCCCAGGCTGCCCACCGTGATGAGTCCGGAGGAGATCGCACGCATCCTCGACCGGACCACCAACTTGAAGCATTGGACGATTCTGGCTACGTTCTATGCCACCGCGATGCGCTGCAATGAGCTGCGCCATCTGAAGTTGAGCGACCTCGACAGCCAGAAGATGGTGCTGCATATACGCGAAGGCAAGGGCAGTGTTCCACGGGACATCCCGCTGTCCGCGCCTCTGCTGGAGCGGCTGCGGATCTACTACCGCCGATGCAAGCCCACGGACTGGTTGTTCCCGTCCAAACAGCGCCGGGATCAGCCGCTGGACGACAATTCCATCCGTGCGCTGTGCCGCAGTGCCGGAGGTCGTGCCGGCATCAAACATCTGGTTCATCCGCACCTGTTCCGCCACGCCTGCGCCACCCATATGCTGGATGCCGGCGCCGACCTCCGCACCATTCAGGTTCTGCTGGGCCACGCGGATATTCGAACCACCGCCAAGTATCTCCGCGTATCCCTGAAGCGGCTCCACGCCGCCCCCAGTCCCTTCGATGCGCTCCCCCTGCAACCGGTCGAGTACTCCGTAGACGGCCGGAGGAGGTAACGGAACCCCGGCTGGAAGTCGCCGATGTCTTCCGCCAACACGGTCAGGAATTCCTCGATCGCTGGGGAGACGTGCTGTCTCCCCAGCAACGGAAGGCTTTCCGGGATATCGGCGCGTGCCGCACCGCCGCCCTCGGTTCCTACATAGAGCAGTGCGACCACTGCTCCCATCAGGTGATTGAATATCGGTCGTGCCGCAACCGGCATTGCCCAAAGTGCCACAGCCGGGCACGTGACGAGTGGCTGTCCGCCCGGGCGAAGGAGATTCTGCCCGTTCCCTATTCTCATGTGGTCTTCACCCTGCCGCACGAGTTGGCACCGCTGGCCTTGCAGAACCCGCGAGTCATCTATGGGATCCTGTTCCGGGCCGTAGCCGAGGCTCTTCTGGAGATGGCCGCCGATCCCAAACGTCTGGGAGCCAAAGTGGGCTTCCTGGCCGTTCTACATACCTGGACTCAACGATTGGAGCACCATCCCCACCTGCATTGTGTCGTGCCCGCTGGAGGATTGTCACCCGACGAACAACGATGGATCTCTCCCCGGAAGAAGAATTTCTTTCTGCCGGTGAAACCGCTCGGCCACCTGTTCCGCGGGAAGTTCCTCGCCTATCTCAGGGAAGCGTTTGCGGAAGGGCGACTGGGGTTCTACGGACAACTTCGCGAACTGGCGCACCCAGCTCGCTTTGAGGAGTGGATCGTGCCCCTGGAGGATAAGGAATGGGTGGTCTACGCCAAACCCCCGTTCGGCGGACTCGAACAGGTGCTCCGCTATCTGGCGCGGTACACCCATCGAGTGGCGATTTCCAATGGGCGATTGTTTGGTCTGGAGGAGGGCCGCGTGCGCTTCCGCTGGCGGGATTCACAAGACAACAATCAGATCAAGGAGATGTCTCTCGATGCGGTGGAATTCATCCGGCGCTTCCTGCTGCATGTTCTTCCCGGCGGTTTTGTGAAGATTCGGCATTTCGGCTTTCTATCCAACCGCAATCGCCAAGCCATGGTCCAGCGGTGCCGGGAACTCCTGCCGGCGTCGCCTCCGCTGTCCGTCCTCTTAGAGCGCCCAGAACCGATCTGCCCAGTTTGCGGGGTGGGGCACCTCCATGTCGTCGAACCGCGATCAACGGCACCACGACACCAAAGCGACGCACCGCACCAAACACTTCAGATGGACTCTTCGTAAAAGCCGATGATCGCTGTAATCTACATTCTTCGACCACGCAGATCACCGAACCGTGATGACAGGCTACGTGTGCCGCCGGAGGCTGTCTGGACGCTCGAAAAGCCCGTCACCACATCGTGCCCAGCCGAATCCCCGTACGCCCCGCAAAGCAACTGCACTCAACTTTCCCTCCCACACACGATCCAGGCCGCCAAATCTTCACGCACGCCAGAAACCATAGGCCAACCCAGTTGGCTTAGTCCAAGGGGTTGTATCGGGAATGCGCCGGCGATCAGGCTTTTTCTCCCTTCTCCGCCGCTATCCGGCCGGCGCACTCCCGATACAACGCATATGACATGCCACCAGTGAGGGCTGGCCTGGAGGCCAATCCGCTGATTTGCCAAGCCTTACGTGTCACTTCTAGGGATACATACTGGGAAGTCCCCCGTCCCGGAAGGATTAGGAACGATAAACGCGCCAGCATCCGGGCAATTCGAGTTGAGGGTTTGTCGCCATCTCGCGGAAGTGGCTGCGACGCGTTGGATTTCAACAGTCCGAATGGCTACCGATATTCGTAGATAACGCCCTTGACGAAGTCAAATGGCGCCAGCCGGGCGTAAGGTTATCTGGCCCTCGTTCTCCGAGGGGCTGCCGACGCTGATTTACATTACACTACGGCGTCCTGATGCCGCTAATGCCGCATGGGGGAATCCTTCCGTCCGTTTGCCTCGCGTGCGCCCACTCGCTATAATTCCCGGCAGATGTGGCGTGGCTCCTCAGCCCGAGTCGTCGCGGACGCGGGGCCGGGCCCCCAGGCTTCGCCGTGTGGCGATCGCACATGCGGCAAGAGTTGGTCCGCGGCCATCCTGGCGACTACCCGGCCATTGTCATCCGTCGTGGTCGGGACGCTCGCCGCGGCGGCGGCCATGGCGGGACATGACGGGCCGACGCTCCGTGGCGTGGCTGCGGGTTTCGGCATGACGGCGCTCGCGATGTTCGGATTCGCCGTCAACGATATTCTCGACTACGACAAGGACCGCGCGGCCGAAGTCCAACGTCCCGTAGCCGCCGGCGCATTGTCCAGACGAAGCGCGGCTTGGCTGGCAGCCGCCCTGCTTCTGTGCGCAGGTCTTCTTTCGGCGATCGTCGGCGCGGGTGGAACCGTCCTGGCAGCCACCGCCGCAGCCCTCCTGTTGTATTCGCCAGTGGCGCAGCGATATCCGCTCGCTAAAGACGCCTCAGTAGCCGGCCTGTGCTGCCTGCCCCTGTGCTACGGCGCGCAGGTGGGAGACAGGCATTTCCCGTGGTTCTCATACGCCGTGCTGGCCGGCTTCGTGCTTGGCCGCGAGATCTTCATGGATGCCGATGAGTTGCAGGGCGACGCCAAGGCAGGCATACGAACCATTGCATCGATTCTCGGCGGCCGTGGGACGGCCCGAATCGGCACAACGCTGATGCTCGCCTCGGCCGTGGCCTTGGTGGCGCTCGTCCACGGCCGTGCCGCCACCTTGGCGGCCGCGGCAACGCTGGTCTCGCTGGCGTGCCTGTTCGCTTGGCCCGGTGTCAGCGCCGGCAGACGCATACAATTGTCACGGATCCCCATGCTGCTGGGGTCGATAGCGCTCGCCTGCGGAGGAGCCTGACGGAAAGCGGGGCCAATGCCTGGTTTCGAACTCTCGAAATGGTATGCTGACTGCGCCACCGATCAGGGCGACGCTCTTATCGTCTATTCCGCCGAGCTTCGCTGGCGCGGGCCCACGATCCACTACACGAACCTCCTCGCGTGCCGCGCCGGCCGGCCGGCGCGGAGCCGCTTCTCTCTTCGCGAACAGCCGCCCCCCCAGGCGCAGGATGGAAGCATCGTTTGGAGGTCTCCGCGCTGGAATGTCGAAGCCTATTGGCTGGAACCAGGGGGCGCGGTCCGGGAGACGCTTTTCAACTCGCCCGCGGGGTCGCTCGAGTGGAACTGCGTGGCGCCGCGATCAACGGTCCAGTTTCGCATCGGCGCGGACGAACATTTCCGCGGATGGGGTTACGTGGAACACCTCCGGCTCTCGCTGCCGCCCTGGCGCCTACCGATCCGTCAACTGCGGTGGGGCCGGTTCGTCAATGCGACCGACGCGCTGGTCTGGATCGATTGGTGCGGCCCCTACTGCCGGCAGGTCGTCTATGATAATGGCGCCGCCGTTGCTGCCCAGATCATCGGTGATCGCGAGATCAGGCTGGCCGATGGCGAGACTACGCTGACGCTGGAAGCCTTCGCCGTGTTGCGCGAGGGCGCACTGGGGGCGACCGCTCTTGCCGTGCTTCCCAACCTTGACCGGCTGTTTCCCCCGGCAGTGCTCAATGTGCGGGAGCAGAAGTGGCTCAGCCGGGCGGTGCTGCGGCGGCCCGGCCGCCCCGATTCTGTCGGAATGGCAATCCATGAGGTCGTCGAATGGCCTTGAACCAACTCGGAAAATGGCTCTACGGGGCTGCATTCGCGGTGGTGCTCCCCATCGGTTTGGCGGCATGGGCGGCTGCAACCGCGGATATGGTGCGCCTCCCGCTCCTATGGCCGCCACTGGGTTTCCCGGTCGCTGCGGCAGGAGGCGCACTGCTTCTCCTCGGCATGCTTGACCTCTGGAGATACGGTGGCGGCCTGCCGATGAATGCCTATCCTCCTCCGCGATACGTGGAGCGGGGAATTTACCGCCTGCTACCGCATCCCATCTATACCGGTTTTGTGATGCTCTGCGCGGGCGTCTCCATCGGCACGGGTTCGGCCAGCGGGCTCTGGCTCGTTTCCCCCATCGTGGCTCTGGGATGCGCCGCGCTGGTGCTGGGTTATGAAGACCACGACCTGGCCGAACGATTCGGCCAGGCGCCTCGCCGCCTGCTCCCCCAAGCTGGCGCCGCCCGTCCTTCGCCCTATGACCGCGTACCCTGCTATCTTTTCGTCTTCGGCCCCTGGGTGGTGCTGTACGAGGCCGTGATTGCGCTAGGCACGCCTCCCGACGCAACCACGGTCTGGTTGCCGCTGGAAGAACGTCTGCCGGTTCTCGAATGGTCTGAGCTTTTCTACTTCAGCGCGTACTTGGGGACGGCGCTCGCGCCGCTGTTCGCCCGGACTTGCGGCGACCTCCGCCGACTCTGCGTGCGCGGGCTCTGGACCATGCTGGTCGCCTTCCCTCTGTACTTCGCCGTCCCGCTGGTCGCGCCGCAACGTGCATTCACGCCGCATAGTGCGCTCGGCCGCCTGCTGGCTTGGGAGCGAACACTGGATAACGCCGCGGGCGCGTTTCCCTCATTCCACGTAATCTGGGCCGTGCTGGCGGCGGGCGTCTACATGAGCCGCTGGCCGAGGCTCGCCTGGGTGTTCCGCGTCTGGGCCGCCCTCGTGGCCTTCAGTTGCGTCGCCACGGGCCAGCACCCCGTTGCCGACGTGGCCGGCGGCTTGGTCACGGTGTGGTTGGTGGCGCGCGGACCCGCTTTGTGGCAGGCGGTCCGGCAGGAGGGCGAGCGCATCGCCAACTCCTGGCACGAATGGAGAATCGGACCGGTCCGCGCGATCAACCACGGGATCTACGCCGGCATCGGCGCGGCTCTGGCGTTCTGGATCGCCGTAACGCTGGCCGGCTCGGGACGGCGGCTGCCAGTGGCAGTCGCCGCGCTCGCATCCGTGGTGATGGCGGCGCTGTGGGCGCAATACATCGAGGGGTCGCCCCAACTTTTGCGGCCGTTCGGTTTTTACGGCGGCCTGCTCGGAGGAACGGCCGCCGCCTTGCTGGCTCCTTTCTTCGGAGTGAGTGCGTGGCTGGTGTTAGCTGCCTTCGCCGCCGGCGGACCGTGGGCGCAGGCGATGGGGCGGTTGCGCTGTCTGGTGCAGGGTTGTTGTCATGGGCGGCCCGCGCCTGACTCCATCGGGATTCGGTACACGCACCCCCGCTCGCGCGTCTGCCGGATGACACCGTGGACCGGCGTCCCCCTGCACCCCACCCCCATCTACTCGATATTGTGTAACGCTTTCATCGCGCTGGTAATCACGCGCCTGTGGTTTCTGCACGCGCCGCTGCACCTGATCGCCGGTCTCTACTTCATCCTCAACGGCCTCGGCCGGTTCGTGGAGGAAGCATGGCGGGGTGAGCCGCAGACCCCCGTCTTCGCGGGTCTTCGGCTATATCAGTGGGCCGCTGTGGCCAGCGTCGCCGCCGGAACCCTGATGACCGCGCTTGGCCCAAGCGATCCGGCGCCCGCCGCGCACTTCGACTGGAGCACGCTGCTCCCGTCGACGGCTTTTGGCGTACTGGTTTGTTTTGCCATGGGTGTGGACTTTCCAGAGTCCAATCGGCGCTTCTCCCGGCTGGCGTGATCTCATCCCAGGGCTGAAGACGGGCGGAGGATTCGATACCCATCAATCGGCACCGGAGGTTCCTGGCGAGAACTTCCGACCACAGACTGGGCTCGGTACCCAGAATGGTGCTGCGTATCAATAGGTCGTGCCTGGTCGCCAAGCGTTTACCGACCTATCCGCTCTGGAGTGACGCAAACGTACCGACAAATGAATCTTTCCGTCGCGCCGAAGCCCGAGGCGGCAAGGGCGAAGTGCTACCGATATTGACCCTTAACGCTGGGTTCACGTTGACGGGAGATGAGCCGTCCATCTTGGGCACCACCAGAATGTGAGCCTGCTTCGGGAGCCGATACGGCATCCCCGTGCCCGGATAATGGCGGTGGTACACTCAGTCCGGGAGGCCGCAGCGCTCGGCCCACCGGAAGTCTGACGCGTGGCTAACGTCCCCAACGGGATTGCCATAGATCCTCAGACCTGCATAATGTGTCGGCCACCGCTCCTGCGACCTGCCCGCGTATCGCCACAAAACGCCAAACTTCCTCGACCGCCGCGCCGGCATCCACCTCGGACGACAGTATCCGTAGCTACACTCGAAGGCGAGTGGGCAAGTCACGCGCGCACGCGTTCCGTGTGGTACCAGATAGGTATGCGTTTATTGCTCTGTATTGGGCTCTTGAGCTGCCTCGCTGGTCTTGCCCAGAAAAAGACCGTATTCGTGATTACGGACGCCGAAGGTGTCGGCGGGGTTTGCCGACAGGACCAGACCGATCCCAAGGATCAGGAAATGCGCCAACTACTCACCGGCGAAACGAATGCCGCAGTAGAGGGATTTCTGGCCGGCGGCGCTGAGGAGGTCATCGTCTGGGATGGACACGATGGCAGCCAAACTCTATCCACTCTCAGCATTCATCCTAAGGCCAAGCTGCTGATGGGGGCGGTAGGACCGTCAATGCTGATGGACCGCCATTTTTCTGCCGTGGCCTACGTGGGACAACACAGCAAAGCCAACGTTCGCGGCGGCATCATGGCACACAGCTATAGCTCGTTGGGAATTCAGAACATGCTGCTCAACGGAAAGCCGGTGGGCGAGATTGAGGTCAT
>JBEKDV010000507.1:0-5229 GCA_050014175.1 Candidatus Solibacter sp. | reverse complement strand
CATCCAATTCCACGACCGCGCGGTCGTGGCCTCATTGAAGCATCGATGAGCCGCGGCGGCAGGACATACGCTGAGAATTCGTGGGCATCAACGCGTCAAAATCTCATTTCGAAGCTCTGCCACTCTTGCTTGATATCCACGCCAAGAAGATGCTGGCAGATCGACTGCGACCGTTCAAAGCAGCGCTGAGCCTGGCCGAGCTGAACCCGCTCGTAGCCGTGCTCAAGGTAGGTGTGGTTACGGGTGCTGCCGAGCTTGATCACGTCCTCTTCAATGGGAGCAAAGTCGATTTGTCGAGCCGACGCCAGAAATTGCAGGCCAGCTTTGAACGCCATCTCGCCACCACCCGGCGCATCGGCAGCACGGTATCGCTTGTATGCAGTTTGGCAGGCATCGGGCCGCGAGGGATGGATTCCGATTGCGAGGAGCCGCATCTGGGTCGCACATTCCGCAGCACGGTAGGACCGGAGCACGGAATCGGTGAATCGGCCTTCCACGATTCGCCGCTGGGCGTTGGCGAGAGCATCGGCTACCAGTAACATGCCGGTTCGTGAGACTCTGTCGGACCAGCCCTCGCTTGTTGCGGCGGCGCTGAAGTTCTGCTGGTCGCAGATCTGTTTCGCGAACGCAGCCATGTCGCTGGCGTTAGGAGCCAGGCGGCTGACCGTATCGGCCACCGGCGCGAGCAGCGGGCGCTGCGCATAAACGGCCGCTTTGCGGGCCTGGTGTTCCAGCGTCTGCCTCGCCTGGGAGTAATCGAAGTCATCCCACTGGGCAAGCGCGGCGAGTGAAGAACGAAGAAATTTCCACTGATCTTCGGACGGCAGCCGTTCCGCCAGACGGGCCGCAACGCGAACCTGACCTGAGCGCGCGCTCGACAAAGCGCCTTCGGCAGTCACGCGGTCGCGTAAGTCAGATGCGAGGAAGTGCTGCACCAATGCCGTTCCTCTGGCCTGAACATAGATAGGAAGCACCTGGCACGAGAGATACGCCATAGCGGTCTGGAATAGCGAGGTCACGACCGGATTTGTGGCGCCGGTGATGCCGACGTACACACGGTCATAGTTCCGGCCCGCGATGCCAGCCACTAAAACGCGAACTTGTGTATAGGCTTCCGACAAATCGAATGGTTCCACCGGTTGGCAGCTTGCCCAGGTCACACGCTGATCGCGAATGCTCTCCTTGATCTGCTCGGCGATGTCTTTCGGATCCGGGGCGTCCGGCGCGGCGAGCTTCCCGTATAGCAGGTGGACCTCAACGGATGACTCACGCTTGAGAATCTCGGCGATAGCAACTGGGCAACCTCCGTCGCTGGTGCCAATTGGAAAGACCGCGGCGACCTTCATGCTGCCTCTCGGCCCCACACCAGCGGAACAGAGAAGCATAAGCCATAATGGAGGGCTTTCGGCATTTCCGGGCGAGGCACAGGGATCATCGAGCCGTACCACGGGCGCGGCGATTTCTCGCTCGTCCGGAAGACCGAACCCGGCGTGAGCATCAGAATTGAACCCTTGAACACATTCGATACGGCGTTTGCGTGGAATTTCGGAAAGGTAACGTGCGTGCGCCAGCGTCCGTCCATTGGGTCGCCGGGGGCTGGTACGAAATGGCTGAGTGCCGTCCACGCATTTGCGCCCGGAACATCGTCGAGCCATTCGCACCTTTCTGGTGCAGCGGCGATCTCGAACTCGCCGAGCCCGGTGGAACTCTTTTTGCCAAAACCAGTCCACGCCAGCGCCTTGAAGCAGGCCACTACCCTTTCCATATGCCGGTCGGAGCGGATATAGACGCTCAAGAACTCGGAAGACTGGTCGAGGTGCTGAGTGTTGGTTTCGAACAACTGGCCGTCAGCGGCGGAGCCCAGGTCGCGGTCGATGGCGGTCTGCACGCGTGCCGAGGAGCGAATGACATTCATCAGCACGCCGGAGGCTGTCCTGGTTTCACCGCAGATGATGCTCCGGAAGGAAGCCTCGGGGATGTAAAGCGGAGGTTTCAGTTTCTTCGGCGAAGGCGGCACCGTGGCGTGCGCGGGTACGGGCATAAGATCGCCGGGCCACGCGTCCGAGAGGAGGAAGGGCGGATCGCCGCCTTTGTGGAACTCGTCGAGCATGGGCTCGAAAGTCTCTGGGAACAGTTCCAGCCAGCGCCAGCAGACCGACCCGAAGAGAGAGTCGGCGCGCCAAGGCGTCGCCCAAGGAGTCCGGGGGCAGAGTCGCAGACGCCAAGTGGTCATAACGTCAGCGGGGCGAGGGCGACCTTCTGTTCGCGGAAGTTCCGGATTGCAATGCGGCCGGAGCCGCGACTGCCGCCCGCTCCGAGCGAATCGAATCGTTGGAGAATGGCAAGGGCGTTCTTCAGGTTCGCGACCATCTTGTTATCCTCGTCACCGTCAAACACCTTCAGCACCATCTCGGCCTGGAACATCGCGCCCGCGGGTACGCGTTCCTGTGTACGCGGATTCAGAGCGGTGCCGCGGCTGCGGTCGATAGTGTTCTCGGTCTTCACCTCAAAGAGCGGCATCCCTTCTTCGATGCGCCGATTCCACGTTTTCAGGTACTCTTCAGTAAAATGCGCGTCACGCACCGTAAGACGCGACGCGCCTGAGTCTGCACGCATGTTCATGTGTGCCCCAAATACAGGGCAGACAACACAAGTACGCTGCCCACAGCCGCAGGGCTTGCCCTCCCGACCGAGGCCATATTCCTTCTCAAGGGTGCTCCGCAGTTTGCCCTTCAGGCTGGAACCCGGTACGTACGGTTGTCCAGTCACGGGGTCCTTCAGCGCCATTAGGTTGGGGTCTACGCCGCCAATTTCGAGACCACCGCCGGAGCCGCCGATTCGCATGCCATCCAGGAGCTCGATCTCGAATTTCATCTCGACAACATCTGTCCACTTTGCCATTTGCTCAATCCTTTATGCGCGCGCAATACGCGACGACAGCTTCGAAGTGCGGCATAAAACCTTTCTTAAAACTCGCCTCGTCGGTGATAGCGTCCACGTTGCAGTCAATAAACTGTTTGAATGACCACGGCAGGGCATTATCGGCGCGCCCAGCCCGATCCGCGGCGAACGCCTTCAGGCGGGCAATCTCCAGGTGAACTTCTCCGAAGGGAGCGCCGTACAGCAACCGTTGCAGCTGCCGTTTCGCGTGATCGTAGAAGGACCGAAGCTGATGCCTCTTCAGGCGATCGGATTCGAAGCGCACGGCCAAGTTTTCGGCTTCAGCAGTGATGAGCTCGACCCGCGTGTGACCTTCGGAGGTGAAGTATTTCGGATAGCCGGGTGGAAACTGGCAGTCCATACTTCCCCGATCATCGCGCCTCGCAGGCGACGGATCGTCCGACCTGTTGCTTTCGCGCCTCGCGCCCTGAAAGCCGGCGCCATGCATTGCGTCCCTCATATCAGGCATGGTCAGTTCCTTTCCTCTCCCGCCGAGTGGAGCATGGCGTACCGCACCGCAAAGTCGGCGTGTTTCCAAAGATAGCCGGGCGACAAGAACGCACGCTTCACGAAGTCCTTGGCCTGCCCTGTTAGGTTGCGCTCCACCTGGTAAAAGAGCAGCGAGTGCCAACGCGCATCGCCCTTGCGCCAGCGACCATGCAGCTCGATTACGTTGTGCAGCAGCGCGCCCTTGATCTGCCGTCCGGCGTACATCGCGGCCAGAGCGCGCGCGCTCTCAAGCACCCCATCGAACTCTGCCCACGGAATCGTGCAGCCAAGCGCGTGGATACTGTCGCGCGGAACCTTAGCGTGCTCGTTCAGCGCGTGCTCGGCTTCCTCCGCCTTCGTCAGGATGTGCTGACGAGGTTTGGCAAGCGCGACTCCGGCCGAAAAGGTCAGCCTATTGCCGGAGAGGGCGCGGAACTCGGACCGCCACGCCGCTGCGAAATCGAGTATGTCGTTCCAGGGGCCTATGACGAATAGATCGTCACCGCCACCGTATACCGGATAAAGGTTCGGGAATTGCGATTCCATCAGCTTCGCGACAGCGGACGAAAAAGCGCGGTCGAGCAGTGTGCTCAGTGACCAGATACGTCGGGGATCTCCGGCGAGATTCCGGAACTCCATCCCGATGCGGTCGGCGTCGATTCGCAGGTACGCCAGATAACGCCGGCCTGCGGCGCGGTCGGACAAAACTTCAAAGGTGGCAAGATGGCCGTGCTCAAGCGGCACGTGAGATACGAGCGGAATAAGCACCGGACCGTCCGCCGAGACGGTCCAACGTTCTCCGAGCAGAGATATTGGCCCCTGTGGCGATTTGGTCAACGCAGCGGGGCCGCCTCCCAACAACCCTCTGCCGAGTTCGCGGTCCTCGACGCAGGTTTGACAGATCTCTTCAGATTCGTCGGACAGAAGCGCTGTGGAGCCGCATCCTTTGCACTTGTCATGTTGCGTCGCGCCGAAGATGAAACGGTCTGTGGCCCACCCGTGGGTCGACCGCAGAACGCTGCCGATCGGGGTTTCTTTGCGCCCGACCATCGCCTCACCGAGTTCCGCGACGGGGATATTACCATCGGCGAATTCGGCGCCCGCGAGATGAAAAACGAGTTCGCCGCGATACGTATTCAGCAGATCCTCGTCGAGATCCCGCTGCAACAATGCCAGCCGGTCCCGCCATTCAGCACTTGCTGCCGCGACGACAAGAAAGCGTCCACCGGCGGAGTAGAACAAACGCGCTCCGGAGTCACGGAATCGGTCTTCAAGATTTACAGCTACTAACCGCGTCAGCGCGAGAACCCTGAACGAACGGGCCCGCAGCCGACGAGCCGCCCCCGATGCGCCCGGCACGGGACGCAGGACGAAGCGCTGAATGCCCGAAAAGTCGCCTTCGATTGCAACGCCATTCGCAGGCCATGCTGCGATTTGTCCGTTTGCGAGCGCAAACTCACCAGCCCATGTGGCGCGCAGGACTTCGAAACTTTCCATTCGGCTTTACTCTATCAAAAAGAGTCGGTGTAATGGCCGCCACCGAGGTACACGCCACCGAGGTACAGCACGGGGACCGTGGATTGAAACACCATAGTGGCGTTGTTTTCGAGCCGGATCATCGACGCTCCCCGCGTGGGGAGCGTCGATTGAAACTGTCCCCATCGTTCGAAGAAAACGCGGCGCAGGTTACCATTTTTCTTGCAAACCTTTTTCATTGGGTGAAACCGGTCGTCGGAAACAAGTCCGTCTGGTTGCCAAAAGCTTGCCAGCCAGCGCGTGCTTGTCTGGCAAACAACTCCA
>JBEKDV010000506.1:0-5230 GCA_050014175.1 Candidatus Solibacter sp. | reverse complement strand
ATAGACAAAGCGCCGCCAGTCCTGGTCACAGTAATTCTCCATTTCGTGGACAGGCGCGGCCGCCGGGCGGACCGATCTCAAGAAACTGTGAATCTCGTCTTCAGGCAAACCTTCAGGCATCGACAGCAGAGGACGGAGAGGGAAGAGAAGTTCGGGTTGCAGTGACATTTTATCAACAGGTCAATTATACCTGACGCGCGGTTAAGGCGATCGGTACACGCCGGTGCAATAGGCTCGGTCTCCGCATGAGTCCTCGGAAGTGTGCCGAACACCCTCATGAGGAAAATCGCTTGGCCTTTTACTTGCGCTGCGCCTGGAGTTCTCAAAGCACATCGGAGATCACAGCAGCGATGCAGCGCCAGCTCAAAGAGTATGAGGCTGCGCCCTCTTCACGACGTGCACCGGAAGCGCAGCAACGTCCACAAAGCGACTAGGCCGTCTCGTGGACGGATCTTCTTACCTTCCTGGACGGTGCGCGGATGATACCGGATCGGGACTTCGCGGATTCGGAAGCCACCCTTCAGCAGTTTGGCGGTCAGCTCGTGGTCGGTTTCGAAGCCCTGAGTCTTGGCGCGCACGCCGCGCAGGAACTCGATGGGGTACAGTTTGTACGCCGTCAGCGTGTCGCTGATCCAGCGTCCATAGAGCAGGAACGTCCAGGTGGACAGTAGGACGCCGGCGAGCCACGGTCCCCACCCTTGCTGGGCGTGTCGGCCGAGCGTGCGGCCGGCACGAATCTGTCCCAACACCCGGCTTCCGTACACGGCGGTCTTCGGGCCATCGCACGCCTGCAAGAGGGCCGGATAGTCATCGGGATCGTACTCCAGATCGGCATCCTGCACGAGGACCACATCCCCGCTAGCCTGCGCGATGCCATTCTGCACCGCTCTGCCCTTTCCCTGGTTTGCTTGTCGGATGCAGATCACGCCGGGGAAGCCGGCCGCCAGTTCTGCCGTCCGATCCACCGAGCCATCATCGACGACAATAATCTCCTTCTCGAAACCCAGCTCGTCCGTGCGCACCCGCCGGACCTTTTCAAGCAGCTTGGCGAGCGACGCTTCCTCGTTGTAAGCGGGGATGACAATGGAAAGAATTCTCATTTGGCGCTATCCCAGAACAGTTTGTGGCGAAACAACTCGACGATGCACCTGAGTCCGTCGGACACACGGATTTTCTTGCCTTCCGATTTGGTGCGCGGGCGATATTCCACTGGCAATTCCAAGATGTAATTCTGCTTCATCGCCAGCTTGGCGGTGAGTTCGGCTTCCAGATCGAATGACTTGGCGTGCAGGTGCAAACCGCGAATGGCCGAGGCATCGAATCCCTTTACGCTGGTCAACAGATCGGAAACGTATTTATTGTAAAGCAGCAGTGTGATGATGCTGAGTAACATCCCACCATACTTGCTGACGAGGAATGCGATCCCAACGGTGCCATAGATGCCGCGGATGCGGTCATTAAGATTCAGGCACTTGGAGGCGCGACTGCCGAAAACCACCGGACAGCCATTCTTCACAATCGCCTCTACGATCGCATAAAGGTCTTCAGGGTAGTACTCTCCGTCTCCAGGAAACGTCACCAGCGCGTTCCCAAGCGCCACCTTGATTCCCGCACGCACCGCTTCGCCTTTGCCGCTACCGGCCGGCAGCCGGATCACTTTGATGCCGCGGAATCCCGCGGCGATGTCCGCCGTTCCATCCGAGGAGCCGCTGTCCACGACGATGATCTCCTTGCCGAGATCGAACCGCGCGAAATCCAACGCCTGGAGTCCAGTCAGCACTTCGGCGATCGTGCGGGCCTCGTTCCGTACCGGAACTATGATGGAGACGGCGTAGTGCTTGCGTGTCAGATCGATTCGTGACTGCACGATCGCGTACAGTTCCTCGAACACGCGGCCACCCGAGTGTTTCCCGCTGCCGGTCTCCCAATCCACCAACTTCACCCGCTCCAGCGGATACTCAAACGATGCCTGATCGAAGGTAACGTAACGGCCCGCCTCGGCCGAAGCGTGCGGCGCTTCCTGAAAGAAGAAATGCGTGACCAGGTTTGCCCAGCCGCATTCGACCTGGTTGTAACGGGACATGGTTTGTACGAACTTCTTGACCAGGCTAGTGGCATCCTCCCGCTGGATGTCCAGATCGTGCCAGATATTGGCCAGGAACAGCTTGTCCGCCTCCTGGTTGGCTGTGATCGCTTCTGCGACGCCAACCGTCAGGTAAGAGGGGAACAGCGAAGAGTGCTGCGTGCCGGGGCCGTAAATGATGATGTCGGCACTCTGCAAGGCGGCGGCGGCTTCGGGATTGATATGCGGTAGCCGCGCGGCTCGATCCACCGTCTCTTGGAGCTGGGACGCACTGGCATCGTGGGTGCATTCAACCGTCTGCCGGTAGAGATCCTCCTCCAATAGATACAACCGGTCGATCACGCCGCCTCTTTCGTCGGAAACGATTTCCGCCTCGCTTCTCAGAAACGTTCCGTCCACGTTTCGAGCCACCAGAAAATAGTTCTCGCCCCGTGTGATGTTCAGTAGCCTGCCCCGAATCTTGTACAGGTTAGCCAGGTTGCCGATCGTGCGGTTGAAGTCTCTGCCGGACTGAAGAAAAGCGCCGGCAAAAAATATGTTACCAATGGCGCAATCGGAAAACGAGAAACGGTTGTCTTGGTCAGCCTCGGAGAGCACGTGAACCAGAAAGGCGCCGCAGTAACCCGCGAGTGCCTCGGCCTGCTCGATCGAGAGCTGCCGGTAATGCTCCGAAATGAACTCATCCGCCGGGCGTCGGCAAGCCTGGAATGCTTCGAGTAATCGCACTCCGTCATCGAACGAGACGCCGACCTCGAGCCGGTGATCCGACACGGCGCGCAAGGCGTGGTCGCAATCGTCGGTGCAGCGCATCATCCGGTTGAGGTTTTTCCGCACATCGGAAGGTCCTAGCATTCCCGGCACAAACCGCCGGATAGCACCTGTCGAAAGCCCGTCGTCATACGCGTTGATGATGACTGAAAGGGATACTTGCGGATGCTTCAGCAACACTTCGCTTATGGATTGAGTGCCTCGGCCCCCGGAGAAGAGAACGATGTCCAGTTGGCGCTTCATTAGCCCTGTTTTCAGAATGTCACATTATAACATTCGGCGACCACAATCTCGTAGCGTACAATTCCGCCGATACAATTCCCGCTGATTCGCAGGCCGCCGTCATTTCGCCACATGACGCTACGAAATTCACCCGCACTTCACCGAGATCGTTGGTGCCCCACTCGCGGCCGCCCTCACCGGCACCATTTGATGAATCAGTCGCTGCACATTCTGGGTCGCGATGCCACGCAACTGGCGTAGTCGAAGACAACTCAAGCTATAATGATGTCCGATGCACGGTTTGGCGCATGAGTCTTTGGTGGTTCTCGGCGGGGGGCCCACCGGTCTGGGCGCGGCCCGCCGGTTGACGGAAATTCGGGACACGGCGGTTCGGGTATTCGACGAGAATTCCCAAGCCGGCGGGTTGTCTTCCTCGTTCGTCGACAGCCAAGGCTTCACGTGGGACATTGGCGGCCATGTCCAGTTCTCGCACTATCGTTATTTCGACGACCTGATGAAAGAACTGCTGGGTGGCGAGTGGCTTGAACACGCGCGGGAATCGTGGGTGTGGATGCGCGACCGTTTCATTCCGTATCCGCTACAAAACAATATTCACCTCCTGCCCCGTGATGAATTCCTGCAATGCGTGAGGGGTTTGATCGAATCGATGAAGCGTGGCACCGTCCCCTTGCGCAACTTCCACGATTGGATAGAGGGCAGTTTCGGCGCAGGACTCGCCGAGTCGTTCATGCTGCCATATAACTTCAAAGTATGGGCGCACCACCCCGCTGAGATGTCCTATCAGTGGGTGGGAGAACGCGTGGCTACCGTCGACCTGATGCGCATCATTTCCAACGCTCTCGACGGAAGTGAAGACACCAACTGGGGGCCCAATAACACCTTTCGTTTCCCCCTGCGCGGTGGTACGGGGCGAATCTGGAGGACTCTCGCCGAGCGTTTGCCGGAGGGGGTTTTCCAGCCAAACCGCCGCTGTGTGCGCATCCAGACAGCGAAGCGCACGGTACATTTCGAAGATGGTTCCCAAGAACATTACGACCGGCTCATCTCCACTATTCCACTGGACGTACTCATCACTCTGGCCGATATCGAATCGTTGAAGCCGTGCGTCGAGCAGTTCCGCTACTCCACCGTGCACGTGGTGGGCGTTGGCTTGAAGGGAGAGCCGCCACCGCACCTGAAAACCAAGTGCTGGATGTACTTCCCAGAAGACAACTGCCCCTTCTATCGGGCCACTATCTTCTCCAATTATTCCCCCAACAATGTGCCCGATATTTCCCGTTTCTGGTCCCTGATGGTGGAGGTGTCGGAATCTCCCTTTAAGCCGGTAGATCACGCCGGTCTGCTGGATTCCGTCATAGAGGGGCTTCTAGCCACTAAGCTCATCGAGTCGGCAAACGAAGTGGCAAGTTTATGGATGCATTCCGCACGTCACGGTTACCCGACTCCTTTTTTGGGCCGCGACCGCCTCATTCAGCCGATCCTCGCTCAGTTGGAAGACGCGAACATCTACAGCCGTGGGCGTTTCGGTGGCTGGAAATATGAAGTATCTAATCAGGACCACTCTTTGATGCAAGGTGTCGAACTTGTGAATCGTCTGGCCTTCGGTACGCCGGAGGTGACCTATTGGTTCCCCTCCGTCGCCAATGGTAATCGGCCCTGAAAGCACATCTATGGTATCCATCGTCATGCCCGCCTACAACGAGGCGGAAATCATCGAACAAACGGTGCGGGAGTGGTACGAGGAAGTAATCTCCCGAATACCGGCCTCGGAGTTGATCGTGGTCAATGACTGCAGCAAGGACCAAACCGGTGAGGTGTTAGCGCGGTTGGCCCAGGAAATGCCGTCGCTGCGACTGCTGACTCCCCAGAACAATGGCGGCCATGGGAAGGCGCTGAGGTACGGTTTTGACCATGCCGCTATGGCCTGGGTCTTTCAAACCGACAGCGATCGCCAGCATCTCCCCTCGGACTTCTGGAAGGTTTGGGATCAGCGTGACACAAACGACTTCGTGCTTGGCGTTCGTTCCACACGGGCCGATGGCCCAGTGCGGGTGCTTATCACTACCCTCATGCGGCTGACGAACTTCGCCGTGTGGGGACTGTGGATTCGGGACGCAAACTGCCCGTTCAAGCTGA
>JBEKDV010000505.1:0-5241 GCA_050014175.1 Candidatus Solibacter sp. | reverse complement strand
CCGAGATCGTCGCGGCGCTCGATTGAGATACTTATGCCATCCAAATATCGGTTTCTGATCATTGACGGCTACGCCAAAGCCAGCCGCAACGAGTTTGATGTGGTAGGGATGAAGCACGCCTGGCGGCTCTACGCCGAGATGCTGACCAAATACCTGCCCGGGGCGGAGTACGCCGTGTGGCTGCCAAGCGACAACCCCATACCTCCCGACGGGCTGGGGCCGGAACACTACCATGGGATCCTTTGGACCGGCTGCAATCTTACCATCTACCATCTCGACAATCCCTGCGTGACCCGCCAGATCGACTACGCCAAACAGAGCTACGAGGCCGGGACTCCGGGGTTCGGCACCTGCTGGGGGCTGCAGATGGCGGCCGTGGCGGCAGGCGGCGAAGTGCGGGCCAATCCGCGCGGCCGCGAGATGGGGATCGCACGAAAGGTCCGGCTGACGGACGAGGGGTCGCGCCACCCCATGCTGGAAGGCAAGCCTCCGGTGTATACCGGCTTCATCAGCCATCTGGACGAGGTGACGCAACTGCCGGCCGGAGCCACCCTGCTGGCCACCAACGATTTCACGCATGTCCAGGCGATCGAGGTGAAGCACCGGAAGGGAACTTTCTGGGCCACCCAGTATCATCCGGAGTACGATTTGCACGAGGTGGCGCGCCTGATTGTGGCGCGCGAACCCAGATTGCTCCGGGAAGGCTTCTTTGCGACGCACGAAGACCTGGCCGGGTATGTAGAGAAGCTGGAAGCGCTGGCCCAAGATCCGGCGAGGAAAGATTTGCGCTGGCAACTCGACATCGACGACGACGTGCTTTCCGACAGCGTGCGCCAGATCGAGTTCCGCAGCTGGATCGACAAACTGGTGCTGCCGCTGGCGGCAGGAAGGTAGTTGGCTATGTTCGACGAAATCACCACGTTTTCCTTTCCCACGAAAATTCTGTTCGGATGCGGGGCGGTACGGCATCTTCCGGCCTGTCTCGAAGAAACCGGGATACACAAGCCGCTGATCGTCACCGATCCGGGAGTGCGCGCCACCCCGGTGTTCGCCGCCGTGACGGCCGCGCTGACGGAAGGCGATGTGCCATTCGAGGCCTTCTGCGGTGTGCATGGCAACCCCATCGAAGAGGACGTGCTTGAATCGGCCGCACTCTACCGCTCCGCCGGTTGCGACGGGGCCATTGGGCTGGGCGGCGGCAGCGCGCTGGACGTCTCCAAAGCGGTAGTGGTCGTGGCGCGGCACGAGGGCGCACTGACCGAACTCGAATGGCAGGCCGGCGGCACGGAGCGGATGAAGGGACCCTACGACCCCATCATCGCCATTCCGACCACCTCCGGCACCGGCAGCGAGGTAGGGCGATCTTCGGTGATCACTTCGCACAAGCTCGGCCGGAAGATCATCATCTTCAGCCCGTGGCTTATGCCCAAGCGCGCCATTCTCGACCCGGAACTGACCGTCGGGCTGCCGCCATTCCTCACCGCGGCCACCGGCATGGACGCCTTCACCCACTGCCTGGAGAGCCTGACGTGCCCGGTATTCCATCCCTTGTGCGACGCCATCGCCATCCACGGGTTGGAACTGGTAATCCGTTACCTCGAGCGGGCCACGCGCAACGGCCAGGATATTGAGGCACGCGGAAACATGCAGGTGGCGGCCACCATGGGGGCGATTGCGTTTCAGAAAGACCTGGGCGCCACGCACTCGCTGGCGCATCCCCTTTCCACGGAGTTCGGCCTCAATCACGGACTGGCCAATGCCTTGTGCCTGCCTGCGGTGATGCGCTTTAACCTGGAGCCGGCGGTTAGTCACTACGCCCGGCTGGCGGGTCTGTTCGGCGTAGCCACGCAGCAGATGACGGAGAGCGAGGCCGCGGCGAGGTCGGTGGCGGAGGTCGAATCGATGATCGGGCGCATTGGAATCACTCCCGGCCTGAGGAATTACAAAGTGCCCCGGGAGAGTCTCGGCCCGCTCTCCGCCAAGGCCTTTGAGGACTCCTGTCACCGGACCAATATCCGGCCCTGCACCGAGGACGATTTGTTGCGGCTCTACCAGGAAAGCTGGTGAGGAGAAACATATGAGCGGGTCATCCGGTTACAACCTGATCAATCCGGCCAACGAGACCGTTTTTCGCTATATCGAGCCGACGCCTGAGGCGGAGTTGGAATCCATCCTCTGCCGCATGCGCGCCGCGCAGCAACAATGGCGCGATGTACCCGTCGAGACCCGGGTGGACATCTGCCGCCAGTTCATCGATGCCTTCGGCGCCATGAAAGAGCAGGTCGCCCTGGACATCACGCGCCAGATGGGCAAGCCCCTGGGCCAGGCGCGCCACGAGGTGAACACCATGCTGGACCGCGCCCGGACCATGGTGCGCCTTGCGCCCGGTTCGTTGCAGGACGATATGCTTCCGCCCAAGGAGGGATTCCACCGGTTCATCCGTCACGAGCCGTTGGGGATCGTGCTGGACGTTCCCGCTTGGAATTACCCGCTGCTGATCGCGGTGAATGTGGTGGTCCCCGCTCTCCTGGCGGGCAATGCGGTGCTGATCAAGCACGCGCGCCTGACGCCGTTGTGCGGGGATGCGTTCGCGGACGCTTTCCGGCAGACCAGCCTGCCGCCGGACCTGATCGCATCCATCCATGTAGGCCACGCCGCCATAGGCAAGCTAATCGACACGCGCGCGGTGGATTTCATCTCTTTCACCGGCTCGGTGGAGGGCGGCCGCCAGGTGTACCAGGAGGCATCCACCCAATTGCTCGACATGGGCCTCGAACTCGGCGGCAAAGATCCCGCCCTGGTTTGCGAGGACGCGAATTTCGACTTCACGGTGCCCAACCTGGTGGATGGCGCCTTCTACAATACCGGGCAGAGCTGCTGTGCCATCGAGCGCATCTACGTGATGCGGCCCCTGTTTTCGCGCTTCGTGGATGCCTATGTGGCCGAAGTTGAGAAATATAAGGTCGGCGACCCGGAGGATGAATCGACAACCATCGGGCCGCTGGCGCAACGCAAGGCGGTGGACTTCATGGAGTTCCAGGTGGGCCAAGCGGTCGGCCTGGGCGCCAGGGTGCTGACGGGAGGCCGCCGGCTGCCCGGTCCCGGTTACTATTTCGAACCCACGGTGCTGGTGGATGTCGATCACGGCATGAGCGTGATGATGCAGGAAAGCTTCGGGCCGGTAATCGGGATCATGCCGGTAGACACGGAGGAGGAAGCCGTCCGGCTGATGAACGACAGCCCCTACGGTCTGACAGCTTCCATCTGGACCGAAGATATGGCGCGGGGCGAGCAACTGGCGCATCGCACCGCGGCCGGAACGGTCTACGTGAACCGTTGCGACTACCTGGATCCGGAACTGGCGTGGGTGGGCATCAAGGACAGCGGACATGGCTGCACGCTCTCGCATCTGGGGTTTCGGTACCTGACGCGCCCCAAGAGCTTCCACTTGCGGACGCGGACAGCCAACTGAATGGAGCAGGACAAGAGCCTCGACCGGGCTTATCGGCCGTGGCAGATCCGCATTTTCTCGGCCACGTGGCTCGCCTACGCGGGCTACTACTTCTGCCGCAAGCCGTTCTACGTGGTCAAGGCCGACATGGCAGGCGCGCTCGGCTTGTCTACCATCCAGCTTGGCCACCTGGGGACCGTCTACCTGGCCGCCTATGCCGCCGGACAGTTTTCCAGCGCCTATTTCGGGAGGAAGCTGGGGCCGAAACTCCTGCTGATTGTGGGTATGGGGATTTCGGCCGCCTGCAATTTGGTCTTCGGCGCCGCCAATGGCTTTTGGACGCTCATGCTTTTTCTGGCGATCAACGGCCTGGCGCAGGGGACTGGCTGGCCGGGTTGCATCGGGAGCCTGGCGTACTGGTTCCGCAGGGAGCAGCGGGGAAGCATCCTCGGGGTCTGGTCCACCTGCTACCAACTGGGCTCGCTGGTCTCCACCTCATTCGCCGCTTACATGCTGGGGCGCGCGGGATGGCGATGGTCCTATTTCGGAAGCGCGCTAGTGCTGCTGGCCATCTGGGCCGTGGTGCTGCTTCTCCACCCGAACCGACCGGAGAGCGTGGGGCTGCCGCCCTTGGGCGACGAGGCGGATAGTACCGCGCCCACCGGCGAGGCAGAGAAGATTCAAGGGCTCGGCTGGACGAAAGACGTAATCCGCAGCGTTCTGACCATGGGGGTCATTTACTTCACCATCAAGTTCCTGCGATATGCGCTGTGGAGCTGGGCGCCTTTTTTCCTGCGGCAGAATTTCGGGCTTTCGGGCGACCGCGCGGGGTACCTGTCGACTGTTTTCGAGCTGTGCGGATTCTTCGGGGTGATCGCTTCCGGGGTGGCTTCCGACAAGCTCTTCCATGGGCGCCGCGCGTTCATTTCGTTCGCCATGCTGGCCATGATGACGCTTTCGTTCGTGCTCATGGCGACGCTGGGTGCCACCAGCGTGGTTTTCTTCACCGTCTCGATGGGTCTGGCGGGGTTTATGCTGTTCGGCCCCGATGCGCTGCTCTCCGGAGTGGGAGCCATCGACGTGGGATCGAAGCGCGGCGCGCTGGCAGCCGCCGGAATCATCAATGGGATGGGGTCGATCGGCCCCATCTTCCAGGAAGAGATCATCGGCTGGATGTACAAGGCCTTCGGGCGCCGGCTGTTCCCCATCCTGGCGATGCTGGTATGTATGGCCGCCGCGGGTACCTTCGTGGCTTTTCTGCTTTGGCGGGGGGAGCGAAGAGGGAAAGTGAACCTGTAAGCGCGGTTCCGTGCAGACTGCCTTTACACCGTCCCGGTCATCTAAATGCCGTTTGCGAAGAGAATCAAGCGGTTGCGTTCGGGATCGTTCTCGTATGGTCCGAAAAATCGATCTGCTTGTATTGGCGCTGGTTCATCACCGGAGGCCTGAGGCTCGCGATAAGGACTGAAGAGATGCCGAGAATCCCCAGGGCAAACATGCGCTAGGATGCTGCAGCATTAGTCAAGTCAGCATTTGTCTCGTTATCGCGGTCCGGGGACATCCGCCACAGACTCCAACATACGCCGTCATCAGAGCAAGAGAAGGAGGAGAGGCGGTTGGGACCAAGAGTGGCGCGTGGTAGCGAAGGCCGAGCACATCCACGGCAAAGAGAACCCGCGCTTGGCTGAGGAAGACATATCGGATCGCTGACTATCTCTGGTCGGCGCAGAGAAAGAAGGAGGGCTGGTAGGCAGTCGGCGCGGCGTCGTTGGAGTCGGCGGCTGCAAAAG
>JBEKDV010000504.1:0-5242 GCA_050014175.1 Candidatus Solibacter sp. | reverse complement strand
CTGCCATCCGGCATAGGGAGACGGAGCGGCTCTTTGGACGCCTTGAGAGCCGCAAACTCGTCCCCATTGAAAACGCGGCCCGGAGAGCGGAACTCGTTGGAAGCCGGACGCGCCATGTCCGGTCCTCCGCCACGAGCCCCTCCGGGAGCACCGCCGGGAGCCGCTCCCGGCGCGCCTGCGCCCGCGCCCCGCCCGCCACGGCCCGCCCCGCCGGGACGCGGCAGACTCGGCGGATCGCCCAGCCACTCGCCTTCGGGCACGCCCGCGATCTTGGGGGTCTCCTTCAGCCCGTCGTACCAGAAAACCTTCAGCGCCGGCATGTTGCCGTATGGCGCGAAGTCGAAGCGGATGACCGAAGCCTTGGGGAACATGAAGGGGCTGACGCCTTCCTTCTTGATGCACTCCACGGCGATGACCTTGCGCTTCGAAAGATGCAGCGCCATGTTGGGCGAACCCAGAATGTGGCAGGCCATATCGCCCAGGGCCCCGCAGCCAAAATCGTAGAAGCCGCGCCAGTTGAACGGCTGATAGAAAAACGCCCCGTTCCGGTCGGGTTCGGTCTTGCCGCCGGCCGTGAACGCCCGCTTTTCGGCCACGCCCAGCCAAAGATCCCAATCCAGAGTGGAGGGAATCGGATCTTCCTTGGGGATCTCGGTCAGGCCCTGCGGCCACATCGGCCGGTCGCTCCAGGCGTGCACTTCCGCCACGTTGCCGATGTCGCCGTTCCAGATGATCTCGGCGCACTGCCGCGTGCCTTCGTTGGAGTAGCCCTGGTTGCCCATCTGGCTGGCCACCTTGTATTTCGCGGCCGCTTCCTTCAATTGGCGCGCCTCCCAGATGGTGCGCACCAGCGGCTTCTGCACGTACACGTGCTTGCCGCGCTCCATGCACCACATGGCCGCCGTGGCATGCATGTGGTCCGGTATGGCCACGATCACGGCGTCGATGTTCTTGCCTTCCTTGTCCAACATCTGCCGGAAGTCTTTGTACTTCGTCGCCTTTTCGAAGCGCGTGAACGTGGCCGAGGCGCGCCGGTCGTCCACATCGCACAGCGCCACGATGTTTTCGGTGGGCGCCGCGGCCGAGATATTCGATGCCCCCTGGCCGCCCGAGCCGATCGCCGCGAAGTTCAGCTTTTCATTGGGGGATTTGTATCCCGCCGCTTTCAGTGACGGCGTACTGCCGAATCCCGCCGCCGGCACGGCGCCGGCCAACAGGCTGCCGTAGAAGAAGTGACGTCTCGATATTGCCATTGCTTGCTCCTTGACTCTGTAATCCGCGCTCTACACCAGACAACTCTTCACGTAGGCCAGGCACTTCTTGGCCTCTTCCACGATGGTCGAACCCTCGGGAACCGGATACTCCAGTTCCAGGTTCGCCGGAAACTTGTACTTCTCCTTCTTGAGGAGTTGCAGCACATCCTTAATAGGTGTATCGCCCGTGCCCCACACGGCCACGTTGGGACCATGGTCCTTCTTGCGATCCTTGACGTGCAGGTTGGTGATCCTGTCGTGGTGTTCCTTGATAAACGCCACCGCGTCGTACCCCGCCGCCGTGAAGTGGCCGATATCCAGGTTGATGCCGTTGTATTTCCCGTAGCCCATCAGGGTGGCGTAGCTCTCCAGCGTGGCGGTCTGGTTGGGATCGTTGGTGGCGTCGTGGCCGTGATAGCCCACCATCAGCTTGTGCTTGTCCGCCAACGGCGCAATGCGCTTCGCCATGGTGAGCGTGGTGCTCGTGGTGATGCCCTTCACGCCGAGACCCTTGGCCATGCTGAACCCGTACTCGATGTCCTCGTCCTTCATGCTGTCCTGCATGTTGTAGCAGAGCAGGGCGACGTCGACGCCGGCGTCGTTGAATTTCTTGGTGACGGCCTTCCACGTGCTAGCGTTCGTCGAAGCGCGCCACTGCGCAACCTTCTCCATCGCGACCTGTCTCTCGGCCTGTTGCTCGGGAGTCAGCGGCGCGCGGCCTCCGCCGCCACCTCGCCGTGCTCCCGCTTGCCCCGGCGCACCTTCAGGCGGTGCCCCGGGTGCCCCGCCCGGTGCTGCCCCATCCGGCGCCGCGCCCCCGGGCGCGCGCCCTGCCCCGCCGCCGGCGCCGCGGCCGAATGCCGGCATCGCCGGCGCGCCCGCCAATGCTTCGCAATGGTTCGACATCAACTCGCACTCGCCCAGCCCGATCTCCACATACGCCTTGATGATGGCTTCCGGATCGGGGCTGGCAATCCGGTTGAAGCTATACGTGATGGCGCCAATCTGCACGCCCCCGAACTTCGAGTCGATCATTTTCGCGGCAAACGCCCGGGAAAGCGGCACGGACGCTATTGCGATCTTCCCCAAATCTCGTCTTGTGATTTCCATCGTCTTCCTTTCTGTCCAGCTACCGCCCTGACGTGGCTGGATGCCTGCAATCGTATCCGATTGCCCGAAACCTGGCATGGTTTGAGAGTAACACCGCGCAGCCCGCCCGAAACGGCGCGGCGCCTTGATGCCGGCGCTGAAAGCCCTATCTCACGAAATGCGGCCTGAATTAGTACACCGGCTTTGTAATCGTCCGTACGTCGGCGGACGACGCTTCGCCCGCCCGTACCGTGACTTTGACCGCCTCGTTGAGTCGGGCCTCGTCCAACACCGGCACGGGACCGTTCCCGGCGAAGGCCAGCGCATAGTAGTCTCCGGGGCGTACCGCGCGAATCTCGTAATTTCCGTTGGAATCGCAGGGCCCGGATTTGGAGAATCCCCGCCGCAGCGTTGGGTCTCGCGGAACCAACACCACCCCACCCGACGCGCAGTTCTCCGCCGTGCCCCGCACCACGCCCCCGTCGGACTTGTACACCACCGTGATCGTGATATCAGTCGAGGCAAACTCCACTTCTTGCGTGATCAAATCGGCGTCGCCTACGCTTACCGCATCCAGATAGTAGGGCGGCGGAGGCGGCTGCAAAATCGGAAAGAGCCGGTACACGCCAGGGTAGACCTGGGCGATGAAATTGCCGCTCGTACCGGGGTCTATCGGGCTGCTCCCCGCTACCAACCCCAGAATCCCCTCCCTGCTGGTGCGGCCGCCGCGGAGAGCCAGGATCATGGGGGGCATTCTCGGCGGCGGCGAGCCCTTTTCCGCTTCCATCGCTACTTTGCCCCGCACCGTCAGCGGCGGGGCGAGGCGGAGTTTCACGCTCTCCATGTCGTGTCTCGTCACTTCGATCCATTCCGTAGCCCGCAACCGGACTCCGCCCCTCTGCACCTCGGCCGAGAAGCGCCATTCGCCTTCCGGCACCGCGGCAAACTCGAATGTGCCATCCTGCTTGGATTCCACCGACCTCGCGCGGAGCTCTTCTGCCAGAGAAATCGCCACCTTCGGCGCTGGCGTGCCATCGGGGTTGAGCACGACGCCGCGAACCGCATGCGCGGGGACCGCCAGCAGCTTCAGTTCGACTTCCGAAGCCTCGCCGGGCAAAACGACAATCTTCAATGCCGCTTCCGGGAGGACCACGCCGGGATAATAGCTCCGCTTCCAGGCCAGCACGGGGCCCGCCGGTTCCGGCTCGGGCGGTTTCAAGTCCGGCGGCGGCAGCACCGAGAGTTCATACGCGCCGGGCATCAACTGCACCTCGAACTTTCCTTGGGCGTCGCTACTCCCACGGAACGACATTGGGGAAATGAAACCGCCCAACGGCCCGCCACCGCCGCCGCCCCAGGAAGTTCGCAGGTAGATGCGCCCATTGGCCACCATCCCCGAACCGGTCAGCTCCAGCCGCGCGTTGGCCACGCCGTTGCCCCGCCCATCCACCACACGGCCGGAGATCCTGGACCACGGCATCAGCCGCGCCTCCAGCTTCACCGGGCTCTCCGCGGTCACACGAAACACGCGGTAATCCGATGGGCCGGCGGTCAACCAATAGTCGGGCGACTGGTAGCGGGCCGCGTACTCGCCCTCTCTGACGTTGTCGAAGCGGAAACGGCCCCCGCCATCGGTGGTCGTTTCGTAAAACGCCGTCGCTCCCTTGAGCAACTCCACCTTCACGCCGCCCACTCCCGTGCCCGTCGCGGCGTCGAATACACTGCCTTCCACTGTCTGCGCCGCAGCGCACGCTACCCCGAGAGCTAGAAGGCAGAGAAGCTTCGCCATCTGCCTAAGAGTAGTATGGGAACCGCCAGGTTACAACCGGGCGCCGGCCTAAGGCACCGGAGTTATCTTCAGATTTGTGAAGTAGGCGTCCGTGCCCGGCCCCACCCAAAGCGCAACAGCCCCGGCGGCGTCTCCCAGTTTGAGATCTTTGACGATGAGGCACGGCTGCGCCGCATCGTGAACATAGAGCTCCGCGCGGGCGCCCTTTACGACGATCTTGTACCTCGTCCAGGCGCCGGCTTCCAGATCGACATACGACTCATAGACGCCCGGCCACTCCTTGCGCAATCGTTCCCAGCCCCACTCGGGTTCGGAGACGTACTGCGTCGCATGATTGCGCCGCAACATATCGTCGGCCCGGCCGTTGGTGGGGCGCAGGTAGATGCACTCGTACTTCGAGCCGCCGCCCTGCACGCGAAAGGCGATGCCTACAAAGCCGCGGGCTCCGGCGAAAGATCCCGCCGAGGGCTTGCCGGCGAGTTCCACCTCGATGGTGCCGTTCTTGAAGACAGAGTTCTTTAGCAGGGCGAGACCGCCTTCCCCGTCGCGATCGCTCAAACGAGTGGCTTCCCTACCCTGATAGGCCGCCACTGCCGCGTTCAGTTTCTGCGTTTCAAGGTTAGCGATCGGGACGGGCTGGGCCCACGCCGCCGCGAAGGGCAGCAGGATATGGAGCAAAGATTTCATGTTCCTGCAAAGAAGATATCACTCTTCCGGTGCAATATAAACAGGAAAAAGACCTGCTTGTCGCGTAAGCTATTCCGTGCGTAGCGTAACCATGATGTCGAGCGCGGCGATGCGGCGGGTGGCTGCCCAGATGCTTGTTGCTGCGACCAAAGCGATGAACAGAACCGACACGGTGGACGTGACGAGATCGACGGCCTTCGCCCCAGCGATCATGCTTTCGAGAAAGCGCCCGCTGAGCGTCGCTCCGGCGACGCCCGGAATAGCCCCTGCCGCGACCGTCAGTAAGCCCTGCCGTAGCAGAATTCCGCGCAACCGGACCGGCGTAGTGCCCAGAGCCAGGCGTACGCCCATTTCGTGCGTCCTCTGCACCACCGCATAGGACACGATGCCGTAAATGCCCATCACCGCCAGCAGCAGCGCGAAT
>JBEKDV010000503.1:0-5292 GCA_050014175.1 Candidatus Solibacter sp. | reverse complement strand
TACGACACATACAGTATTCTCATCAGTTGGAGCACACGATATTAGACTAGGTTAGGCAGGGTGACGGTGAAGTGAGCAAACGCTCGGGCCTGCGTGCCGGATGTGGTGCCCGAACTGGTGCTGAGCGCGGTCCGCCGAGTCTCTGGTGACCTGAGCTGTCGCCCAAATTGGCGCCGCCCCTCCGTTTGGCCGGAAAATACTCCAAGAATGGAGGCTTTAATACCGGCTTTGCCGGATATGAAGGTGCAGATCCGTGCGCGTATCCTGAGACATGCGTGATCGCGAGCTCGGCGGTTCCGTCGGTTCCACCAAGCCGGCAGAAACGGTTCTTGTTGTCGATGACGATGTTCGCATCCTCGCGCTTACCGGAGAGATGCTGCGAGTGGCTGGCTACAGGGTGCTGAAATCGAACGTTGCCTCCGAAGCTGTCCTGATTTTCGAACGAAACGCCGCCGAAATCGACCTCGTCCTGTCGGATGTGCAAATGCCGGGCCTGACCGGCCCGGAACTAGCCGGCAGACTGCGGCAGCGTAGTCCGGACTTGCCGATTGTCTTCATGACCGGCTGTACCGAAGACTGCGCCCCTCCGGACGCGTTGCAGAAACCGTTCAAAATGGAGGACCTTTGGGCCAAAATATCGGATGCGCTGAACGGCGTACTAGCCGCCACTCCCGCCAGCCATGCTCGTGAAATGAAGTCAGAAGCATGAGTTGCCGGACGATGCTTTGCTCGCTCTCGCTCCTTGGAGCGAATCTGCTTCTCGGCCAAGACACCTCACATAAGAGCGCGCTGGCCCAATTGAGCGGATCGATCCGAGAACTGACCGATCGCGTTTCCCCTGCCGTGGTAGAGGTAATCGTCAACGGGTACGGCGCCACCGGCGACGGGGGGCGAGTTTCGAACCAAATCTCGCGCCGCCAGTCGAGCGGGTCCGGTGTGGTCGTGGATCCATCCGGCTATATCATCACGAACGCCCATGTCATCCAAGGGGCGATCAACCTGAAAGTGCTCGCCGCGTCCCCGAGTCCGTCGGGCGCCGAATCCCGAAAGAACCTTCGCCCCTCGCCGGTTGATGCCAAAGTGATCGGTATCGACCGCGAGTCGGATCTGGCGCTTCTCAAAATCGAGGTGGAGAACCTCACCGTGCTTCCCCTTGGAGACTCGGACAAACTGCGGCAGGGCGACCTGGTCCTCGCGATCGGTAGCCCTCTCGGCCTTCGGAACTCGGTTTCGATGGGCGTCGTGAGCGCCGCCGGCAGGGCCGTCAGCGATGACAACCCAATTCTCTACATCCAAACCGACGCTTCCATCAATCCCGGGAATAGTGGCGGTGCACTGGTCGATCATGACGGATTCCTCGTGGGAGTCAACTCGTTCATCGTCAGCCAGTCCGGAGGAAACGAGGGTATCGGCTTCGCGATTCCAAGCAACGTGGTGCGTAACGTGTATCAACAGTTAAAGCACAAGGGACACGTGTCTCGCGGATCGGTTCGAGCCTTCGTTCAGAACATCACTCCCGTGCTGGCCAAGGGTCTTGGGTTGGCAGTCCAGCGCGGCGTGGTGGTGGCGGACGTGGAGCCGGAAGGCCCCGCCGAACGGGCGGGACTGAAGCGAAAGGACATCATCCTCTCAGTGAACGGGAATGAGGTTGACACAGCCCGCCGGTTCGATGCCGATATCAATCGCCGTCAAGGCGGTGAGAAGATCGAACTGCTGGTGCAAAGGGCTGACGAGCGCCTGTCGATCGGGGTGGTCGTGGAAGAGCAGTCGGCGCCCTGGGATCCTCTTGCGGATATGGTGTCCCCGGAAAAGAACCTCATACCGCGCCTCGGGATCCTCTGCATCGAGATCGACCAGCGGGTCCAACAGCTGATGCCCGATCTGCGAGGGCTGTATGGATTGATTATCGCCGCAAAGTCCCCGGATGGCCAAGCCCAATTCATCGACCTGCAACCCGGAGACGTCATCCACGCGATCAATAATCTGCCCGTGGCGTGGCTGGCTGTATTCCAGAAGATGATCGATGAGTTCCACCGGGGAGATGCTGTCGTGCTCCAGATAGAACGTGACGGCAGGTTCCAGTTTGTCGCGTTCGAAATCGAGTAGCGCCCTCAGTTGCGCCGTTTCAGCGTCGGGCGCTCATCCTGGTCCGTTTTGGGGGTCTTGTCCTCCGTATCGCCGTCCACCGTCGCTCCCGTCCCGGCCCGGCGGCGCAGGGTAGGCCGCCCACTATCGCTCTCCAGAGGTTTTCGCCGATTTTCGAGCCGGTCAAGTCGCGCCTTTACGTCCACGAACTCGGAAGTGTTCAGAATATACTCCGCGCGGATTTTGAGGTTCTGCTGGATGTTAAGCTGTGCCGCCTTGATCCGGTCTTCCGTCATCGGATGGGTCGAAAACACTCTCGAGAGCGTGCCTGGTTTGGTCTTCTCCAGGGTCTCGCTTTTCTCGAAAAAGTCTATGAAGGCATTCGGGTCGTACCCCGTCTTGTACAAGTACTGCAGGCCCAACTGGTCCGCTTCCGCCTCGAATCCACGTGAGAACTTCAGGAACCCAATCGGCACGATGACGCTCGCCGCGCTCTGAATCGCATAGCCGGCCCATCCTCCCATGAAGATGAGAGGCAGACTCGCATAGTTCGCGATCTCTCCGCGCGTGGCTTGCCGAGTGCTGTGCCGCGCCGCCACGTGGGAGATCTCGTGTGCCGTGACCCCGGCAAGTTCAGCAGAGAAATCCCCCGCGAAGAGCAAATGCATTCACCTCCTCGGAGTCCACCACCTTGATCGTAAACGGCACCTTCGCATCGGAGTTGCGCACCAGGTTCTGGCCGACGCGGTTCACGTACTCGGCAATGACTGGATCCTCGAAAACCTTTGCTTCGCGTTCCTACTCCTGCGCCATCTGCTTGCCCAGCGCGATCTCTTTCTCGAAAGAGTAGCGGTTCACTCCCTTGCCGACGTCCCGGTTGCCGATCTGTTCCGGATCCTTTTTCTTGTCCTTACCGCTCGCAACGGCGCCGGGCGCCCCATGAGGATGGCCAGGAGTACAAACCCGGCTCTTGTACCGATTCCAGACTGCATCCCGTTACCTCCAGCGCTTGAAAGCGCTCCTGTAGCAACGTTACGGCCGGCGGAGTCCCAGGGAAATACTCGATGTAGAGTAGCTCATGAGGCGCAATCACCATAGTTTTTCGGCGGATTGTGCTTACCTGAACTGCGCCGCAACGCCGACTGGCCAGTTTGGCGTGAGTACAGCACTATTTTCGTCAAAATACCCGATTCCGGGTATTCTCCTCGCCAAGCCCGACCACGTACCATTGGATTTGTGAAGTGTCGCCGTTTTACGAAACTGCACCCCTAAACCGTCCAACCAATGGAAATCTCGCGCACGAAACACAACGCGGCATCCGCCGCGACCAGCGTTCAACCACTGCCACGCTCGATCTTTGATGCCATCCGGCAGTTCGATACATGCACCATTGCCAACGCCATCGAGCATTTCAGAGTTCGCTTGCGTAACGAAGGGTTTACGCATCCCGGCCTGCGGTGCGTGACCGGGGGCTCGCCGAGCCTGCTCGGGTATGCCGCCACCTGCCGCGTCCGGTCCGCGGAGCCGCCGATGTCGGGTAACGCCTACGTCGACCGCACCGATTGGTGGGAGGCGATCGGCCTTCTGCCGCTCCCCCGCATTGCCGTCTTCCAGGATCTGGATGCCACCTCCGGTGGCGCCTCGTCCATTGGCGAGGTGCACGCGGCGATTCTCAAGGCCTTCCAGTGCGAGGGCGTGATCACCAACGGCTCCGTACGCGACATCCCCGCAGTGAGCCGAATGGAGTTCCCGATGTTCGCTTCGGCCGTGTCCGTTTCCCACTCATACATGCATATTGTCGATTTCGGAGCCCCGGTCGAGATCTTCGGGCTTCCGGTTCGATCCGGAGACCTGCTGTACGCCGATGTCCACGGAGTCGTCTCCATTCCGCACGATATTGCCGAACGCATTCCCGAAGTGGCATCGGGAATCCGCGCCAAAGAGCGGCAGATTATCGACCTGTGCCAGTCGGCCGAATTCTCCCTGGACAAACTGGTGAAAGCGGTTCAGACCAGGCAATGAGGACATTCATGCGCAACGTTGTTTCCAAGCATTATGCCTTGCTGCTCGTTATTGCAACCGCGGGCCTGAGTGTTTCCTGTTCGAAGCACGAGCCCGTTCAGGCCGGCAATTCCAAGGCGGCCGATGTCCCTACCGTGGCAGTCGCCAGGGTGACGACGGAGGACCTCTCGCACGGTCTGGTACTGACTGCCGAATTCAAACCGTACCAGGAAGTGGACGTGATGGCGAAGGTGGCCGGGTTCGTGAAAAAGATCAATGTCGATGTCGGCGATCGCGTGAACGAAGGCCAACTTTTGGCCACCCTGGAGATCCCCGAAATGGATGACGACCTGAGGAAGGCGGATGCAGCGGTGGTACGTGCCAGGGCAGAAGTCACACGGGGCCAGGACGAGCAGCGTCGCGCGGAGTCCGTACACAACATCGCTCATCTCTCCTTTCAACGGCTCTCCACAGTGGCGGAAAAGAAGCCTGGCCTGGTCGCGCAGCAGGAGATCGACGAAGCCCAGAGCAAGGATCTGGTCACTGAAGCGCAGGTTGCCGCTGCCAAATCAGCCTTGACCGTGGCCCAGGAACAGGTGAACGTCAACTTGTCCGACATGCAGAGGGTGAAGACCATGATGGACTACACGCGGGTGACCGCCCCGTTCACCGGGGTCATTACCAGGCGGTACGCGGACACCGGTTCCATGATTCAGGCTGGAACGGCCTCGCAGACCCAGGCCATGCCGCTGGTCAAACTTTCCGAAAACAGCCGCCTGCGTCTGATTCTGCCGGTGCCGGAATCCGCCGTCCCCACCGTGCACATCGGCCAGCAGGTGGAGGTTAAGGTGCCGACGATGAACCGCAGTTTCCCGGGCACAGTGGCGCGGTTCGCGGATAAAGTGGCGCTCGCGACTCGAACCATGGATACGGAGGTGGACGTCCTCAACCCTAGCCTCGTCCTGATACCCGGAATGTATGCCGAAGTCAATCTCACGCTGAACGAACGCAAGGCCGTGCTGGCGGTACCCATGACGGCGGTGGATTCGGAGGGTGGGACCGGCCAGGTGATGGTGGTGACGCCGAATCAGCGTGTGGAGATCCGCAAAATCCAGCTTGGCCTGGAGACGGCGGACAAGGTGGAGGTGCGGTCGGGCCTTAACGAAGGTGACATGGTCGTAATCGGAGGGCGCTCCAGCCTGCAGC
>JBEKDV010000502.1:0-5300 GCA_050014175.1 Candidatus Solibacter sp. | reverse complement strand
CGTCCCAGACGTGTTCGGCGATGGCTTCGCGGCCGACAATGCGGTCCTGGTGGAGCACCAGGAATTCGAGCAGTGCGTACTCCTTGGCGGTGAGGCTGACGGGGCGGCCGGCGCGGGTGACGGCGTGGCTGGCGGTGTTCAAGGCCAGGTCGGCGGCCTGGAGCACTTCGGGGCGGGGGACGCCGGAGCGGCGCGAGAGGGCGCGCAGGCGGGCGAGGAGTTCCTTGAAGTCGAAGGGCTTGACGAGGTAATCGTCGGCGCCGGCATCGAGCCCCGCCACGCGGTCGTCGATGGCATCGCGCGCGGTCAGCATCAGGATGGGGGCGCGGAAGCCGGCGGCGCGCAGTTCGCGGCAAACCGCATCCCCGTTCTTGAGGGGCAGCATACGATCGAGGACCACCAGATCGTAGTGATTGACGGCGGCCTGGTAGAGAGCGTTCTCGCCATCGGCGGCGATATCCACCGCGTAGGCCTGCTCACGGAGGCCTTTGGCGATAAATCCGGCGACACGGGTTTCGTCTTCCACCAGCAGGATGCGCACTCCTTCCATTCTGACCGGTGCGAGATGAACGCACAATGAATGGCGGGCGGGAAAATTCCTGGTGACACGCCGGCTCGGGGTATGGAATCCTGGGGGCGAGGTGAGGCATGGCTTGCGACCCCGAAACGTTGAGGCAGGTTCCGTTATTTGCATTGCTCGATGACGACGAGATAGCGGTACTTGCGAGCCAGGTGGAACTGCAGACGTACGCGCCGCGGCATCGCATTTACAGGGCAGGCGAAGCCGGAGGGCGCGGCTACATCGTGGTGTCCGGCGCGGTGCGCGTGACCACGGTGGATGAGGATCAACAGGAAGTGGTGGTGGACCAGCCGGCGGTGGGCGAGTTTTTCGGTTTCGCCTCCATGCTGGACCAGACGCCGCACCAGACCAGCGCGGAGGCCGCCGAGGAGGCCGTCTGCATCGAAGTGGACCGTCACGACATCATGGTGCTGTTGGAACGCAAGCCGCATGCCGGGATGGACATGCTCGCCGTGCTGGGCAAGCAGTACCACGGCTCGCAGCGGCTGGTGCGCGTGCGCTCGGCGCGCAATCCAAATGAAGTGATCGAGGAGCAGACGACGACGGGCGAGTCCCTTGCCGATGCGGTGGCGCGATTCGGCGGGTCGTGGACGTTTATCATGGCGTTCGGCTGCGTGCTGGTGACGTACACCGCGATCAACGTGTGGCTTGGCAGGCAGGCGTGGGATCCGTACCCGTTTATTCTGCTGAACCTGTTTCTCTCCATGCTGGCGGCGGTGCAGGCGCCGGTGATCATGATGAGCCAGAACCGGCAGGACGTCAAAGACCGCCTGCGCGGTGAACTGGATTACGCGGTCAACCGGCGCGCCGAATCGGAGATCCAAGGGATGGCGCACAAGCTCAATCTGCTGGGCGAGAAATTGGAGGATGTGGAAGCACTGGTACGCGAGCTCAGGGCGCCGCGGTGAGCGGCTGCTATCCCGTGGGCGGCGATTGCTGTACATTGGTTGGCATGAATCGTAGGGCACTCTTGAAATCCGCGGTGTCGGCCGCCGGATTGTCGGTGGCCGGGCGCCAGGTGGTTCACGCCGCCATCCCGAAGATGAAGATCACGCGGGTGCGCGTGTACGCGCCGGAGCGGCCGAACCCGCTGTTCAACCAGAGCGACCTGGTGGTCACGGTGGAGACCGATGCCGGCATCACCGGGATCGGGGAAGGCGGCGCGCGCGATACGCTGGAGCAATCGGCGGGGCGGCTGATCGGGCAGGATCCGCAGTATATCGAGCGCCTGTGGCAGGACATGACGCGCTCGTTCTTCTATCCGCCGGGGCGCGAGAAGATCCACGCCATCGGCGCGCTCGACCTGGCGCTGTGGGACATCAAGGGCAAGGTGCTGGGGCGGCCGGTGCACGCCCTGCTGGGCGGGATGGTGCGGAATTACTGCGAGTGCTATCCCACCGGCGGCGTGATTCCGGGCATACGCTCCGGCATGAGCGTGGTGGAGCGGGCGCGGGCCACCATGGAAGCCGGTTTTCGCGCGTACCGTTCGGGCGCGGCCGACGCGCCGGCCAACGGCACGTTCAACACGCACGAGCGGCTCAACAAGCTGTACGAGGAGAGCGCGCAGGCCCGCGAGGGGGTCGGCAAGAACGGCGATTGGTGCGTGGATTTTCACCAGCGGTTCGACCTTTCGGAGGCGGTTCGCGGCTGCGAGCTGATCAAGGACCTGGCGCCCTACTTTGTGGAGGACCCGGTGCGCGACGAGGCGTTCCGCGAGGACCTGCCGCTGTTGCGGCGCACGGCCAAGGTGCCGATCGCGGCGGGCGAGGAATGGGGTTACCGCTGGGATTTCAACCGGCTGGTGGAGAACCACGACCTGGACTATGTGCGCGCGAGCCTGCCCAATGTGGGCGGCATCACGGAGATGATGAAGATCGCGGCGATCTGCGAAACGCACTTCGTGGGCATCATTCCGCACTTCACCGGGCCCATCGCCACGGCGGCGCTGATCCACGCGCTGGGCACGTTTTCCGGCCCGCTGCTGGTGGAATACACCTACTCGGGCCGCACCATCCCGCACCTTCCGGCGTGGCTGGATTTCAAGAACGGCAAGCTGTATGCGAACGACCGGCCGGGGCTGGGCGTGGAGCTGGATCTGAAGCCGCTCAAGCTGGTGACGGAGATCACGCAGCCGGTGACGGCGCGGGCGCAGACCTATTTCCGGCCGGATGGCTCGATCACGAATTGGTGATGGATCGCAAAAACGAGACACGCAGGCGGACCCAGAGGGTACCCCGCCTGCGCCACCTACCGGAACAAGAGCGGCGCGAATTCGCTGAGGTAGAGCCGCCACACTTTGTAGACGTGCGCGCCTTCGCTGGGCCGGAAGGTGTGCCTGATCTGGTGGGAATCGAGGAGATCGGAGAGTTTTTGCGAGCGGTCGAAGAGGCTGTCCTGCCGGCCGCAAGCGAACCAGAACACTTTTAGCTTCGCGTTGACGTCCTTCGGATTGGCGACGATCTGCGCGAATTCCTTCTCGAAATCGGCGGGGATCGCGGCGCTGAAGGCGCCGATGGCGCCGAACAGGTCCAGGTGGCGGAAGCCGATGGCGAGGGTCTGCCCTCCGCCCATGGAAAGGCCGGCGATGGCGCGGTTTTCGCGCCCCGCGCGGACGCGATATTTGGATTCCACCAGCGGCATGACGTCCTTCAGCACGTACTTTTCATAGAGGTCCGTGTTGTTGACCTGCCCGCCGCGCGCCCCGAAGGGCACGGCGTGGCCGAAGGGCATCACGATGATCATGGGGACCGCCTTTTTTTCCGCCAGCAGGTTATCGAGGATGAAGTTGGCGTGCCCGGCCAGCGTCCAGCCGCCGGCGGTGTCGTTGGAGCCGTGAAACAGGTAGAGCACCGGATACCGCTGTTGGATGTCCTTCTCGTAGCCCGGCGGCGTGTATACCCAAATCCAGCGGGTTTCGCCATTGATCGCCGACGATTTCTGCCAATTGATCTCCACCGCGCCATGAGGAACGTCGCGCGCCTCCCAGAGGGCGGGCGATTCGGCGGGGACCTCCACCATACTGGCCGAGGTGCGCGCGCGCAGTTTCACATTGGGGTTCACCGGGTCGGCCATGGTGACGCCGTCCACGGTGAAGGAGTAAATGTAGACCGTCGGGTCCAGCGGTCCGATGGTCACGCTCCAGACACCTTCGCTGTCGCGGGTCATCTTCTGGGGGGAGGCGGCGGACATGTAATCCATGGAAAGCGTCACCTCGCTCGCCTTCGGGGCGCGCAGACGGAACGTCACGCGCCGGTCCGGCTGGACCTCGGGCGAGACCAGGGTGTCGGTGGGTGGGGCCTGCGGCCAGGCAAGCGGGGCAAACAACATGGCGAGAAAAAGCGTTCCGCGGCTCATTGCACAATCTCCTTGTTGAGCCATGATATCTCGGAGGCTGCGCCGGCGGGCGTAGCCGGATGGCGGCCAATCGTGTACACTCCCCTTAAGCCGGAATGACGTTTGGAGGAATTGCATGACTCTTCGCCGCAACTTTCTTGCCTCGCTGGCCGCGCCGCTGGTGGCGCGCGCGCAGAGCCGGGGCGCGGGCGCGAGCGCGCTGCCGCGCCCGGACGACCCCGCCTACTGGGCGCGCGTCCGCGATCAGTTTCCGCTGGCGCGCGACAAAGTATTTTTCAACAACGGCACCATTGGCGCCATGCCGAAGGTGGTGCTGGACCGCACGGTGGAGCATCTGCGCAAGATGGCCACGGACATCGCGGATTGGGACTACAAGCCGGGTGAGGAATGGATCGCGGGCTACGGTCCCATGCCGGAGATCCGGGCCAAGACCGCGCGCCTGCTGAAGGCCGACGTGGCGGAGATTGCGCTCACGGAGAATGTCACGGCGGCGATGAGCTACGTCGCCGCCGGGCTGGAAGTGGAAGCCGGCAGCGAGATTCTGATCAGCGACCAGGAGCATCCGGGCGGGCAGTGTCCCTGGCTGAATGCGGCCAGGCGTCACGGCGCCAGCGTGCAGACGGTGCACATCCCCAAGCCGGCGGAGAGCGCCAGTGAGGTGATGGACGTGTTCCGCAACGCGCTGAATGCGCGCACGCGGGTGCTCGCGATCTCCCACGTGATCACGGGGAGCGGCGCGATTCTGCCGGTGAAAGAGATGTGCGCCGAGGCGCGGGCGCGCGGCATCTTCACGGTGATCGATGGCGCGCAGGCGGTGGGGCAGATTCCGGTGGACGTGGGCGAGATGGGCTGCGATGCGTACGTCGGCTGCTTTCATAAGTGGCTGCTGGCGCCGGCCGGCGCGGGGTTTCTGTATGTGCGGAAGGATCGCGCGCGCGGGGTGTGGTCGACGCTCGCCAGCTCGAACTGGAACAACCATGAAGACGATGGCTACCGCTTCACGCAGCGCGGCACGGGCAGCCTTTCGCTGTTGATGGGCGTGGACGCGGCGCTGGATTTTCATAATGGGATCGGGGCGGAGCGGATACACGAGCGGGTGAAATTCCTGGGCGACTATCTGCGCGACGGCCTGCGCAAGATACCCGGTACGCGCCTCTATACGCCATCGGCCGCCGCCATGTGCGCCGGCATCACGGTGTATGGAGTGGACGGGGTGACGGGGCAGCGCTTGCAGGATGAGATGTGGGCGCGCGCACGGCTGCGCCCGCGGGCGTCGGGCGCCATCGGAGTGCGGCACTGCACGCACATTTTCAATAGTCCGAGGGAGATCGATCAGGCGCTGGGGGTGGTGCGGGCGATGGCGAAG
>JBEKDV010000501.1:0-5368 GCA_050014175.1 Candidatus Solibacter sp. | reverse complement strand
ATGAGAATTCTCCATCGAGAATTCTCCCAGGTAGAATTATGCGGAGCGAAAAGCCTTCAGTTCCGGCGCCAATCCCGCGCTGGACGCCGCCGACTCCGCATAATAATGTGCTCCGCATACTACCAGATCAAGAAGTAGGGACTCCGGATCGGAGTCCGGGTTGAGGCCGCTGCCTGCGAGGGTGGCGGCTTTTTTGCGGCCACGCCGTTCGCCTTTTCATCTTTTCATCGGCAGTTGGGTGGGGGGCCGGCCGAGCGGAATGCGGGGCGATATCTGGTGATATCGGTAGCGTTGACGGCAGTACGGACCCGCTTCCCGAGTACCTCGCCGCCCAGGGGCGACCCACCGAGAATCACCGGTCGGGCGGCGTCCCACAGCTCGACGAGGAACCCTTGCTGGTGCGAAGGGGATTTCGCGACAGCTATCCAGTCTATGGGGAGCGCCCAGCCGCATAGTCTCCGAGGGGAGCCATGATTCGGGGCGATAACCGGTTGACGTGGTGGACCAGCAGTTTCTGCTGGGAGCAGCGGATGGTGGGCGCTCCCGGCCGGAGCCTGAGCTGCCCTCTGCCGAAGCCCCGATTACAGGCACGGATCCCTCACCCTGAGGATCTTGGCGCACGTTGGCGTCAGGCCTTTGCTTTCGTCGACATTCCACGGGAACCGGACTCCTCTACCGAGAGGATGTGCACCCGGCCGCCTGCGTTGCCGGCAACAATTCGTTCGTCATCGGCGAAGGCGCAGCAACGCGCTTCTGTCTCGCAAGGGAATGTGGCGATGGGCAGGCATCGACCGCAGAGTCCTACACGTCCTCCTCTACCGGCTCTTCCCGGCGTAGACCTTGGCCGAGAACGCCGTTCCCGCTCCCGGTTCCGTAAGGATCTTCTGAAACGCCACTGCATCAGGTTCGCCGCCCTCCGCGACGTGCATGTGGTAGTAGCCCCGGCTGTGCAGGAACAACGTTCGCTCCATCCCGGGCGCCGCTGATGGTGCCGCAAAGGCCACACTCGCCCTCTCGCCCACCTGGTGCATCTCGTAATACCGGCCGTCAGCCACGCGCAACGCCGGCAGCAGATCCCGCCCGGCCGCGTCCCGCGCCCGCACCGGCTCCAGCCGCGTCACCGGCAGCGGGCGCTCCGCGCTGTAGTCCACCGCGAACGAGTTGAAGGCCCAGAATCCGGCGGGGGGACGCAGACGCACGCGAAGCTGGTTGCCAACCGCGCGGCTCACATCCAGCGGCGCCACCCGCTCGTCGGAGACGAACGGTCCGGCGATTGGCATCATGCCGCGCACCTGCCACCCGGTGGCTTCTTCCACCTCGATCCGCAGGGCGAACAACTCCTCGCGCGCCATCCAGGCCAGCAACTCCTGGCGGACCGCCGGATTGCGGTCGATCTGCTCATACCAGGCGGGCAATTGCGGCCCGAGCAGGCCGAGCATGCGCCCTGCCATCTCACCGGCCCAGGGTGTCTCGGTCGCGCTGGCCACCAGTTTCGCCTGCTGCGCGCCGGCGGGCTTGGGAAAGGTCAATATCACTTCCTGGCGCTGCGCGGCGGGTTCCGGCTCCCAGATCAGGCCGTCGCGCTTCGTCAGCCACGCCAGCAGGTCGGTGCCCTGGCCATCGCGCGCGGCCAGCGGCCCGAGCGGTGCCGCGACGCTGTAGAGCGAGCCGTCGCTTCCCGAACGCGGCGTCACACCGTGCTCGTGATCCACTACCCACAGCTCCAAAAGGTCGGTGTACTGCGTCTCGTCGGCGTCGTTGGAGATCAGAAGCCGGTACTCGCCGTCCTGCTCACGAACTTTTTGCAGCAGCGAGAAGTCGTCCCGCTCCAGGCCGCGTGTGATCGCCCCGGTATAGGCCTCGGTGTCGAGGTTGTACCGCTCACCGTCCCACGAGTATACGTAGAGGCAACAACCGCCGGCGCCATAACCGCCGCCGCCGCTGCCGAGGCCGCCGAGGCTAGCTGCGAGCGCCGCCGCCACCACGACCGCCACCACTGCCACTGTCACGCCTGCCACCAGCCCGATCGTTTTCGCCTTGTTCAGGCTGCGCGTTTCCACCCAATAGCGCTGGACATTGGCAAGCGCCGTTTCATAAGGCTTGTGCTTCACCCGCGCCATCAGTTTGTCGCCCTGGACGGTCGCGGGCCCGTCAAACTTCACCTCGACACCATCGCGCGTGGTAATCCCCACGATCGCCGATTTCGGGTCCGGCGTCACCGGCCCCGGCTGCGCGAGGCGGTGCCGGTCCATACACCCGGCGGCCAACAGCCCCAACGCCATAATCATCGCCGTCATCCACCACCGATTCATGAATTCCTCCTTTCGTCTGCGTCCAAGCCAAAGCTGCTCCTGGCAAGATAACCCCGCGCCACCTCGAGAAACACTCCGACGTCGCTCTCCACGTCCGCATGTGTTCCGTCGAAATAGAGATTGCGGACCGGCATCCCGCCGTGGTCGCGGCTCAGCCGTGGATAGATGGCTTCACTCACAATCCCGTTCATGCACATAAAAGGGCTCACATCGATCACGCCGGCGGCCCCGTGGCGTGCCAGCCACGCCGCCTTCCCCACGCTCACCACCATCTCCCCTACCACCGAGTTCCCCGGCAGGTAGGGCTTGGCCAGCGTCAGCAGCTCCGCCGTATCCGGTTCCTGGCATTCGCCGAACGGCCGCCCCAGCGCGCGCTGGTCGGCCCTCTGCGCCGCCGTGCGCAGCCGCGCCTTCCCCATTTCGGTGGACCACCGGCGTCCCACCAGGCGCAGCCCTTGAAACTCGACTTCGTTGCCGTAGTCGAGCAGTTCGCTGGCGCCGCTCAGCCACACCTCCGCCCCCTGCCGCTCCAGTTCCCGGACCAGCCCCGCATTGGCGTACACGTTCAGCCGGCAAAAGACCTCGCCCACCAGTCCTATGCGCAGCCGCACCTCCCGCCGCACCGGAATCGCGCGGAACCGCGCGCTCGCCCGCCGCATGGCAGCCACCAGTCCCCGCAACTGGCACCCGGCTTCGCCGCACGCCGTGCGAATGGTCGCGCACAGATCGTCCAGCGACTCGCCGAACGCCCGCTCCGCCGCGCCCGCCACTATTTCATAGGGACGGGTCCGCAATAGCGCGGCGTGTAGCAGATCGGCAGCCACCATCGCCCGCCACATCAGCCGGCACAAGCCTTTCCCCAGACCGTCGAGGTCGGCAAACCCGTTCCGGTCGCTGGGCGAGAGAATTTGCACGGCGCCGAAACCTCGTTCCTGGAGCGCGCTGCCCAGGGCTACACTATATTGACCCAGCCGGCACGGCCCTTCCGCGGACGGCATAAAGAAAACGCTTTGCGACGGCTCGAACCCCAAGCGCTCCGTGATCCGCACGAAGTCACCAGTCATCACAACCGCCGGGTAGCAGGCGTCGCCATCGTTGTACCGCCGCCCCAGTTCCCGCGTCCGCTCGTTCGATTCGGGCGTGGGCTCCGCGTCCACCCCCATCCGCCGGAAGCAGGCGCAGACCGCCTCTGTCGTCCCCTGCCCCATCGCCGGCACGTAGCACTTCTTTCCCTGCAGGGGACGCCGCCCCGCTTCCAGTCCACGGTCGCAACGGTGCAATCCGAACATAACCCCAACCAGCGCCCCTTTCTTCAGAGCCTCCACCCACTTCGGCACCTTCGAATTAGACTCGCGATCCATACGGAATCCCCCGGTTGGCCTCGCGACCGACACAAGTGTAACAACTATCCGCTTCGCTTGAAGCTGTTGGAGCACTATTTGCATACCTTAATATCTCCAATGTGCTGCCGGGAAACCCCGGCCGCTGAGGCCCGAGAAAGGATCTCTGGCGGTAACAGCCCTTACCACCAACAATCAGGCCCTGCGTCTTTTGACGGCTTCCAGAAGCTCAAGCGAGGTTTCGAACGGATCGCCGGCGACGGGAATTAACTTTCGCCCGAGCCAGGCGGGGCGCGGGAGCGTTATTTCGTAATATCGGTAGCTCCACGGCTGGTCTCGGTTCCGGCCCACGCACAATCCGTGGTTTGCGCGTTTACCAGCCAAGTGGTTCCGGCCTGTCCCCGACCAGTTCCTAAACACTTGGCGACTACCCGCGAGTGACCACCGGCCAAGCGCGGTCGCAACACCTCCGCGAGTCGGCGGCTACACGGCCTTCTGAAACTTTTTCCGGGTGAACGACCATTCTGGAATTGCCTTAAGTAGTTCGAAAGTGTCTTACGTACCGCCTCTTGGTACATAATTGACAATATGCCGCTTGCGTCCGGTAGCCGTCTGGGTCCCTATGAAGTAGTTGCGCACATTGGTGCCGGTGGCATGGGCGAGGTGTATAAGGCGCGCGACACCCACCTCGACCGCATGGTCGCTCTCAAAGTCTCACAGGCTCAATTCAGGGAACGTTTCGAGCGCGAGGCGCCCGCCATCGCCGGGCTAAAGTCCAACATGGTGCAGCATCACTCCGCTTCTCGTTTGAAAATGCGGCTTTAGCCTTGCAAAACCGCTTAGCAGCACGGCAATTCGAGCGATTCAGAGCCAAAAAAGGAGAATCCTGATGAAGAGAGCGCGCGAGCCTGACGTCTCCATTGAGACCAAAACGTCCCCTTCGCGGGGAACGCTGCTTGGCCTCGATTGGCTCAATTTTCTCCTCGCCGACGTGCAGACGGGGGTGGGGCCGTTCCTCGCGATTTACCTCGCTGGCTACAAGTGGAACGAAGAGCGCGTCGGGCTCGCGCTCACGGTCGGCGGGATTGCGGGAATTCTCACGCAGACGCCGGCTGGAGGGCTCGTTGACTTCCTCCGGTCGAAGCGAGCGCTGGTCGGGGTGGCCGTGGCCGCGCTGGCTGCGGGAGCGCTGCTGATGGCTCTGTTTCCGTCGTTCTGGCCCATCATGGGCGCCCAGGTCTTGATTGGCGGCACGTCCAGCGTCTTTATCCCAGCCATCTGCGCGATGTCGCTCGGGGTTGTCGGACGCGCCGCATTCGACGCCCGCCAAGGTCGCAATCAGACGTTCAACTCTGCGGGTAACGTGATTGCCGCCGTGTCGATGGGCCTCCTCGGCTACCTCGTTTCCAACCGGAGCATCTTCTTCTTCGTCGTGGCTCTCGCGGTCCCGACGATTCTCGTCCTGCTTCTGATCCGACCCGCCGAGATTGACTACGAGCTCGCCCGTGGCGCAAAGGACGGCGAGAAAGGCGGCAAAGTGGAAAGCGTCTGGGTGCTCTTCCGGGATCGCCCACTGGTGCTCTTTCTCGTCTGCGCCGTGATGTTCCATTTTGCGAACGCCGCGATGCTGCCGCTCTTGGGCGAGATGCTGGCTAAGGGTGGCGGCCGAGGCTCGATGATGTTCATGTCGGCGTGCGTGGTAACGACCCAGTTCGT
>JBEKDV010000500.1:0-5373 GCA_050014175.1 Candidatus Solibacter sp. | reverse complement strand
GATCAATTTCACGCATACGCTGCCACGGTTCGGCGAGATTCGCCTGGTGACGGAGTGGGCCATTACCATCAACGCGGCCTGCTGTACCATCCTGATGGCGGTGGGGACATTTGCCCAACCTAACTCCGGCGTGGACGGCGAGGTGACTGACAGTTCGTATCTGCCGTGGATCCGGAAGACCGTTGCCTTCGGTTTTGCCGCTGCGCTCGTCATCGTGTTCGTGTCCTGGGGTGGAAAGCTCGCTCTTTATGGGAATTCGCCCGTGCCGTATAGCGCTGTGCACGTTCGTTTCGGTCCGGACAACACGAATGGCAAGAGATAGGCGCGCACCGCTGCCATCCGGTCAGCGCCGTCCACATCACACCTCTTCCATACCGCTCGTCCACCGCCTCGAATCCTGCGTTCGGCTTCCCTTAGAACACTACGCCGCCCACCGTCGCCAGCACCCCCGCCCATGTCTTCGCCTTCGCCGCCTCCACCTCCCAAAAGACCTTCCCAGTCTCGATATTCAGCGTCCGCAGAAACCGCTGTCCCGTCTGGTCTGGATATCCTTCGACATGAACCCAAGGTACTATTGGCCTTCGCAGCACGTCTCGTCGCTTGAGTGGAAATAATCATCGCTCCAGCCTATAAGAATGGCAGGGCGGCGTTCGCGTTGGCGACCGCCCATGACGACGGTTCTAATCCATGGAGATAGAAGATGGAGCTAGCGAGCCAGGAGTCAATTCGCGCCTTGATGCCAGGATAGTACAACGGTCTTGTCGTTACAACGTCAAGCGAGTTGGACTGATTCACATGCCTACACAAAAGCTCTCCCCCGAGATTCTGACTGCCGCCATTGGAGGTTTTGAACAGCAAAAGCTCCGTATCGACGCTCAAATTGCCGAGATCCGGGCCATGCTCTCCGGTGGCCGTCCAGCGCCCGCCGCTACTTCGGAAGCTCCAAAAGGCAGGCGGCGAAAGATGAGTGCAGCCGCCCGGAAGCGCATCGGTGATGCACAACGGAAACGATGGGCTGAATCCAGGGAGCCATCCGAGCCGTCGTCGCAAACAGCCGCTGCATCCAAAGCGCCCAAACGGAAGCTCAGTGCCGCGGGCAGACGGGCGATTGGTGAAGCTACAAAGAAGCGCTGGGCTGCGTTCCATGCCGCGAAGAAAGCGGAGACGCCAGTTGTGGCAAAGAAGCCTGCTGCGAAGAAGACTACTGCAAAGAAAGCGGCGGCAAAGGCTCCAGTGAAAGTGGCGACGACGAAGACCGTGGTGAAGAAGCCTCAGAAGAAGGCGGCGAACGCTCCATCGGTCGCTCCATCGGTCGCTGCGCAGTAGGTGCCATTTTCAGCACGCGATGGTTGCCAGACGGAGGATTCCAGGATTTGGCACGGATGGGCGGGCGGCGTCCGGAGCCGACGCCGCTGATACCCTTCCTGCCGCAAGTCGACGGGGTTGGACTGACCTGCTCGAAGCAGGAGCCTTTGATCTGGTCGGGGAACCGTATCGGCGCGAGAGGATTCAGCGGGTGATCGCAGATCTGGCGCTCTACGCACGCGCGCCCTTGGCCGCCGTGCCGTAGCCAGCCGCGCGCGTTCGGGGTCTTGCCTCGCAAAGCGCTCTACATCACCCAAGAGCGCGAAGCTTTAAAGTCGGCAATTCGGGGAGGCAGCCACTCCTGGATCTGCGGAGCTAGGTAGAATGTGGGCCGCAACAGATCGTCCTCCGGCGTAATCATGCCTTCGGCCACCGCGGTAGCCGCGAGATCCGTTCCCGGGTAGATGCGAATGCCCACCGTGATTTTCAGAGAGTCGAGATCGAGGGAATCGGCAAAGGCGAGACTCTCTTCGACCGTTCCTCTGGTCTCCCCCGGCCCTCCAAGCATCAGGAACCCTGTGCGCCGGATGCCGGCTTGTCGAAACATTTCCGCGGTGGTCCGCACCTCCCCTGCGCGGAACTTCTTGTGGAACCGGGTCAGCACGCAGTCCGAACCGCTTTCAAACCCGAGACTGACCTCGTGGCAGCCGGCTCTGGCCATCAGCTCCGCCAGTTCGCGATCCACCCACTTGGGATACACGATGCACCACAGGTTGATATCCAGGCCCCGCCGGATGATCTCCCGGCAAAGCCCCTTGGCGTAAGAGGGCGGAATGTTGAACGTGTTGTCCACCGCGCAGAAATTGCGGAAACCGCACGCCGCAACCTGCTCCATCCACTGAGCGATGCTCTCCGGCGACCGCTGGCGAATATGCGTGCCTTCGATCAGCTTGGTGGCGCAGAAACTACAGCCCATCGGACAGCCGCGCTTTCCCTGGACCGGTATCCAGGAATCGCGGCTCGGCCGCACGGCCGGAAGCCACAAACGGGATTCGGGCAGTGGCAGGTCCTCCAGGCTGGTGCTGAAGATCACCCCCGCTGGGGGATGGCCGGGGCGGTAAACGCCAGGCAGGCCATACGGGTCGGAGCCACTCTGCAGCCGCTCCAGCAGTGCGGGGAACACGATTTCCCCTTCGCCCCGGACTCCCATGTCGGCTTGGAGGAAGCGCAGCGCGCTCACCGGGAACATGCTGTAGCCGGGGCCACCCAGGACGATCGGAGCATCGCACAGCCTGCGGCACACCGCCACGACCTCGCGAATCGCCGGCAGCAAGAACTTCGGGCTGGTCATGTTCTGGTCATCGATGTTGCGCACCGAAATGCCAATCACGCCGGGCCGGAACTCTGCGATGCGCTTCTGGAGCGCGGGTATCGCGTCGCTCTCGGACATCAAGTCCAGCAGGACCGTTTCATGGCCGGCCCGCCGGCAGGCGGCAGCAACAAACGCCGGCCCAAGCGGCAAGGGGATGATGGCCGTCCTTTCGGTGTTCGCGGAAACCAGAAGAACTCTCATGGCCTAATGGCGCGGCTGCCGAGGTTACGCTTCCCCGCCCTCCTCCTCAAGAGTATCAACTCAAAGGCGGCGTGGAAGTCGGCGATGTTGGGAGGCTGACCGCGCCATCGGCGTAGCACCGAACACGTTGTTGAAATGGATGAAGCTGCGCGAGATCCTGTGTATACTGTCGCCAAGGAGAAATCCATGTCTGATAGCCGGCGTGATTTCCTGAAGAAGAGCGGAATCCTGGCGGCGACGGCGCAGCAGGCGGCCGCAAGCGTTGCGCCCCGGTTGCCGCAGATACGGCTAGGAAAGTACTCGCTGTCCCGCCTGATTTGCGGCAATAACACGTTCGGCGCCGGCTCGCACCTGTCGGTTTTCTTCAATCGGCAGTTGCGCCGCTACTTCACGCCGGATCAGATCCAGAAGACGTTGCACCGCTGCCAGGAAGTCGGCATCAACTGCTGGCAATCCGGCCTTGGGTCCATGGACCTCTACCGGCGCTGCACGGACGAGGGGCTCAAGATGCACTTTCTGGCCATTGATGCCGGCGACGACGCGAGCATTCAAACGCTGGTGAAAGGCGGTTCCATTGGCATCGCGCATCATGGCGAGTACACGGACTGGCTCTTCAAAGCTGGCAAGGTGGACGAGATGAGGGACTACCTGAAGCGGGTTCGCGACGCGGGTGTGCTGGTGGGCGTATCGACCCACATGCCAGCCGTCGTGGACACGGTCGAATCCAAGGGCTGGGACGTCGATTACTACATGACCTGCGTCTACGAGCGTCACCGGACTGCGGCGGAGCTGAAGGACCTGCTGGGTCACGTGCCGCTGCCGGTAGGGGAAGTATATCTCCAGGAAGACCCACCGCGGATGTTCCGGATGATCCGGCAAACGAAGCGTCCCTGCCTGGCGTTCAAGATTCTCGCCGCCGGCCGCATGTCGGAGAAGCCGGAATGGGTGGAAAGCGCGTTTCGCGACACCTTTGCGGCCATCAAGCCCGGCGACGGCGTTATCGTCGGCATGTACGACGAATACAGCGACCAACCGCTAGACAACGCCAACCTGGTGCGGAGATACGGTGGGAACGCCGCTTGAGGGAAGGCAGCGCTCATTCTGTCTTGCCGTCCTGCCCAGAACCCTCCACAGGACGACTTTGTCCCGGTTCGTGCCGGCCTTGACCAGGTGAAGTCCTCTCATTTCGTATCGTCGGCCCACGCGCTCGGTGAATGCCCGGTCTTCGCCGGCGAATTCATCCGGAAGAGCCTGATTCAGTTCCGATTTCTCCGGCAGAAGCTCCACCTGTTCCTTGATCGTGAAGCCCTGACTGTCGAAGGGACCCAGGACGGCGCAAAGGAACGCCTCCCGCTGCAATTGAGCTGGAGCGGATTCCTCGTACAGGCGGTCGAGGCTTCAGAGAAAGTTGGGACACCAATGAAAGCGAGACTCCGTCCCGGCAGTTATCGACGATTCCGGCTGAGGTTCGGATCCGGGCCTGATCCAGGGACATGCGGCCGTCTACTTCACGCGGATTGTGGCGAGTGATCGCAAAGAGACACCAGTCATTCCCTCCTTTATCCCACCCTGATCTGTGCATTTCGAACACGCTTTTCCCGCCTGTTCGGTCATGCCTTTTGGTAAGTATAGCTCCCTTGCTGGGTAAGATTTCGTTGTGGTTGTGGTTTCTGGCGCCTGGGCCTGGGTCATGCTGCCTCTTTGCCGGCGCGGGCCTGGGCAATGCTCTTGGCGCACACCGGAAACTGACTGAACCATGCGCGTCTCTCGGCGTCCTGCTCGACCCAAAGGCGGGCTATCGTATCCTGTTCGCAATCGCGGACAGACTCCTCCTCCGGCCATGTTGCGATATACCGAGAAGTGCGGAGTACGGCTAGCTCCGTGCCGAGGTTGAGACGGTGGGCGGCGAGCACCTCGATTATCTCCGCTTTCAGGGCGGGATAGGTGGAGGGGTCGCAGTAGAGGTCGTAGTCGATCTCGGCTATCGCTTCCGCCTCGGCGCGGAGACGTCGGTACTCCCCCCATGCGCGTCGGGTGTAGCCGGCGTCCACCCTGTCCTCCGGGATGGTGCGGACCGCATCCAGCGAGAGGTCAGACGCCAGCCGGGACAGGATAATCGATGTAAGCTTCATCTCTTCAGCGAGTTGCGTGGAGATTTCCACAGATCCTGAGAAACGGGGACATTCGTGTGTAACTACTGTATTAGTTCCTTTAGCTGCATACTTCCCTCTCTGGGGTTGGTGGAGGATGCCGTGGGAGACCATTCTCTTCAGTTGCCTCCTGAGCGTCTCCAACCCTTTGGCAGGACGGTGTAGGGTTCCGTTAATCTGTTTTGCCGAGAGTGGAAATGGAAAAGCGGCCAGGACAGAGAGGATCAGTGCTGTCCTAATTAGCGGGCTCACTGAGCGGTTGAGGACGGAGATCGGCGGCCGGTGAGAGGCTGAGCTCCTGATATGCTGGATTGGGTTCCAGCCAAGAACCAATTCAACCTCAGG
>JBEKDV010000499.1:0-5389 GCA_050014175.1 Candidatus Solibacter sp. | reverse complement strand
TCTCGTATCGTCTTCAATGACCACAGAAGAGATTGAAGAAGTGGCAATCCCGCATTTGGCCGGACAGTTTGAACGGGGACTTCCCGTTCTATTCGCTGGCTCCGGATTCTCTCGCCCTGCAAGAAACATTCTGGGGCAGCCGGTGCCGCTGGTGCGCGAACTGAAGGAATCCTTGTGGCGCTTATGCTTTCCCGGCCAAGACTTCGCGGACACTGCAGCGTTGCAGGAACTCTTCGAGTACGCGCTAATCAGGCATCGTGCCGAGCTCAGTACGCTTCTATCCTCGTCCTTTTCGGTCGACGCAGAGACTGTCCCCGAGTGGTATGCCCAGCTCTACGGACTGGCATGGTTCAGGTGCTACACCCTGAATATCGACGATCTCGCCGAAGCTGTTCAGCGGCGTTTCAGGTTGCCACGTAGATTGGATTCTCTGTCGGCCACATCCGAGCGTCTGCCCGAGGCCGCCGGCTATCCCGTGCGTGCGGACGTGCTCGACATCATCCATCTGAATGGAAAGCTGCAGGACATCCCGACGAATGTGACATTCTCGGTGACACAATACGCAGACCGTCTGGCTCGGCAAGAACCATGGTATGTTAGGCTGACCGCGGAGCTCCTCAGCCATTCTTTCGTGTTTATCGGAACGCAATTGGACGAGTCGCCGTTGTGGCAGCATCTTGAACTCCGGCGCGCACGTGGTCCCAGGCAAATTCGCGAACTCCGGCCACGATCGTACCTCGTGACGCCCGCACTCAATCCCGCACGAGAGGCGTTGCTAGCTCAGTATAACGTCGCCTGGATCCCCATGTACGCCGACGAATTCGCCGCAACGGTCCTGTCTCGTATGGTGACACCCTCGGCCGCCGGCCTCACTACCCTCAGCCAAGTCGGCGCTCCACTTCGGAGTCGAGCCTTGGCGGACGTGGCAACACTCGCCCTTCACCCCGAGGAGAAGACCGAGTACCTGCTGGGCGCGCAGCCGGTCTGGGCAGACCTGCAAAGTGGCAGAGCCATTGAGCGCTCTGCAGACGAGCGGCTGTGGGACGAGGCCACGTCGGCTAAACAACAGGCTCCGATCTCTGGGCTTCTGATTGTAACCGGCACAGCAGGTTCGGGAAAGAGCACAGCGCTGATGCGCATTTGTCTGCGTCTAACTGCCGAAGGAGTGAAAGTGGGCTGGGCCGACATAGAGGAGAACCTAACTCCTCGCGAGATTAGGAGTTCTGCACGAGCCGCAGATGCACCAGAAGTCATTGCGATTGATGATGCTGATGTCTATGGATCAGAATTGTCGCCGATGATTCGAGAACTCACCACGAACGAACCCTATCCTTTGCTGATGCTGGCAATTCGGTCGGGACGTTTGGACCGGTTAATGAAGCCAGAGATCCTCAGGGATGTGCCCATCCGTGAGTTTCCCATGCCTCACTTGGCCGATGAGGATATTGATGCCCTCATCGCGGTTCTCGACCGCGAGAACCGCTTAGGTCTACTCAAGGGTAAGTCTCAGAATGAACAGCGCCACATATTTCGCGAACTGGCTGGCCGTCAACTCCTGGTGGCAATGATCAAGGCGACATCCGGAAAGTGGCTTGAAGAGAAGGCGGTCGAGGAGCTGGTTGAACTCGAGGTCGATGCTGCTCGGATTTACGGCCTCGTTGCGATAGCGTCTTCATTCCGGATCGGGCTCTACCGCGATGAAGTCATGCTTGGGACAGGGGATACCTCGAACAAAACGTTAAACGAACTGGACCGCCTGCTTCGCCGCAACTTGCTGCGTGTAGGACACGATGGCGCAATCTGGACACGCCACCGCGTAATTGCCGAACTTATCCGAGACCAACTGCAACTGACAGGTCAGATCGGTGGACTTATTTCCGGTTTAGCACAAATCGGTGCGACAAAGGTAAGCGTCACGATGTCGAGATCGGCTCGACCCTGGCGCATTTTGCGTACCGTAGTTAATCACGACTTCCTAATTCGGACCGTCGGAGTAGAATACGCTCGGAATGTCTATGGCGAGTTGGAAAATCTCCTGAACTGGGATTACCACTATTGGCTTCAGCGTGGCAGTCTCGAGGTGGAACGAGGTGATCTCGCTCAGGCTGACAATTTTCTGAACCAGGCGAAGGGACTTTCACCAGACGACCCATACGTCGATACCGAGCGAGCATACCTCTGGTTTGCTCAAGCGATAGAAAAACCAGGCACAGAGAGCGCGACGGTACTCGCGAAGGATGCCACGGCGTGTTTGGAGTTTCAGATTGAAAGGTGGGGAAAGGCTGATCCTTATCCGTATCATGTGCTCGGTAGCCAGGGATTGGCATGGGCAAGGCGAGGGATACCAAGCTCGATGGACAAAGAGCGATTCCTGAGATCATTGGTGAGCCACGCAGAGGACGGTTGTGCTAAGCATCCCCGTGCTCAGGACCTCAAGCAGTTGCTCAGTGACCTCAAGAGGGAATATCTTGAGATCGCGCGACCGCGTCAGGAACCCCTTGGATTACAAGAGTGAGAATCGAAGCAGCGCCCGAATGGCCCACGCGCATGGCCAGGGTGGTGGCAGCACCGCGATATCACCGAGAGGTGTCAGCATTTTCAGATCTTTAATTCCGTATCACTCCTGTGAAGTCCCGCTCACGTCAACAGGAATACGCCCGCGGGTTTCTCTGCGCGCGCCTGCTGCATGAGGTCGTCCCAAACCTGGGCTGCGGCGCGGTCCTTGCCGCGGATCGCGTGGCTGTAGATGGCGGCGGTGGTGGCCACCGACGAGTGGCCGAGGCGTTCGCTGACGGTCGCCAGGTCCACGCCTTTCTCCAGCAGAAGCGATGCGTGGCTGTGGCGTATGGTGTGGAGCGATGCACCCTTGGGCAGCCCCAGCATCCGGCAAAGCCTGGAGACCGTTCCCGACACCGAATCTGGCTTCAGTGATGTCCCATCCGGGTTGGCGATGATCAGGTCCAGATCGCTCCGGTAGTCCGCACCGAACTGTCGGCGGAACTCGTTCTGGCGTTCACGGTGGCGCGCCAGCACCGGCATGATCGTCGGCGGCAACTCGATCCTGCGGGGCTTCTCCGTCTTGGTGCTTTTGAAGGTCAGCCCATCCCTGGTCTGGCAGAGCGACCGATCCACGAAGGCGGCATCGTTCCTGATGTCGCACCACCGCAGCGCCAGCACCTCGCCGCGGCGGCATCCGGTGGCCTCAGCCAGCTCGAGGAAGGTCCCGAGGCACCACGGTCCTACCGCGTTGACGACCATCTGGTCCTGCTCCGATGGCAGTAGCGCCAGGCCGGCCTGCTTCTTCACCTTGGGGAGATCGCTGTGCGTGACGGGGTTGGTGGTGACCAGCCCCCACTTGATCGCGCGCAAATAAGCGGAGGAAACCAGGCCGGCGATGTTGCGCACCGTCTTCGGCGCCATCGCGCGTGGCTCCTTGGTCTTGCGCGTGTGGCCGCCCGACTTCAGCAGCCGCACCCACTCCCGGCTCAAGTGTAGAGGCGTGATCGCGCCCACGTCCATCGCGAGCAGTTCCGGCGAGAGGTACACGATCATCTCGTGGTATCGCTCAACGGTTTTCGCTGCCAAGTTTTCCTGAGCGTACTGCTTCATGAACTCCGCCAGGAGCATCCCCAGACTCGTCGGCAAGGCGGCGGCGACGCCGGCGGCGCCGTCCTTCGCCAGCTCGTGCTTCTGGAGTTCCTCGGTGCGGCGCTGCGCCTCGGCGTCCACCGCCTCCTGTTTGCTGGCGAAGCCTACCTCCCCAATCAACCGGCGGTCCTGCCGGGTGGAACCCGGCGCGCTGAACATGTATCGCCAGACGGCTTTCCCTGATCCGTACTTGCGTTTGAATACCGGCATCAGTTCACCACCACTACCTCTGGTGGGCGTCGAAGTCCAGCGCCCGCCCGACGGCCGCAGGTGCGCTCCCAGGCCAGGTACGCGCGCCTGGTGATGATCCACCGTCGACCCAGGCGGATCCCTGGGATGATCCCCTGCTTCAGCATCGAGTAGACCGCCAGGCGACCGACGTTTAATCGCCGCGCGATCTCCAACGCCGATATCCGGCTGTTTGGCAAATCCGTCAAACCATCCGCGCTCGACTGTGTCCTCTTGGCCATTGCCTTAACCGACGTCATCCTTGTCGGTCTCCGAGCTGCCGAGGCCGGGCGCGGATATCTGCGCCGGCGTTGTCGCCGGACCGGGTAGAGCCTTGGTGCTCGACAAGGTCAGAATCGCGGCACGCCTGCGCGACCTCTTGGCCGGGTCTGTTGCCCGCTCCAACTCCGCCACGCGCGCTTCGAAGTCTTCCATCTCAAGGGCCTTGGCTGCCTGGACTAGCGCAATCTCGATGGCCCGCAGCCGAGTTCCTGCCGACACATTCGAGTCCAGCATGATCTTCAACAAAGTCGTCACGGCTGCGCCCGAAGCATCTTGCAGCCGCCCGATCGATTGCAGGAACGCTGTACGACGCGCCTCCCGGCACGCGGCGTCGAACTCCGGCTCCTTGGTCCACCGCAGGAGAGTGTTGGCGCTGATCCCGACCGCGCGGGCCGCCTGTTCCACGTTTCGGTGGGAGAGCAGCGCGGCAATCGCCTGTTCCATCTTGTGACCGAATTTTGCACCGTGTCCTACCATTTGCCCCTATCTACCCCCATCTGCCCCTATCTGCCCCTATCTGGAGGCCGAATTCGCCTCCATCGCCGATCCTTCGCCAATTTGGATTCCTATCCGAATCAGCTTGCAATTCGGGCGAACCCGAGTGATTCATGTGATCGCGGTAATCACCGCCGAAGGAGAACCCAACATGAACGGCATTCCAGTCGAAACCGCCAACACCGGGGCCGGTGCCCCGGCAGCGCAGCCAAAACAGTCCCAAAAGCCGCGGGCCGCCGCACAGAAGGCCCACGTTGCGCCGTCCAAGGCCAAGTCGGGCAAGCCAGGCCACCTCGGCGAAGAAGGCCAACAAAGGCGCGAAGTCGGCCAAGGCGCCCAAGAGGGCAACCGGCGCCCGCCAGGGCAGCAAGACCGCCCAGGTCCTCGACCTGCTGAAACACTCCGGCGGCGCCTCCCTGAAGGAACTCATGAAAGCCACCGGCTGGCAGGCGCACTCGGTCCGTGGGTTCCTGTCCGGCGTCCTGGGCAAGAAGCTGGGGCTTGCGGTCACGTCCACCAAGGCCGAAGACGAAGAGCGCCGCTATTCGGTCAAAGGCTGAAGCCCTACCATTCGGTTCCTTCTGGCCGCCGGGGTCCCACCTCGGCGGCTTTTCTTGTGTGCCGAGCATGTTCGACAACTCGGGGGTGCAAGTCCCCTTCACAACCTGATGGAGGTGAAGTGATAGCGAAACGCAAGGGCGTAACCGTGAGGGAGCGTCTGAAAGAAGCGTGGAGC
>JBEKDV010000498.1:0-5390 GCA_050014175.1 Candidatus Solibacter sp. | reverse complement strand
ATCCGCGGCGCGATCGATCCGCTGCTCCGTTACTGCGGCCAGGTGCACGCGGATGGACAGCACATCGACGTCAGTGGACATGCCGGCGGCGCGGACCGCTTCGGCGCGCTTTAGATCGGCTTCGGCGGAGCGAACGGCCTGCTCCGCAGCCTTCAGGTTCTCCGCCGCCAGAACGGCGCCATAATAGGCGTGCGCCGCTTGGGAGATAACATTCATCTGTACGAGGCGCTGCTCTTCACCAGTCATCTTCTGGGCCAACTCGGCCGCCTTCACCGCATTCCGGGTTTGGCCGGCATCATATATAGGCTGATCTACCGTGACCTGAGATTGAAAGTTGTTGAGGGGGTCCGGCCGGTTCAAGGGGCCGATGGCGAAGTTCTCAACACCGAATTGGTGCTGGGTGAGCAGCGAACTGAAAACGAAGACCGGGTTGTCGCTGCGCGTGAAGGACTCGGAGTAGTTGATTTTTGGGAGCCTCCCTCCGCGGGCCTGCGTGATTCGCGCCTCGGAAGCCTGCGCTCCCGCGGCGGTGCCGGCGATCGCCTTATTCTCGCGGATGGCGAGGCGGACGGCTTCGCGGAGCGACAGTGGATCCTGCGCCCACAGGGGAACGGCGAGTAGAAATACCAGAGTGGTTCGCATAAACATAAATCGGAGCTGAATTGCGCTTCTGATGAGAAAGATGCAGGTTTCGTCAGAAGGTGACACGGGGCCAGCGGCAGAATCAGGTTTCTGGAACGACATGGATCATGAATCGTCGCTTCCAGCCTTTTCTGGCCCTGTCACCTTTGGCGCCAACCTGCATCTTTCATGTTGGAAGCTCTTATGGAAGTCACAATTCAGCACCTCGGAGACGTAAAATTTGAAGCCAGTGCGCGGGGACACCGCGTGATCTGCGACCAGCCGCCCGACAATGGGGGCTCAGACACCGGCATGACGCCACCTGAATACCTTTTGGTTTCCTTGGGGACCTGCGCCGGGTTCTACGCCGCTCAATATATGAAGTTCAGGTCTTTGGCACACCAGAGCCTTGAAGTGAAAGTCAGCGCGGAAAAGGCCACGCAACCTGCGCGACTGGGACAGTTTCGGATCGAGGTCATCGTTCCCGGACTGGATCCGCAACATCAGGCAGGTGTCCTGCGGGCAGTCAAGGCGTGTCTGATCCACAACACCTTGCTCCACGCACCCGCCATCGAAACCGTGGTGACTACGCCCGTTGAGGCGTACGCCGGTTAGGAATTTCCGGTCGGTCTGAATTATTCAGCATGGAACACCATCCGGAGAGTTGCCGAGATGTCGTCGCCCTGCTTTCGGACTACGTGGATTTCGAACTGCCACTCGCGGACTGTGGAGAGGTCGAAAGGCATTTGGCCGATTGTTCAGCCTGTCGCGAATTCGTAGAGCGGCTTCGTGACATGATCGCCCTGTGCCGAGCATACGCGCCAGGTGCATTGCCGGTCCCCTTGAGTGATCGCGCGCGAAGCGAACTGGAGAGCGCGTGGCGAAACATGCTGGTGGCCCGGGAACACCACGCAGCCAGATGAGCCGGTCGCCATCCGCCCCTCCCGCCCGATCTAACGGCAAACGCATTTCCCTGCTCCGCCTTCTCGCGGCCTTCCTCAAAATCGGCAGCATCGGATTCGGAGGCGGGATGGCGGTAATTGCGCTGATGGAGCGGGAGTTCGTCCAGAAGCGCAAACTGCTCACAGGGGAGGAGTTCTTGCACGGCGTGGGCCTGGGACAGATTCTCGGATCGTTTGCGGTGAACGCCGCGTTTTTTATCGGCTATCGGTTGTTTGGAGTAGTGGGGGGCATGCTTTCAGCCAGCGTCTTTCTGATGCCTTCATTGGCTCTGGTTACTACACTCTCGCACCTCTACTTCCTGTACCATTCGATTCCTGCGTTGCAGGGTGCCGTCGCCGGGTTGGGGCCGGTCGTCATTGCCTTGATCCTGGATGCTTCCTGGTCGTTTGGACGACAGGTTTTGCGGTCACCCACTGCCCTATGTATTGCCGGAGCAGCCTTGGCGGCAGGGGCGTTGAAGACCAATGCCGTGTGGGTGATCCTAGCTGCCGGAACGGTGGGACTCCTGTTGCCGAATGTCCGCCGGGCGCGTCCCAGAGCCCCATCTGGTCCTGCCCCCACCGCGCTTCCGGCCCTGCACATCCCGGCGATCATCGGACCACTGTCATTGCTCGGTGCGACGGCGATGACCTTCCTGAAGACGGGCCTGGTTTTCTTCGGAGGCGGCTTCGTCCTCATCCCGGTCCTGCATCATCGGCTGGTGACGGAGCTTGGCTGGTTAAGCCCGCGTGAGTTTCTGGACGGTGTCGCCATCAGCAACCTGACCCCGGGTCCCATCGCCGTGCTTGCGACCTTCGCCGGATACCACGTGGCAGGGGTCGCGGGTGCTCTGGTTGCAACGGCGGCGCTGCTGGCTCCGGCGATGGGCCTCATGTGGTTGTTTAGCGGGCAATATGAGCGCTATCGAGGCGATCCTCGCGCAGAGCGGTTTCTGGCGGGAGTGAATCCGGCTGTGACCGGACTGATCTTGAGTGCGGCAGTGCTGCTAGAGGGCAGCGCCATCGGTTCCTGGCGTGGGTGGATTCTCTGCGGAGTGTCCCTGCTCCTGCTCCGCAGATTCCGCTGGCACCCCGCTTTCGTGCTGGCCATCGGATCCGTAGCGGGTTATGCCGGACTGCTGCCGTAAATATGGGGAATAAAAACTCCGAAAGAAGAGTCATATTGGAGCATGCTACGCATACAGACTTGGCTCGGAGTTTTCGCCGTATTGCCGGTCTTGGCATTCGGGGGCGTTTCGCAGGGGCAGCGTGCCCGAATTCAGCACCTCGAAAAGGCCGTGCTCGCGCCGTGCTGCTACACGGAAACCGTGGGGCAGCACCAAAGTGAAATCGCCGTCCAGATGCGGGTTGAGATCGCGAAGTGGGTGGAGCAGGGTAGAACCGATGAGGAAATCCTCGACACATACGCGGCGCGATACGGCGCCAAGGTATTGGTGGATCCGAACACGATACCGAACGGCTGGACGTTAGTTGTGCCGTGGGCCGCCGCTGGCCTGGGTGCGCTCGGCGCAGCCTGGATGCTGTGGCGTTGGCGCGCAGTGAGGCTTGCCACGGCTGCTCCATCAGATGCCGGAGGGGTTATCCTTCCCGATATTCCCGACCTCGATGACGAGTGAAATACACCCTAGCGCTGGCCTCCTGGCGTGGCTATTCATCTTGGTGGCACCGGCGAAAGCCTTTGTAGGGGGCCACTCGCCAACCGACATTCTCGCTGGGGTGTCTCTGGTGGGCCAGCGCGTTGCGCGGCAACAATAGGCCGCGGGTTCCGTGCGTCAGCCTTGCCAGAAGTCTCGCATCATGGCCTCAATTGTAGGATTCCATCACATCGCGATGCTCTGCGAGGAGGTGACCAGCGATGTCTTTCATGTTCACCTCATCCCAAAATGGGAGCTGATTGTGGGTCTGTAGGTACTTTAGTGGAATTGGATGAGTTCCCACCACAACCGGCACGCCGAACTGTTTTTCGATAAAGGCTTTGAACTGGTGGATATACGGGCAAGGGGGATAGCCAACCACCAAGCCTGTCGCCAGGTGCACGACGTCTGCCCCGTTTTTCAAGAATTCGGCGGGCACGTTTTCCACGTTGCCTCCCGGACAGCCGCCACAACTCGAGTAGCCGACTATCTGCAATTGGTCCCCGGCGGCATAACGAGAAAACCCTCCCTGCCGTTCGCGCATGGCGCGGAAGCACTTACCGCCTCCGCAATCGCGGTATCGGGCACAGATGATGATCCCTATTCTTGTTGTTTTGGCCTCTGCTTGAGGCCCATGAACAAGCTGAGTCAGTTCAGGCATATATTTCATTTCTCCGGTTGGACCGCGAAGGCCAGCGCCTTCCCGGCGTGCAGCAGGGCCGTGTTGAACAAAGGTAGGTCGCAATGCTGCGGTTGCAACAGCAATGGGATTTCGGTACACCCGAGGACAATCCCCTGCGCGCCCCGGTCGCGGAGACGTTCGATGATCGCAAGAAATCGCCGCCGGGAGTCGGGTAGGATTTCTCCGCGGCACAATTCCTGATAAATCACTTCGTTCACCTGCATCTGATCAGCAGGCTCGGGAACGAGCGCCGCGATGCCCGAGCGTTCCAGTCGATCGCGGAAGAACCGCTCACGCATCGTGAACACCGTCCCTAGCAATCCTACTGACCGGAGCCCGGCTGCTAGAATTGCCTCCACCGTGGCGTCAACGATGCTCAGTAGCGGCATGTGTACAGCCTGTTTCACTTCGTGGAAGACAAAGTGCATCGTGTTGGTTGCAATGAGCCCAAAATCGGCGCCTGCCACATGCAACCGTTCCAGCGCTGTGGCCATTTCCCGCGCGGCCTCATGCCATTGGCCGTTGCGCTGCCAGTCGACAAACTTCTGGAAGTTCACGCTATAGATCAAGATCTCCGGGTAGCCGTAGTCGCCGTACTGCTCGGTGTAATTCCTTGTGATTTGCTCGTAGTAGAGCGTGGTGGACTCTGGGCTCATGCCACCAAGGATGCCAATCTTCTTCATTTCTTCTCCGAGATCAGTACGGGTCCACCTAGAACGAGCCGTACTTGGCGTACGCGTCCTTCACCGAAGTGCCGCGCCGCAATTCCTCGCGCATGCCGCTTTCGCGCTCGAAGATGCCCTCGGCGGCTACCAGCACGTCCATCGTCATATCCTTCGGGATGACGACTACACCATCGGTGTCGCCGAAGACGAAATCGCCCGGATGAACCACGGTATTGCCGATCTTGATCGAGATCTGGCAGTCGACGATGTCCCAACGCCCGAGCGAGCTGGCCGAACATTTGAACTTGGCGAACACCGGGTAGTTCATGGCGTTCACAAAATCCACGTCGCGCACCCCGCCGTCGATCACCGCGCCGGTGCAGCCGCGCTGCTGGACCGCCGTGGACATGATCTCTCCCCAGTGCGCACAATCGATGCTGCCGCCAGTGGACCACACCGACACCGTGCCCGGCGTGATGCTGTCGAGCATTTTCAGGCGCGTTGGCGTGTCATCGTGGGCGGTGTCGGCGCAAGGATAACCCTGGCCGGTGAAGGCCATGCCGGCCACGCGGTTCGCGGTTGTGAACGGTGTGATGTAGTAGGGCAGAACTTGGTTCCGGTATCCGTTCTTGTCCAGAATGTCAGAGATCGCTCCCGTGTAGAGCCGCAGAAATCGGCTCGCTACTTCAGCAACGTTTTCGGGTGTGATCGACGTTTTCTCCATGCTTTGTTCCTCTTGCGAGAGTTCGCTGAACCCGTGAGGATAACATGCGGCTCAAATAAGGTGCAAGTTGCACCTAAGCGTAACAATCTGTTAGCGTGGGGT
>JBEKDV010000497.1:0-5404 GCA_050014175.1 Candidatus Solibacter sp. | reverse complement strand
AGGGCCTCTTTGCCTTCGTGACCGGCGAACGTGGGCTTAGCACGAGTTACATCAAGGAGCTTCACTCGGCCCTCCTCCGCAACCAAGACACTGTCACGGTGTTCAACTCTTCCGGCCAGCCTTTCGAGACCCGGCTTGAAAGAGGTCTTTATAAGACAATGCCCAATAACCCGCTGCGACCGGACGGGACTCTACACGAGTACTGCCCGCCGGAGCACGTGGCTGCCGAGATGGATCGGCTGGTCCAATTTCATCATTTACACGCCCAACGAGGGATTCGTCCCCATGTGGAAGCGGCATGGCTCCATCATGCGTTCACACAAATACATCCGTTTCAGGATGGAAACGGCCGGGTAGCGCGAGCAATCGCAAGTCTGGTTTTCATCAAGGGCGGTTTCTTTCCGCTCGTGGTCAACCGGGACGACAGAGAGAAGTACATTGACGCCCTCGAATCCGCCGATCATGGCGATTTGTCGCCGTTGGTTCGCTTGTTCTCACAACTCCAGAAGCGCGCGCTTACGAAGGCGATCGGCAGGGCCGTGGACGTGAGGCCGGTAAGCACGGTCGATGAAGCACTCGCGGCCACCCGTGACATGCTGGTGGATTTGGGCAGAATTATCCCGGTTGAATACCTGACGGCCAAGGGCCATGCAGGCAACTTAGCGAATGTTGTACTCGGCAGATTCAATGCGGTGAACCAGAGGCTCAGAAATGATATTTCAAGAGTGAGTCCAGTCTTTGAGTTTTCAGTCGGAACGCTCGGGCAGCCACCGTCAGACGATATCCGCCCTGTCGCGGAGAAACTCAAGTATGACCCGAATTTTAGCGATTACCACCAGAGTGTCGTGCTCACTCTGAAGGCGGTAAGCGTCGCCAGCAGAATCGTGGTCTCCTTCCACGGCGTGGGAGCGGCCTTCAGAGGACTCCTTGTTGCGGTGGCCTATTTTCAGGTCGGCGATGGTGCCGCTGTTCCGATTTCGGAAGATGTGTTTCGCATAAGCTATAACGAAACGCCTAATGAAATCGGGCCGAGATTTGAGAAATGGCTCGAACCCTGCATCGTCGAAGGAATCGCGCACTGGCGTCGCACTCTCGTGTAGGCGAGCATCGCTGCGCGGTCAGCGAATCACAGTGTCGAAACGCCGCTCGCCGCTCGGGATCGCCGTAGGAGCCGCGGCGCCCGGCAGCACGACGCCGGCGGTCATCCCCGGCGGCAGACTCACTTGCAGATGGAAGTTTCCGCCGTCGCGCTTCCACTCCACGGTGACGGGGCCGCGGAACGTCTCCCATTTGGCTTTGACCCAGGTCAAATCGCCCACGGGCTGCGGGCGGATCTCGATGTGGCGCAGTCCGGCATCCCGCGGGCGTATGCCGGCCAGGCCGGCGTAGAACCACTCTTCGATGTGGCCGAGCATGAGGTGATTCTGCGAACTGTTGGGGTTGGCGTCCCAGGCCTCGGTGAGCGAGGTGGCGCCGCGGGCGATCTGCCCCGCGTAGCTGGGCGCGGTATCTTCGACGGCCATGTCGTAGACCACGTCGCTGCGGCCACCTTCCATGAGCGCGCGCAGGACGTAGCGGTAGCCGATGTCGCCGGCGGTGGTGTGATTGCCATGCGCGCGAATGTCGGCCACCAGTTTCTCGACGAGGCCCTGCCGCGCGGCGGCGGGCGCCAGGCCGAGAGCGAGCGGCATGGCGAGCGAGGTCTGGCTGCCGGTGGCGTAGCTTCCGTTCTTCCAGTACGCTTTCTCGAACGCGGCGGCGAGGCGATCGGCGTCCGCCGTGACCGCTTTGTCGCCCAGGACGCGCGCGGCGTTTTCCATGACCTTCAGGTCGCTCCAGTAGAGAGCGCTCGCCGTGACACCCTGCGGAGTAAGTTGTGAGTAGCCGGGGCCACGCGGCCCGATGTCGTACCAATCGCCGAGGCCGTAAGCCAGCAGGCCGTCCTGGAGCTTGCTGTTGAGGTAGGCGCGATAGGGCTGCATGGCGCGGTAGCCAGCGGCCAGCGTTTCGCGGTCGCCGTAGATTTGCCATGCGAGCCAGGGCAACTGGAACGCGGTGCTGCCCCACTCGGGCGAATCGCGGAAGCCCCCGCCGAAGACGACGTACTCGGGTGCGATATCGGGCACCAGGCCGTCAATGGTCTGCGCCTAGCGCATGTCGCGCACGATCTTGGGCAGGTAGCTGCGCAGATCCCAGTCGTAGAGCAACGCCGGACCCATCAGGTGGAATTGTTCCAGCCAACCGAGCTTTTCGCGATGCGGGCAATCGGTCAGCGAGTGCTGCAGGTTGCTGCGCACGGCGGCATCGATGAGCGCGTGGATCTTGTTGAGGCGGTCGTTGGAACAGGAGAACTCACCGGTGCGGCGGGCATCGAGATGGATAAACTGGCCCTCGAGGGAACGCAGCGAGGCGGCGCCTTCCACCTGCACGTAGCGAAAACCGTAGTAGGAAAAACGCGGCGACCACGTCTCCTCGCCGCCGCCGCGCAGGGTGTAGTTATATGACACCGGACCGCCGGAGGAACGTTGCGAAACGAGGCCTTCGGAGTCGAGCAGTTCGCCCGGCGTCATCTTGATCTCGGCGCCGGCGGGGCCCGATGCCGTGATGCGCGGCCAGCCGGCGAAATTCTGGCCGAGGTCGTAGACCACCACTCCGGGCTTCGGCTGCGTGACCTTCACGGGGCGAAAGGTCTGCTGCACGCGGATGGGCGGGCTGGCCTGCGCGCGCAGTTCGCCGCCGGGCGCTTCCATGCCGGAGGCGCGGCGCCAGGCGGAATCGTCGAAGCCCGCACGGTCCCAGCCGGCAGGCTCGCGGCGCGCGTCGTAATCCTCGCCGCCGTAGATGCAGGAAAACGTGATGGGGCCGTCGGTGACGCGCCAGGTGCCGTCGGTTGCCACATCCGTCACGGTGCCGTCCGCGTATTCCAGGTGCAGGTGAACGCGCACGCGGGGTTGGCCGAAAGAGCCGGTGAACTTCGTATAGCGGCCGCCGGCGACGTTATAGAAGCCGTTGCCGAGCAGGACTCCGATGGCATTGGCGCCGTTGGCGAGTTGCGCCGTGACATCGAAGCTCTCGTAGTAGACGGTGGCGCGGAAGTTGCTCCAGGCGGGAGCGAGCACGTGGTCGCCGACCTTCTGCCCGTTGATGCGCAGTTCGTGGAAGCCGGCGCCAGAGACGAGCGCGAGGGCGCGCCGCAGCGGTTTGGCGACCGTAAATTCCTTGCGGAAGATGGGCAGCGGGCCGGATCGCAGCCCGTGATCGGGATGGGCGATCCAGCCACCCTTCCAGCCGCTCGCGCCGGCGGGGACCTGGGTCCACTCGGCGGCCTCGCTCCACGGCGAGGCCTCGCCCGCGGCGTTCCACACGCGGACGCGCCACCAGTAGCGGCGGAAGTCTTCCAGTTTGGGACCGGAATAGGCAATCCAAGAGGTGTCGGCCGAGGCGATGCGGCCGGAGTCCCACAGGCCGGTCGCATCGGGCGAGGCGCCGGCTTGGATCTGATAGGCGCCCTGTTCTTCGGCGCGCAGCTTCCAGGAAAGGCGCGGCTGAGGGGCGTCGATGCCTACGGGGTTACGGCGGGCTTCGCACTCCAGTTCGTAGGGTGGGAGGACCGCTGCCGAGGCCGCGGCACAGGCGAGAGCGGCAAGCGCGATGGAGTATCTCACAATCGCCAGCTTAGTACAAAGTGCGGTAGGGCTGTAGCCTGCTTCGCACACTATGATTCGTAAGTCACGGCATGTAAGAGCGCCGCGCGTGAGTTTTCAGTGCGTTGGGAATTGGCCGTCAAGCTGCATCTTAGCGCGGCATGTACGCATCGCCCGCCCGATCCACCCTGTTATCCGGCGCGCTGCACGCCGCCGCCATCGCCCTGATTCTCTTCGCCACCCGCGTCAAGCCTCCGTTGGTGAAGGTAACCGACCACATCACCCTCATCACGCCGCTCGACTTACTAAGATACGACGTCACCATTCCCCAACGCGCCGATGCCGGGGGTGGTGGCGGCATGCGCGCCAAGACCGCGGCCAGCCTCGGCAACCTGCCCACCCGGGCGCTCAAGCAATTCCTCGCACCGATGGTGAAATCCGAAAACCCCAACCCGATCCTGACCATCGAGCCCACCATCATCGCCAATCCCGAAATCGCTGTCCCACAACTCAATCTGGCGCAGTTCGGCGACCCGCACGGCGTCATCGGACCGCCCTCTGCCGGGAGCGGTGATGGCGGCGGCATTGGCGATGGGCATGGCACCGGCGTCGGCTCGGGCGATGGTCCCGGCGCCGGACTCGGCCGCGATGGCGGAATCGCTTCCGGGCAAGCCGGCTTCCAGGGATCGCTGACCGAACCGGTCCTGCTGTGGAAGGAGGAGCCCGAGTACAGCGAGGAAGCGCGCAAAGCCAAGATTCAGGGTGTGGTCCTGGTGCGCGCGATGATCGATGCGCGCGGCCAGGTGCAGAACGCCGTCGTGTCGCAAGGTTTGGGATTGGGTCTGGACGAGCGCGCCCTCGCCGCCGTGCGCAAATGGAAGTTTCGCGCGGGCATGCGCAACGGTCGGCCCGTGGCCACTCAGGCGCTCATTCAGTTGACGTTCCGTTTGCTCTGAGGGCGCACCGCTACCAGCGACTTGGTCCACCCGCACACGCGCTCGCGAATCACCCGGGCGTCCGGGAACAGGGCCGCCAACTCGCGAGCGCTCAAGAGGCGCACGTCGTCCAGATAGTGGGCGAGGTAGAAGGCGCGCCGGTCGGCCGCCGGGCGCACCAGCACGCTCCAGACGGTGAAGCGCGGGACGATCCAGCGCTGCCAGCGTTTGGGCAGCGAATGCACCAACGGGGTCAGCAGATGCTGCTCCACGGGAAACCAGCGGTTCGGCGTCTGCACCCAGTAGGCGCGGCCCACGCGGGCCACTTCTTTTGCGAACGCCCTCTGGCTCTCGCCATCGCCCACGTGCTCGATCACGGAATTACTGAACACCACGTCGAACGCGCCATCGCGGAAGGGCAGCGCGCGGCCATCGCCGGCCACCCACCATGACGCGCCCGCCAACTCCGCTTTGGTGCGCGGCGTATTCAACAGGGTGACGCGCGGGCGCTGCGCCAGCATGTCCCAAGTCTCGGGCGTGCCCCCCACGTCGAGCACGCGCGTGTCCGCCGTGATGTGCAATTCGCGCGCGAAGCGGCGCATGCGGCGTTTTCGGAACCACGTGTTCCAGCCCACGGAAGAATGGTAGCAGGGAAGCCATACCTTCACCGCAGAGAGGCCGAGAACGTAAGAAAACATATTCAGCCGCCGATGAACACAGCGCGGCTTCGCCGCAAACTGAGCACTTGTAGCACCGACGTTCTCCAGTTGTACTATCGTGTCGTTGAAGTTCCAAATCAGCGACAGGAAGAGCACAATCTGGAGA
>JBEKDV010000496.1:0-5405 GCA_050014175.1 Candidatus Solibacter sp. | reverse complement strand
GCAGATTGCGGCGGGGCTGGGGCTGGAGGCATTGGTGTACACGCGCGGCAACACCACGGGATCGGCGATTCACTGGCTGGACGCGCCGGACGGCACGCGCATGCTGGCCATCGCGCCGGGGCATTATTCGGATCTGGGCGACATCTTCGCCGCGACGGGTCCGCTGACGGCGGCGCAGATCGCCACGTTGAAGAAACAAGTCGAGGAGCGGGTGAAGATCACGCCGGCCGGGGCTCCGGTGCTGGCGCTTGGCGGGAATGGCGATTACAACCTGGCGCCGAAGCGCAGCGATTACCCGACCGCGTTCCTGAAGGAGTGGAAAGAGATCGACCCAGCGACGGAGTTCCGATTCACGACACTCTCCAAGTACCTGGACGAGGTGGCGTCGAAGCTCAAGGCGGGCGGGATGAAGGTCCCCGCGATGCGCGGCGGAACGGGGTATTTTTTCCACTCGTTCTGGATCGAGTGCCCGAGGGTGAAGACGTGGTACCGGCGGTGCGAACATCTCTTGCAGGCGGCGGAAATGCTGGCCGCGGCGGCGAGTTTGAAGGGCGATCACGCCTATCCGGCGGAGCCCTTATACAACTCGTGGCTGCAGATGTTTCTCAATATGGATCGCAACACGCTATGGGGCGCGGCGGGCGGCATGGTGTTCGAACACGAAAGGTCGTGGGATGCCGCGGACCGCTTCCGGAGCGTGGAGGCGGCTTCACGGACGGTGCTGCAGAAGGCGGGCGGCGCGCTGGCGGGAAAGACGGCGGGCGTGACGCTGTTTAATCCGCTGAACTGGCGGCGGCAGGATCCGGTGGTGCTGGCCGCTTCCGATGTGCCGGCGGGACTTGCGGCCGAAGCGCTGGGCGATGGTCTGGCGCTGTGCCGGCCATCGCTGGACGCGGTGTCGCTTACGCCGGGGCGCAGGAGGGCAGGGAAGCCCGCGGCGCCGGTCGCCATGGCGCTGCCGGAGCGGATCGAGACCCGGTTTTATGCGGCGCGGATCGACGCCGCCAATGGCGCGCTGGTCAGTCTCCAGTTGAAGCCCTCGGGACGCGAGGTTCTGGGCGGCGCGGGCAACGTGGTGATCGCCGAACGGCCGAAGACGCAACAGGGCGATCCGGGCGACTTCATGCTGTTCCGCGAAGAGCGCAACCGGCTGGGCTCATCGTCGGATTCGCCGGCGCGGATCACTGCCGCCAGAGGGCCGCTGGCCACCACGATTACGTGCGAAGGGACGTTTTTTGGCGGCGGGGCCTGCCGGCGGACGATCCGTTTCCACCACGACTCGCCGCGCATCGATTTCGAGACGACGCTGAACGACATTCCGGACCGCACCGTGGTGGTGGCGGAGTTCCCGCTGGCGCAAGAGGTGGCCGAGGTGCGGCGCGCGATACCGTATGGCTTCACGCACGGCGCGTGGCCACTTCCGACGGAAGCGCTGCCGGGGTGGAACAAGGGCATCGTGCCGGCGCTGCGCTGGTGGCACTGCACGGCGCGCGGCGGCGGCGGATTCGCCCTCTTCGATCGCGGATTGAGCGGCCGCGAATTGACGGGCAGGACGCCGGTGATCTTCCTGCTGAACACGACGAACAAGTATTACGGGTACCCGAACGCGTGGCTCTCGGGCGTTGGGCGGCACGTCCTGGAGTATGCCATCGTGGCGCATGACGGGGAATGGGCAGCGGCGAGGATTCCGCAGATGGCGTGGGAGTACAACTGCCCGCCGTTCGCGGTGGAAGGCGCCGCGGGCAAGCCGGTTTCATTTCTGCAGACGAGCGGAAATGTGATTGTGGAGGCGATGCGCCGCGACCGCGAGGTTCTGGAAGTGCGGCTGGCGGAGTGCTTCGGCCAGGCCGGCAGGGCGCATGTTACGGTTGCGCTGCCACACCGGGGCGCGGCTCTGACCAGCCTGACCGGCGGCGAAGCAAAGCCGCTAGAGGGCGGGCCGCGCTACGAATTTGCGGTGCGGGCGCAAGAGATTGTGACGCTCCGCTTGCGCACGAGCGGCAGCGTACCGGCGCCCAAGCCGCTGCTGGATTGGGAGCCGCTGGCCCCTCCAGCCAAGCGCGCGATGCTAAAAGAGTATTCGAGCGAGAAGGGCCACCCGCCGCGCGGAGTCTGAAATAGGAATCCCGGGCGATGAAGGCAACGCGAGGAACTGCGATGAAACCGACAAGACGAACTTTCCTGGGCGTGGCCGGCGTGGCCGCAACCGGGCTGCCCCAAGAGCGGGGCGGCGCGATGCCGTTGGATGCCGTGGCGATCGCCCGCCGGCATCCTTTAATCCGCACGCAGGCGACGCCGGATTTCTTCGAGGGACTGCTGCTGGGCAACGGCGACATCGGCATCTGCGTCACGGTGCGGCCGGATGCGATGGGCATACACATCGGCAAGAACGACGCGTGGGACATCCGCGTCAGCGAAGAGCACGCCGCCCACATCAAGACCTTTCAGGAGGTGCTGGAACTCTGGAAACGGGCGGGCGAGGAGGCGAAACGCCAGGGCAAGCCGGAGATGACCTTCCTGGAATCGAATATCGACTTCTTCCGGGAATACGGCCAACTGATGCAGGCCTCCTACCGAAAGCCGTGGCCGCGACCCTGGCCTTGCGGTACGGTTTGGCTGCACTGGGATTCGCGCAAGGTCCAAGTGGTGCGCCAGGAACTCGATATCGCCTCCGGCGTGCTCACCGTGAAGCTGGAACAGAACGACCTGCGGGGGGGACTTCGTCCGGTTACGCTCGAGTGTTTTGTGAGCCGGGAGAACGGGCACATCTCGGTGAGCAGCGATTCGGCCTCGCCTGTGATCTCCGCTGCCTACCAGCCCAACTGGGACGATCAGGCGCAGTTGCCGGAGCCGGAGCTTTGGGTTGCGAACGGCAGTTTCTCCGGCTACCAGGAGTTTCCGGCCACGGCGCCGACGGAAGCGCAGCCGAAGCCGCCGAAGAGCCAAGACGACCGCAACTTCGCCCTGCACGGCGTCCTGGCGGGACAATGGACAGCGGAACCAGTGGACGCCAAGCGCCGCCGCGTCTTGCTGCGCAGCGGCACAGCGCAGGTGTTGCGGCTGGATATCACCCTCTTCACGCCGCGCGATGCCGCCGACACAGTTGCCTACGCGCGCGACGAAGGCACGCGGCTGGCGGCGATCCCCGCGGCGGACCTCCGCCGCAAGTCGGCCGCGGAGTGGGCCGCGTTCTGGTCGGCATCGGCGGTGGAACTGGCCGACAGGGAACTGGAGGAGATCTGGTATCGCAACCAGTACTTTCTGGCCTGCTGCCTGAAGCCGGGCAAGGTCGCTCCGGGCCTGTTCGGCAACTGGAGCAGCGGCAAGATCGGCACGGCGTGGCATGGCGACTACCACATGAACTACAACACACAGCAGGTGTGGTGGGGCGTGTTTTCCAGCAATCACGTGGAGCAGCACGAGCCGTACACGCGCCTGGTGGAGAACCTGATGCCCATGGCGGAGTGGAACGCGCGCGAGCAGTTCGGCCTGCCCGGGGCGTATTTTCCGCATTCGGCATACCCGGTGCCGAGCAACGTGAATCCGTATCCGGCGCCGCCCTGGGGCTACGAAATTTGTGAAACGCCGTGGACGGTGCAGAGCCTCTGGTGGCAGTACAAGTACACGCTCGACGAGAAGTATCTCCGCCGTGTCTATCCCATGCTGCGCGGCGCGGCGCAGTTCCTGGTGGCCTATCTCAAGAAGGGCGACGATGGGAAGTATCACATCATTCCCACCGTGTCGCCGGAAAACTGGGGCGCCACGGTGGACTTTCGCCTCAATAAAGACTGCATCATCGACCTTGCGCTCTGCGAGTTTCTGCTCGACGCCATGATCGAGGGCTCCAAGGTGCTGGGTCAGGATTCCGACCAACGCGGCATCTGGGAAGAAGTGCGGCGGAACCTGGCGCCGTACCCCGCCGGCGACGGACCATTCGGCCGCGTGTGGCTGGATGTGCGCGACGCGCCCGAGGAGTGGATCTATAACGTGCCGGTTACCCTGGCGCCGGTTTTTCCGGGCGAACAAGTGGGTCTCGGCCTGCGTCCCGAATTGCTGGAAGTGGCGCGGCGTACGGCTCGTACGGTGCGACTGGAGGGCGGCAACGACCTGGTGTGGCAGCCGCTGGTGCGGGCGCGGCTCGGCATGTTGGACCTCAACTGGTTCAAGCGCGAGGTGCGCTACTGCCTGACTCCGCTCGGCATGGCCAACGACCGGGCCCGGCAGGCCGGCGGCCGTTATCGCGACGAAACCAGCTATGACTTCATGATGCGGATGGGAGTGTGGACGGAGAACCTGTCTCTCCCCGCGATTGTCAACGAATGCCTGATGCAGAGCTATGATGGCGCGATCCGCCTGTTCCCGAACACGGCCAACCTGGGCAAGGCGAGTTTCCGGGACCTGCGCGCGGCGGGAGCGTTCCTGGTTTCCGCCGCCTGGGACGGGAAGGCGGTGGTGGAGGTCAAGGTGAAGAGCGAGAAGGGGTCGCCGGCGCGCATCGTCAACCCCTGGGGCGCGGGCAAAGCGGAAGTTCACGCGGTGCAAGCGGGGACTGTGGTCAGCCACAAGCAGCGGGATGGCTTGCTGGAGTTCCCCACGAAAGGCGGCGAGACTTACGTTCTGCGTGCCGCCCAAGTTGGAAAGGAGCGGGGATGAAACGATTCGGAATGGTGATTGGCCTGAAACCGGAAGCGGAGAAGGCATATCGCGAGCACCACGCGGCGGTATGGCCGGAGGTGCTGGCGACGATCGGGCAATGCAATATCCGGAACTACTCGATCTATCTGAAGGACGGCATGCTCTACAGCTACTTCGAGTATCATGGCACGGACTATGATGCCGACATGGCGAAGATGGCAGCCGACGCGGCGACCCAGCGATGGTGGGCCATCATGAATCCCATGCAGGAACCGGTGGTGACGCGCCGGGAGGGCGAATGGTGGGCCGGCATGGAAGAGGTCTTCCACCTGGATTAGACGGCTTCACTCGCGGGTGTTGACGAGCTTGCCATTTTCGTCGAGGTGCGGATAAGGGCCGCCGATGCGGTATTCGTCGAGAATGTAGTTGTCGAACTGGGGTGTAGGCTCGAAGTACCCGGGCACGCGGAGGTGCGCCTTGCACGCTTCCTCGTTGAGTTCGACGCCGATGCCCGGAGTGTCGGGCACCTGGATGTAGCCGTTCTGGATGATGGGCTTGGGCGGCCCGGTTACCAGGTCTCCCCACCACGGGATATCCACCGCGTGGTTCTCCATGGCGACGAAGTCTTTGATGGTGGCGATCATGTGCACCGACGCCATGCAGCCCACCGGGGACCCGGCGAAGTGGACGGCGGTCGGAATTCCGTACATGGACGCAAAGTCCGATATCCGCTTGGTCTCGCGAATGCCTCCCGATGTCAGCGGGTCCGT
>JBEKDV010000495.1:0-5418 GCA_050014175.1 Candidatus Solibacter sp. | reverse complement strand
CCAATATCGTGACGTTGGATAGCCTGCGCCTCATGATGCCGGAATCCGCCATGTGGCCGCCCGAGGGCCCCATCTGGGGCATGCACGACTTCACCAACGCCGGCGCGCAAAACGCCGCCAGCTTCCGCGCGCGCGTCGAAAAGAGTTACGGCACGGCCACCAACGTCGCCGACTGGCTCTGGCTCGCCCAGTTCGAAAACTACCAGGACCACCGCGCTATGTTCGAAGCGCAGAGTAAGCTCCGCATGGGCCTGCTCATCTGGATGAGCCATTCCTGTTGGCCCTCATTAGTCTGGCAGACTTACGACTATTACTTCGAGCCCACCGCCGCCTACTTCGGCGCCAAAAAGGGCACCGAGCCCCTGCACATCCAGTGGAACGCCGCCACCGACAATATCGAAGTGGTCAACTATAGCGCCGGCGCGGCGCCTGGACTCACCGCCCGCGTGCAACTCCTCAATTCCGATGGCGCCGTGAAATGGGAGAAGTCCGCCACCCTCGATAGCGCCGAAGACTCCATGGCCGCGCCCATTAAGATGGAGTATCCCGCCGGCCTCACGCCCGTCCACTTCATCCGTCTGGAACTCCGCCAGGGCCAAAAACTGGTCTCCGAGAACTTCTACTGGCGCGGTGTCGAGGAAGAAAACTACCGCGCCCTGCGCGCGCTCCCCAAAGCCGCCGTCGACGCGTCCACCACCGCCGAGCACCGCGGCGACCGCTGGTTCCTCACCACCACCCTCGCCAACGCGTCCCAGGACCCCGCGCTCCTGGTGCGCCTGAAAGCCGTGCGCGAGAAAAGCGGGGACCGCATCCTGCCCGCCATCTATAGCGATGGCTACGTCCCGCTGATGCCCGGCGAGCGGCGCCAGATCACCACCGAGCTGCGCGACGCCGACACCCGCGGCGAGAAGCCCCGCATCGTCGTCGAAGGCTTCAACGTCTCCGCGACCGAAAAGTGAGACCTCAAAGTAGAATGGGCGACTCTCCTGGAACTGAGCGACCTTGTACCGCAATACGGCGTTGCTCGGGTCGATCGGCGGCACACTCGGAAGCTGCCCTGCCGACTGCGGCCCACCGCTCGCAGGCAATGTCGCCGCAGCCGCGATGGATCCGGTAATATGAAGGCGTGGGAATCGGATGAGCAAGAAGGAAATCATCGTTCAGGAATTGCAGAGCGTGCCGGAAAAGGACCTCGACGCTCTGCTCGGTTTCATCCATTCCCTCAAAGCCGGAATTGCCGAAGACACCGCACCGGCTATCCTGGCTGAATCCTCCCTGAGGAAGGACTGGCTTTCGCCCGAGGAGAAGTCAGCCTGGGCAGATTTGTAAGAGGGGACGTCGTAGTCCTGCATCTTCCATTCTCCGACCTGTCCCAGACGAAGCGGCGCCCCGCACTGGTTCTTGCGACCCTGAGCGGTGACAACATCATACTTTGCCAGATTACCAGCCAAGCCAAGTCCGACGAATACTCCGTCGCGCTTGACGCGGCCGATTTCGAGTCCGGTGGTCTGAGTCGGCCGAGTCGCATCCGGCCCAATCGGCTGTTCACCGCCGATTCCCGAATCGCACTTTACGCGACAGGCCGGGTTCGCGACAGCAAGTTGAGAGAGACCGCGAACGCCGTCATCACGATCCTGAACCAGCGGTAGCGCAGAGGGCGCGCTGCTGCGCGTCAAATCCGGGAAGCGAGTCACGCGATCTTGAACTTTCTTTTTCCCGTCAATTCAGTCGCTTACCGCGCTCCACGGCCGGCACGCCTTGGCGCGTGTGCCACAGTCGAAGTAGGGATGTGGCAACCGAAACCGTACATCATGTACGGTCGCTCCGCCACATCCCTTTTGTTTTCAAGAAAGGAAAAAACAAAACCGTACATCATGTACGGTTTCGGATAAGTTCATGAGTCAAGAGAAGAATCGCGAGAACCCCCAAACCCCGGAAGCCATGATGAACCTGGGTGCCTGGTTGGGGCGCCATCAGGCGTTCGGCCTGATCGCCAACCGTTGCTCGGCCGCCGATGCCGAGTGCCTCAAAGCCATTCGCGATGGCGGCGAGTACAAGCAACTCGGCCTCACCTGGGAGCAATTCTGCGTGAAACACGCCGGCGTGAGCCGCGTCCACGCCGAACGGCAGATTCATTGCCTGGAGGAGTTCGGCGGGAACTTCTTCCGTTTCGCCGAAGTGATGCCCATCACGCCCGCCACCTACCGCTTGATTGCCGGCGCCGTCTCGGACGAGGGTCTCGAATGCAATGGCGAACGCATCCCGCTCGCCCGCGAGAACCGCGACAAGGTCGCCGCCGCCGTCACGGCGATGCGCGCCAGGCCTAAGCCCAAGGCCGGCCCCGGCGCGGAATTGGGTTCGTTTCGTAAACGGCTGGATGTGCTCCTCACCACGGCGCACGGCATCGCCAATCACCCCGACCGCCGTCTGGATCTGATCGGCCTGCTCGAAGCCGGTGGCCAGAGCCTGCAACGCCTCGCCCTCGCGCTGCGCGAGAAAACCCTGGTGTTGAAGTAGGACAGGACTCCTGGCCTGTTGGGATGGGCGTTCCGCCCGCGAAACTTCATGAAAAATGGTGGTCCAGGCAAGGTGGGGCAGGCGGGGTACCCTCTGGGTCCGCCTGCCAACTCCCAATCGAGCCCCCGGGTTGGCAGGCGGAAGCGCCTGCCCCACCAACGGCGCCAGTGGGACCAAGGTCAGGGTGGGTTTTCGACCCTGTCCCTGGGAAGCTTACGGCACCAGTTGATAGCTCACAAATGCCAGCCGCCGCCCATCGGGCGACCACGAGGGCACGTTGATCGTCCCCTGCCCGCCGAACAGCTTCGTCAATACCGTGATCCTCTTGTTCGCCAGCGTCATGATGCGCAGCATCACGTCTTTGTTTTCCGGATGCCCGCTCACGCCCTTTTCATAAGTGAGAAACACCATCCGCTGCCCGTCCGGCGAGAGGTGCGGAAACCAGTTGTTGTACCCATCGTCGGCCGTCACCTGCTCCTGCCCGCTCCCGTCGGGCTTCATCCGCCAGATCTGCATCAGCCCGCTGCGAATCGAGTTGAAGTAGATGTACTGCCCATCCGGCGAGTACTCCGGCCCGTCGTCCAGCCCCTCCGCCGTGGTCAGCCGCGTCTCTTCGCCGCCCGCCGCCGGAATCGTGTAGATGTCGAAATTGCCGTTGCGCTCTCCGCAGAACGCCAGCGTCTTGCCGTCCGGCGACCACCCGTGGAAATACGAAGGCGCCTTCGCCGTCACCCTTCGCGCCGGCCCGCCGCCGATCGGCGCCACATAAATCAACGACTGGTGCTGCTCCTGCGATTGATCGCTGATCGCCACCATCGTCCCGTCTGGCGAGATCGCATGATCGTTGTTCAGCCGCGTGGCGATTCCCGTGTCGATGGTCTCCGGCTTCCCGCCATCCACCGGTATGCGATGCAGCCGCCCGTCCCCGTTGAACAGCAGCATGTTGTCCTTAGTCCAGTTGGGCGCTTCGAACCTCCCCGGCGCCACGTACGTCACGCGCCGGTCCGTCGATGCCACCGTGATGGTTTCCAGCGTGCTGTATAACATCGGCTGTCCCGTTGTGGCCGGCGTCACTTCCACATTGCGGAAAACCGCCGTCTCCGTGGCGTCCTTATTGTGCGCGCTCACCCCAATCCCCACGTAGAACGGATCCGTCAGCGGCACCTTCATCGATCCGCCCGCCAGGTGCAGTTCCTCGCCTTCCGCGGCCACGAACATATAAAAGGTGTCTCCCACCCTCATCAGCCTCACCCGCTTCGGCCCCGACAGGTTGGATTGCACCTCGTGCGTCGCCGAACCCTTGGCTTCGCGCGATTGCAGCGAGGTCAACCCGACCCCGTGCACCGCCACATCGGCATACGCCGCATCCGCGTCCAGGCTCTGCCGCGCCATCAATACCGCCTTCTTGTGCGGGTCCCCGGTCGTCGTCGGGAACGCGATCTCGGCCGTGATCCACCCGTCGCCGGATACCTGCATCCACACGAAATGAAACGCGTCCGCCGTTCCCCAGAGGTTCTCCCCGCTGGCCGTAATGCGATAACTTTTCCGCGCCGCGTCGTATTCCACCGACCCCGAATGCAGCACCGTGCCCACATCCCCGTGCCCTTCGAAGATCCCCGTTTGGGCCATCAACCCCGGCGACACCATGATCGCCGCCACCATCGTTCGACCCACCCATCCGACGCCCATTCTCAAATCCGCCCGCTTCATATTGCTTGGTTCGGTCCCGACTATATCACGCCGCCCGATTCCCCCGGCGGCAGCGCCATTCGGCTCGTCCCGCTTCGCTGAATCGGATTAGAATAAGGCGAACCCGGCTTCGCGTTTGCGCCGCCATCGGTTTTCATACGGGAGGATCTCTGACATGGAATTTCGATTTTCACGACGAAAAATGATGCAGGGGGTTGGTGGCGCCGCTCTGGCGCAGTCCCTGGCGACCGCCGATGCCGCGCCCGCGCCGCGCAAATGGCCGATTGAGGAAGGTCCGGACACGCCGAAAATCTGTCTTTCGCTCGGCGATGGCGGCGGGCCTCTGCCTGCCGCTTTGCAGCCTCCCGCACCGGCCGCTACTGGCGCCGCGGGCCGCGGCGGCAGAGGAGGCTTCGGCGGCGGCTACGGCGGATTTCTGCCGCCCAAACCCGAGACCGCGCCGCCGCCACCGCCTGCCGATGCGGCTGCACAGGGAGGCCGCGGCGGTTTCGGCGGCAATCCCGCTGCCGCCTATCAGCGCATCCGCCAGCTCGGCGTCACCCATCTGCTGGGCGTGGGAATCGGCGGCTCGCCCTGGACCGAAGAGAACGTGCACCGCGCCGTGCAGACCGCCAAGGACGCCGGACTCGTGGCCTACAACGCCATGATCAATGTCCCAGCCGGCGTCATCTACGGCAAAGATACCCGCGCCAAAGACATGGAACCCTTCCTCGCATCCATCGAGGCCGCCGGCAAAGGCGGGCTGACCGTGGTCGAGTACAACTTCTACGCCCACCGCGCCATCGAAGGCTACTACGAAACCGTCGGCCGGGCCAAGGCCGGCTACACCGGCTTCGACTTCGAGCTCGAACTGCTCATCAACGAGACCGGCGCCGTGGTGCAGCCCATCTTCCGCGACGAAAACGGACAAATCGCACCCGAGACCCTCGCCGCCTTCCCCAACGCCAAAAAGGTGAAGTTCAAGGACCTGCCGCCGCTGGCCAATGAAGGGGCGCACAACCTGGAAGAAATGTGGGCCAACATCACCTGGTTCCTCAAAGCCGCCGTTCCCGCCGCCGAAAAAGCCGGCGTGCGCCTGGCCCTCCATCCCAACGATCCGCCGGCGCCCATCAGCCGCGGTTCCCAGCAGATCATGGGAACCCTCGCCGGTTGGAAGCACCTCATCGAAATCGTCAACAGCCCCGCCAACGG
>JBEKDV010000494.1:0-5448 GCA_050014175.1 Candidatus Solibacter sp. | reverse complement strand
GGGACGCGCCGTCCCACGCCCTACGGCTTGGCCGTCGCCGAGCGCCTCTCGGGCGACCTGGCGCACGCCGGCCTGACCATCTCGAGCGGCATGGCGCGCGGCATCGATACCGCCGCCCACAAAGGCGCGCTGGCGCACGGCGGGAATACCGTGGCCGTGCTGGGATGCGGCGTGGACGTCGTTTATCCCACGGAAAATCGCAAGCTGGCGGCGGAACTGGCGGTCAAAGGACTGATTATTTCGGAATTTCCCATGGGCGCGGTGGCATTTCCCCAGAATTTCCCCATCCGCAACCGCATTATCAGCGGAATCAGCGTCGGCGTTCTGGTGGTGGAGGGTGCGCAATATTCCGGTTCGGCAATCACCGCCAAGCTCGCCATCGATCAGGGCCGCGAGGTGTTCGCGGTGCCCGGAAACATCACTTCCAAGCTCAGTTGGGGCCCTAACCTGCTGATTAAGCAGGGCGCGCGCCTGGTCCAGGACTGGAATGACGTGATCGCCGAGCTGCCTCCCGAATCCCGCCGGCATCTAATAGACAAGGGGCGCAAACAGCTGCTCGGTGGCGAGGGCGCAACCTTGGAGGGAGAACAGGCATCCTTATTAAAGGAGCAGTCGCCGGAACTGGGCGACATCGCTCGCCGGGCGCTCGCCACGCTGCAAGTGGACGCCGCCATACATTTGGACGATCTGCTTGAAAAAGTGGAAGATACGTCCCCTTCGGAACTCATCGCCGCACTTTTCGAACTGGAGATGCTGGGCCTGGTGAAGCAACTTCCGGGCAAGAATTTTGTTAAAGTGTGGTAACGTCGTCAGGGTAATTCGCGTTCGTCGGTCAAGCGGCTGAGGGCGCCGCGTTTCGAAAGTTTCCTATGCCAAAAGCTCTTGTAATCGTGGAGTCGCCTGCAAAGGCTAAGACCATTAATAAATATCTCGGAAAAGAATACGTCGTCAAAGCTTCGCTCGGTCATATTAAAGATCTTCCCAAGCGCGATCTCGCGGTCGATGTCGATCATGATTTTGAACCCCGCTATGAAGTGATTGAGGGCAAGAAGAAGCTCATCGGCGAGCTGAAAGCCGCCGCCAAAAAGGTCAAGGAGATCTACCTCGCGGCCGATCCGGACCGCGAAGGCGAGGCCATCTGCTACCACCTCCAGGAGGAACTCCAGGATAAGAAGGGCGCCACCGCGTTCTTCCGCGTGATGTTCAACGAGATCACCAAGAAGGCCGTCGATCTGGCTTTCCTGCACCCCAAGCAGGTCAACAAGAACCTGGTGGACGCGCAGCAGGCGCGCCGCGTGCTCGATCGGTTAGTGGGCTACAAGATCTCGCCGCTGCTCTGGGACAAAGTGCGGCGCGGCCTCTCCGCGGGGCGCGTGCAGACCGTGGCGCTGCGCGTGATTGTGGAGCGCGAGCGCGAGATCCGCGCGTTCCTCAAGAACGAATACTGGACGGTGGATGTCGATCTGCTGGCCAGGAAGGCCCCGGTGCTCGTCGCCCGGCTGATCCGCGCCAACGACGAGACTCCCGTGCTTGGCAACCAGGAAGTCACCGACGCTTTGGTGGCGGACCTCGCGGGCGCCGGCTATGTGGTCAAGAGCGTGGGCACGCGCGAGAAGAAGCGCAATCCGGTGGCGCCGTTCATCACCTCCACCTTGCAGCAGGAATCGGCGCGCAAGCTGCGTTTCAGCGTGAAACGCACCATGATGCTCGCCCAGAGGCTGTATGAAGGCATCGAGATCGGCAAGGAAGGCGCCGTGGGTCTCATCACCTACATGCGTACCGATTCGGTGCGCGTGGGCGACGATGCCGTCATCGACGTGCGCCAATACATCGGCGAGCGCTACGGCCCGGAGTTCCTGCCTCCCTCCGCCAACATCTACAAGGGCAAGAAGGACGCCCAGGACGCGCACGAAGCCGTCCGGCCCACTTCGATGGCCTACGCGCCGGAAGTGGTGGAGAAGTACCTGGCCGAGGACGAGATGAAGCTGTACCGGCTCGTCTGGAATCGCTTCGTGGCCAGCCAGATGATGCCCGCGCTGTTCGATCAGACCACCATCGACGTGAACGCCAGAGGCAGGAACGGCGTGGAGTATACCTTCCGCGCCACCGGCAGCGTGCCCAGGTTCGACGGCTATCTGAAGGTCTACCAGGAAGGCAAGGATCAGGCCGATGAGGAAGACGAAGAGCTGAAGCATCGCCTGCCGGCGGTGGCCGAGGGCGAGTCGCTGCGCTTCAAGGCGATCGGCCCGGAGCAGCACTTCACCGAACCGCCTCCGCGCTACAACGAAGCGACGCTGGTCAAGCGCCTGGAAGGCGATGGCGTGGGCCGCCCTTCCACCTACGCCTCCATCATCTCCACCATTCAGGAGCGCGAGTACGTCAAAAAGGAAGGCGGCCGCTTCACGCCCACCGAATTGGGCATGGTGGTCACCGACCTGCTGCTGGAAAGCTTCGACGATATCTTCGAAGTCAAGTACACGGCGCGCATGGAAGAAGAGCTCGACGATATCGAAGACGGCAAGCTCGACTGGCGCGTCGCCATGGGCGAGTTCTACGAGCGCTTCGACAAGGATCTGAAGCACGCCGAAGAGCACATGACCGATATCAAGCGGATGGAAAAGCCCACCGACTTGATTTGCGAAAAATGCGGCAAGCCGCTGGTCATCAAGTGGGGCAAGCACGGCAGCTTCATCGCCTGCACCGGCTATCCGGATTGCACCTACACGCGCGAGTTGACGGTGGATCTGCCGGACGTCGATGGGGCCGATCTCTCCGAACAGGGCGAAGAGGAATACTGCGAGAATTGCGGACGCCCCATGGTCCTGAAGAAGGGCCGCTTCGGGACCTTCCTCGCCTGCACCGGATACCCCGACTGCAAGACCACCAAACAAATCGGCGGCACGCAGAAGAAGCCCGATCAGCCATTGGACGAGAAGTGCCCGCAGTGCCAGAGCAACCTGGTGCTGAAGTTCGGCCGCTTCGGCGAGTTCACCGCGTGCAGCAACTACCCCACGTGCAAGTACGTCAAGCAGAAGACCATCGGGGTGAAGTGCCCGGAGTGTTCGGAGGGCGAGATCATCGAGCGCCGCTCCAAGAAGGGCAAGACGTTCTACGGCTGCGACCGCTACCCCGACTGCACGTTCGTCGCCTGGGGCAAGCCGGTGGCCGAGAAGTGCCCCGAATGCGGCAGCCCGTACATGGTGGAGAAGTGGCTCAAGGCGGGCGCCGTGTGGCAGTGTCCGAACCCGGAGTGCAAGCACAAGGTGGAGGCTCCGGTCGCGGTCTAGGTAACCCGGGGACAGACAGCGAATTTCCGGCAAAGTGCGCCGGAAATTCGCTGTCTGTCCCCAGGTTACTTTGCAAATCGGCCCTAAATTCCGATTTTCGGTACAATGGTGTGCATGAGTCTCTTTAAGTGGAGCAATGCGCACTCGGTTTTCCTGGCGGAAATCGACGCCGAGCACCGTGCGCTTTATCGCCTTGGGGACGAACTGCACAAGGCGTTGCTGGCGGGCGCCGCTCTGGCCCAACTGCAACCGATCCTGGCGAACCTGCTGGAATCCGTGGAACAGCATTTCCGCCACGAAGAGCGTCTCATGCGCGCCATTCATTACGATGGTTTCGCGTGGCACAAGCATCAGCACGACGCCGTGCGCAAGAAGGTGAAGGCGCTGGCCGGGCGCATCGAAGGCGGCGATTCGGCCGCTGCCGGCGAGTTGGTCCAGTTCCTCTCGGATTGGCTGCGCGATCACCTGGGCGTGGCGGACCGCATGATGGGCGCCCGCCTGCGCAATTACCTGCGCTTCAACACTTCGCTCGCGTCGTAGCGCGCGTGGTCACCACGAACGTCCGTCCCTGGCCGAGTTGGCCGCTCATACCCAGGTCGCGCGCATCGTAGCAGGCGGTCTGTTCGAACCCCGCGCGGCTCAAGGCGGCATCGATCTCGCTCGTGGTGTAGCAGCGTTCGTGCACCTCCACGTCGCTGCGCTTCCAGACGCCGTCGCTCAGGCGGAACATGGTGATGCGGCACTGCGCCAGGCGCGTCCGGAAGTCGAAGCCCGAGCCGCTGAGCACCAGGACGTGGTCGTCGCGCACCAGGGAGAAAGCATCGGTCCAGTTAGTCTGGTAGGCGGATTCCAGCAGCATGTCGAAGGCAAAGGGCGCGCCCGGTTTGAGCGCCGCCGCGGTGCGCTGGAAGGCGGCCTGTAGATCCTCCGCGCTGAGGATGTGGTTGAAGCTGTCGAAGGTGGAGACGGCGGCGTCGAACTTGCCGAGCACGCGGAAGCGGCTGGCGTCGGCCACCTGGAAGGCGGCGGCGGGCACGTTCTCGCGCGCGTGGGCGATCATCTCCGCGGAGGCGTCGATGCCGGTGACGCGGTATCCGCGGGCGGTCAGCAAGCCGGCCAGGTAGCCGGTGCCGCAGCAGACGTCCAGAACGCGCCCCTCGCGCGCCACCCTCGGCAGCCAGATGCGCTCCAGGATGGGGAAGGCGAGCGAGTGGAACTCCTCGTTCCAGTAGCGATTGTAGAACCAGGCGAAATCGTCGTAGAGCGCCAAATGCCAGCATGGCATACTGTTGGACGATGCGGAAAATGTGGTGGCTTGCCGTGAGCGCGGCTGTCAGCCTGGCGCTGGGCGGATGTTCGTCGGCGGACGAAAGCAAGAAGGAAGCGAAAACCGCGCCGAAAGTCGAGAAGACGCCGGACGTGTTCCAGGCGGTCTTCGATACCTCGCGGGGGCAGGTGGCGATCGAGGTCCATCGCGACTGGGCGCCGGTGGGCGTGGATCATTTCTACTCGCTCATCCGGACCGGATTCTACGATGGAGTACGCTTCTTCCGGGTGACGCGCAACTACGTGCAGTTCGGCATCTCTGGCGACCCCTCGACCAACGGATTGTGGGCCACCGCCTATTTGCCCGACGACCCGGTAAAGCAGAGCAACGTCAGGGGCACGCTCGCCTTCGCGCACCTGGGGAAAAACACGCGCACCACGCAGTTGTTTTTCAACATGAAAGACAACAAAGACCTCGATAAACAGGGCTTCGCACCGCTCGGCAAAGTGGTTACCGGGATGGACCTGGTGGAGCGGTTCTTCAGCGCCTACGGCGAGATGGCGCCGCGCGGCCAGGGGCCCGATCCGTCCAAAATCGAGGTACAGGGAAACACATATTTGGATGCGAAATTTCCCCGATTGGACTACATCAAAAAAGCCACGATTCAGTGATATATTGGTAACGGCCCTGTCCCCGACGCGAAGGGGACCAGGAAGTTATCAATACAGGGTCAAATTGAAACGACGCGGCCCGGCGGTGAAACATCCGCCGGGTTTTTTTGTGTGCCGAGCATGTTCGACAACTCGGGGGTGCAAGTCCCCTTCACAACCTGATGGAGGTGAAGTGATAGCGAAACGCAAGGGCGTAACCGTGAGGGAGCGTCTGAAAGAAGCG
>JBEKDV010000493.1:0-5809 GCA_050014175.1 Candidatus Solibacter sp. | reverse complement strand
TACAACGGCTGGCGCGCTGTCCAGGTTTTCGCGACCGGGTTGCCGGTGAGCGACTTCATGTAATTTCCGAGTACTGTGGTGATTTGCACTTCCAGGCGATTCTCTCCGGCGATCAATGCGGCGCCGGTCGCGTATCGGTGACAGCCGTACCACTTCAGCCCCAGAAGCTGTCCGTTGAGAGTCACGCTGGAAATCCCGTTTACCGGCCCCAGATCCAGGAACGCGTGCGCACCGGCTCCCGATGCTTGAAAGGTCGCCCGATAGATCGCCGTGCCGGCGAAGGAGCGCAGTGCTTCATCGTCCTTGAAATCGATCAGCGCGTCCAGGGTGCGTCCCTCGCGAGTTCCGTCCACGTGCTGCAGGTCAACCTGCCACGGCCCGGCAACGCGCACCGCGCCGGCTTCCGATGGTTGTGGAACCCGCTGCGCCGGGTTATCCATGCCCGGTTCGAACACCAAGAGCAGCGAGCCGCACGGCTCGACGCGCACGCTGAGTCGGTTCTTGCGGCCATTGAAGAAGTACGGCGTGCGCTCGCCTGTCTCCGGGTTCCACCGCCACGGAGTCTTGCCGCCGGTGGAGAACTCGATATCGGTCTCGATCTCGCGCTGGGGATCGGAATTGGCGAAGAAGAAGATTTCGCGCTCGCCGCGCCGTAGCGCGATCTGGCTGAGGTTCATGTCGGGGCGCGAAATGCGCATGTACGGCTGGATTCCGAACTGCTGCTGGATGCGGCCGTACCACGCCAGGATATCGTCGCCGGGCGGCTCGACCACCGCGCACCGCTCGCCATGGTCCCGCAGAATGCGCTCGGAAGCCGCACGTACTTCCGCATCGTTAGCCTGCCGGTTCTGGAAACGCGGCGAGCGAGAGGGCGCGTGGCGAATAAAGACGATGCGGCCGCCTCCCGCCGCGAAACGTTCCAGCGCGCGCGCCGTATCGGGTTCCACGGTGCGCGCCTCCATCGCGATCAGGGCGCCGTAAGAGCGCCCGCGCACCGCCAGGCGCCCGGCGACGCACTTCGATTCGCCGAGCAGTTTCTCGTCGATGTAGTCGCACCCGCTGCCATTCTGGTGTATCGCCTCCCAGAGTTGATACTGGTACGGCGGCATGTGCAGCACGGGGAATGGCTCGCGCTGCATACCGTGGGTCATCCACAGATCGGCGAACGGGTGCAGGATGGCGACCTCGGTCCGCGGATCGCAGCTTTGCAGCAACGCCGAGAGCCGCGCCTTGTAATCGGTAAAGCGCCGGACGAAGGGCCACCACGGGTTGCGCTCATTGAAGAACGTACCGTAGCGGACCCAGCCGGGGAACGCCGCTTCGGCCGGACTGTAATTGAAACCGTGGAATATGGAGTGGGTGACGCCGGAGAGATTGCTCTGGTCGGCGCAGTTCTTCAGGTTGGCGAGAGTGGCGTTGAAGACCATCGATGTGTTCGTGACCTCCTCGCAGCTCACCAGCCGTTTACCGGAGAAGCGCGCCGCCGAGGCGACGAACTTGTTGATGCCGGTGGGGGCGCGATGCTCCCGCGCTCCCATCTGCGCATTCATCCAGGTCTCGCATTCGGGGATATCCACTTCCATGCTGCTTTCGAGCGGATGATACGCCGGACCATAGGCCTGTACCCGCGACTTCACACCGTGCCGTGTGCACCATTGCCGGTAGGTGCGGGTGAATCGTTCGGAGAATAGCTCGATCTGCAGCGTGAGGAAGTCGTAGCGGACCCGCTCAATGACTTCCCGCGCCGCATCGTCCAGCTCGGCCTGATCCTGGTTCGCCGTGGGGTTGCCCATCTCGCCCGTTTTGAACAGCACGAAGGGCAGATACGGCAGCAGCGAGTAACCGCGGCGTGCCTCAAACACCGGAAGCATATCGGAACACCAGTTGGCGCCCTCCAGTTCCAGGCTGTCGCAGAACATCGCGCGGAAGCTCTTGCCGAGCGGACCCATCACGGGCTCGATCGCACTCGACATGCGTTCCAGGTAACGCTCCACGGCCGCGCCGTCGAAGTGATTGAGCACGGGGCCGTCCGCGCCGGGCGCGCCGTTGATCACGGCCTGGAATCCGCGCTGCTGCACAAGGACGTTGAGGATGTGCTCCCCCGCCGGAACGTCGAGCGTGAGGACGCCGCCGGTGAGTTGTGGGTGACATCCGTTCCGGGGGCGAATTGGTCCATCCGCCGCGGTACCAGCCGCAGATACCGGATGCTCTTATCGATGGACTTCCACTTGGAATGCAGCCTGAGTTCCGCATCGGCCAGCAGATCGGCTTCGGGAATCCGTACGGTACCGGGACCGGTGAGACGCCGCGTGCCGAGGGCCAGAATGTGGGTCTGCTCTTCGCGCGTGAGGAACTGCCCGCCGAAAGGCCATCCGGAGCCGACGATGCTGTCGACGATCATGCCGCGTTCGCGTGCGCCCCGAACGGCCGTCTGCAGCATCCCGATCCAAGGCTTGCTCAGCCATTCGATCTCCGGAATGCCCAGCGGATCGTCGGGATTCGGGAAGCGGATGGGATTGACTTCGACGCCGCCGATGCCGGCGGTGTGGAGAAGGCCCAGTTCGCGAAGGATTTCCTTTTCCGTCAGTTTGTCGCCGTTCCACCACCAGCGGACGAACGGCCGCGCGGCGGCGGGCGGTTGTTGAAACGCGCGAAACAGCTCGTCATTCTCCGCGGCGCGGACGGCCTGCCAGGCCGGCGCGGCCGCGACGGCACTCTTCATCAGCGTGCGCCGGGTCAGGCCCTTGTGCTTGTTTTGCATATATCTCCTGCCGGACCGGACCTCTCAGTTCGCGGCCCGCCAAATCGGGTTGTTGCTGCCCTCGCGATCGCCGCCAGCGACGGGCGACACGAGACGTCTAGTGCCGCCGTACCGCTCATGATAACGCCGCCCATGAAGCGGCCGCTCGGACAGGCCGCGAACGGGATAGGTCGCGAACTTCGCACCGGGCATTATGACCAATGGCGCATCCGGTGCGTGCTACGTTTCATTTCCGATGTCGACCTTTAGCCTTGCTACCAGCCGCCAGGAAATTGTCGACGCCCGAAAAATATCGGCGAGCCCATCGCGCTTGTGCTTCTCAGCGATCCTGGCCAGCGCCGTCCGATGGCCTGGCGACGGCGATTCGATCCCGCGCTCGCACTTGCCGATCGTCCCGTAGTCGGTCGTTCTCTCGCCGTGCTTATCGATGGCGTGAGCCAGTTCCACCCGTGTCTACTTCTTCCGTGACACCAGCTTGGTGCCGGGAGTGGCGTCCGCCTTCAAATCGCCGAGTGCGTACTGTATGCCCGCCAGGAAATGTTCCAGCAGGGGGGCGTTCCAGAAAACGCTCGGAACGTGACCCATCCCGGAACAGAACACCCGTCCCTTTCCCTCGGTGCGGATCCAAGTGAGGGGGAAATCCTTGTCCTGGTCCCGCACCGGTAAAAGCTTGTGCGTGGGTTTGGACTTGTCCATGTCGATGCTGAGGAGCACGTGGAGGTGATCCCGCGGTGTCGTCTCTTGCAGTTGCATCACCTCATCGGTGACCTCGAAACCTCGGCCGTGGAAGGCGGCGTCGATCGGGCTCTTCGGGTCGTCCACCTTGAAGGTGAAGCTGTCTGTCGGGCCCCAAGGATGACCGCCGTTTTCCGTGCCGCCCAGCATGCGGCCGAACGGCGGCCACTGATCGTACACGGGGGACTGCACGAACGTGGCGATGGCGGCGTGGAAGCCCACGAAGCCGTGGCCCGCCTGGATGTAGCCCAGCAGGGACTTCCGCAACTCTGGATCGTCGAAGAGCACACCCTGCGTGTTATTGAAGCAAATGGCGTCGAACTGCGCGATCTTGTCCGGCCGGAACATCTCGATGTCGTTGCTGAAGACCACCTCGTAGGCTCCGGTACGCTTGCCCATCTGCTCGATGGCGTAGTTACCGGCGGGAATGGAGGGATGGCCCCGAATGATGCGATCGCCGTTCTTGGCGAAATTGGTCACCAGCAGGCGCCGCGCCTTCTTGGGCTTGGCAGGCGCTTTCTTGGGAATCGCGGCATCGATCTGCCGGGTCTGCTCCGGGGTGAGCTGCTGCCCGCATACCAGCGAGGCAAACAACCCCGCTCCGGTGAGAAGAAGGAGTACTGGTTTTGTCATGACGAATCTATCTCCGTGGGGCCATGGTTCGTTGCAGCCGGGCAACCGCCGACTCGGCTTCGGCGCTGACTTCGCTGTCGTTGACCAAGGTGCCGGCGAGGTCCAGAGATTCCTTGATTGCGTATCTCGGCAGCAAGGACAGCACCGCGCGCTTCTCGTCCGCCTGCTTCGCCAAGCTCAGGACATCGGCCAGTACCTTCACCGTTTCAAGCGGCGTACGGCGCGACCCGGGCAGCCCGACCAGCCGCACCACGCCGCGTAGGGCCAGCGCCTGGTGCGCCGGGGTGGAGGTGGTGCGAGCACTCGCCAGCAGGTCGGGAACAGGGGTGTCGTCGGACCAGTCCGATAGCGCGAGGATGGCGGCCCGTTTCACCTCCGGGTTCTGGTCCCCGAGAGCGGTACGGAGAAGCGGCAGGGCCTGGGCGTTGCCGCTCTGCCCCATCACCTGCAAGAGCGCGGCACGCGTCTCCAAGTCGCTCGCCGGGGTGTACGCGGCGATCACATCCTGAATCCGCGATGGATCGGACCGGCGCAGCACCGCGGCCAGGCTGCGGACGGCTTCCGTGCGATCGCCCGGCTGGACCGGGCCGGTTACCAGCGCTACCAGTCCGGGAACGTCGCCGGCGGACGCGGTGTCGTGGAGCGCCCGCAACGACTCGCGGCGCACGTCGCTGTCGGCATCGCGCGCCATTTTGATCAGCACGGGCGACGCAGCCGCCGTGCATCGCTGTCCGGCTGCGCGGATCAATTCCAGCCTGACCTTCGGCTCGGCGCCGGCGATCGCGTCAACCACCGCCTGATCGACATCCTTGCCGCGGATGCCGGCGAGGCTGGCGCGCGCCGCCGTTTGCTCCGCCACGTTGTCACCCGCGGCGGTCCCCGCCAGCGTCGCGACCATCGACGCGTTGCCCACGCGCATAATGCCCTCCAGCGCGGCGATCCGCACCGGCTGGCTCGATCCCTTGAGCGCGGCGGTGAAAGTCGGCAGAGCGGAAGTATCGCCCCGTTCGGCGAGAATTCCGAGCACGCGCACTTGTCCGGCCTCGTTGAGTTCAGGCATTTCGGCGGCAAGCCGCCTCGCCAAGGTTGGCGCCAGCTCATGAATGGCCACCGCCTGGAGCCGGGCGTCGCTGCCGTGCAGTGCTTCCAGGAGCGTGGTGGTGGATTGTGCGCCGCCCGCGACGGCCATGCCGTGCAGCGCTCCCGCGCGGATGACTGACGGCTCTCCCGCGGCGTAGAGCTTCTGGGCCTTCAGGTCAGCTTGCGCGGCAGTCACCTTCAAGTCACCGCTGGCCTTGCCGCCGGCTTCGGCCAACACCTGGAGGGCGGCCGGATCGGCGATCTCGCCCAGCGCGAACAGGGCCGCCGCCGCGGTCGCCTGGTCGGGGCCCAGCGCCAGCGGGCGCAGCGCGGGCACCGACGCGGCGTCGCGCCTTCGTCCCAGCGAGTTAACGATGCCGATGCGCGACTTGTCCGAAGTCCTGGCCAGCGCCTCTCGCAGCGCGCGGTCCGCGGCCTGGCCCGGAATCCGCTCCAGCGCGTACCGTGACATCTCCGACGTCCTGGGCTCGACCAGCAGGGCGGAGAGCGCCGGAACGGACGCGTCCGACCCCATGACGCTGAGCTGCTTGCAGACGAAATCCTTGCCCGCGAGGCTCGCATCCGACTTCAACAGCGCGA
>JBEKDV010000492.1:0-5473 GCA_050014175.1 Candidatus Solibacter sp. | reverse complement strand
GAGCATGGGTTGTGTTTTACTCGCGACGATCGGCGGCTTCGGCTCTGTTTTTAATCTCTTAGTCCTGCCCGATATTCGATGTTATGCGCGGATTTCCATTTTTATTATGTTCTTCTCGTTGGTGGCAGTTGGCATTTTGTTGACGATGGCACTTTCGAAAGCAGGGAAGGGGCGATGGACTAGGATTGGGGGGCTAGCGTGTCTAACTATCGTGGCCGCGTTTGGCATTGCGGACCAGGACGAGGCCGCTTCCGTAAATGCGCTGAAGACCGAAGACGAGCAGAAATTTCGGATTCAGTCGGAGTTTGTGCGGCGTATGGAGGCAGGCTTGCCTGCGGGAGCGGCGGTCTATCAGATGCCCGACATTCCGTTGGTGTCTGGTGGCGTGAATCGGACGACCTCGACAGCGCATGGCGAGCCGTATGTTTTGTCCACCCGCCTTCGATGGAGTTGGCCGGCGGTGTCGTCGAAGTCGATAAGTCTCGCAGAGAAGCTCGCGCTTCTCGATGGTGTGGATTTGGTCGATACGCTCTGTGAGTTAGGCTTCGGCGGGATTTACATTGACCGGTTCGGGTACTCAGACGGAGGTGAAGGCCTAGTCAGGAGTATAGGCGAATATGTTCACCGTGCGCCCCTCGTTAGCAGCGATCTGCGCTACGTCTTTTTCGGACTGACGGAGATCGCGCGAAAGCCGGTTTCCGAACGATTGGCTGAATACAGGAAAGAGCCAGGGCGGACTTTGGATGAGTACGTTTGGGGCCTACCAATTATTTTCGGTCCGAAGGGCAACGCGGCAGCGTACTTGAAGGCGGGATGGGCGTCCCAGGAGCCGAATGCGCCACTACGCTGCACCGACGGGAAGACGGCGACTATGTATTTCGACGTTGGACCTGCTGCCAGCGATGTCAACTTAAAGGTACGCCTGAGGCCGGCGTTGTTCGGGGACATCAGGGTGCGTCCAGTGGTAGTCTTCGCGAATGACGTTCAGGTAGGGCAATGGGAGGTCCGGGAACCCGGCTGGTTTGCGGCCTCGATTCGGAGGGATCTGGCGGAGAAAAAGGCGCGGCTGTCGTTGCGTTTTGAACTGCCGAATGCGGTAGCGCCCCGTGACTTGGGCATCAACTCGGATTACCGTGTGCTGAGCGTGTGCTTCGAAGAGATGGCGTTACAGGCCACCCGTCCCGAGGGCCGCCATTAGACCGACCACGCCGGATTGAGTTCACGCCTGCCCCAGCCTGGCCAGCAGCGCCCCTTTGGCGGTTTCCGCATCCGTGACGGTGTTGATTCCCACCGACTCACCCGCATCCTGAATTCGGACACAGCAGACGTTGCCGGGTTCGTGGTCCAGCAGAGGGAAAATCGGCAGCAGGTTAAACTCTTTGGTCTGCCGGCCCCACGCGCCGGGCCAGGTTTGCATCCGGTGCAGCGTGTCAAACAGCGGCTGCGTGCGAAATAGAAACACGCCACAATCGCTCTCGCCGCGTTCCGGTAGTACGTCACCTTCGCGCGCTTGCAGGATCGATAAGAGCCGGCCGGTAGCGTCACGTTGGAAGTGAATATACGGCCTCTCGCGCAATACCGTCGGGCAGGTGGCGACCGCGTTGGACCGCAGTCCCTGCGCGCTCATACACAATCGAATCGTCGCACTCCGCACTCCAATCTGGTCGCCCCAGACAACCAGGCTGCATGGGGTGCGCACGGCGTCTTTAGCGGTCAGAACCGCATCGCCCATGCCGGCCGGCTCATTCTGCACGGTGGCGGCCCATCGTCCGGGAATCAGACGATCGAGTTCCGGAATCACCAACGGAGCGCCTGCCGGCGACAGGACAAAGACAATCCGTTCGCACAACGGCTCCACTTCGTCTAACAGCCACTCCAGAATTGTCCTGCCCGCGACCGGGTACAGAACCTTCGGCTTGTCAAAACCCAGACGTTGCCCGCGCCCCGCCGCCGGTATGATCGCGGTCCAATCCCGCCGGACCGGCGCCGGCGCCGCCAACCCTCCCAGATCTCGTTCTTCCACCACGCGCGCCAAAGGCAACTCGATCACAGCAGTCCCTCCAGACTCTCGATCACTCGATCTGCGCCCGCCGCCATCAAGTCCGCCGCTGCACTGGTGGTGGGCAAGGCCCACACCTGTGCGCCCGCGCTTTTGCCCGCCTGGACACCGGCTACCGCGTCTTCCACGACAACCGTGCATCCAGGTTCGACGCCCAACAGTTCCGCGGCCTTGAGATAGATGTCCGGCGCCGGCTTAGGGCGCTCAACGCTCCTGCCACATAACAGAATGGAAAATAGCGCGCGGCTTCCGCTGGCCTCCAGGAAAACCTCCATAGTGTTGGGAGAAGCTGAGGTGGCCAGCGCCAGGCGGTATTTGGCCCGCAAGCGGCTCAGCACCTGGCCGCAGCCGGGGCTCACCGGCGGATCGCGCCGCAGCGATTCGACTGCCAGCCGATTCTTTTCCTCGGCCAATTCAGCAATTGTAGCCTCTGTGATCGTGATTCCTCGTTCCTCGAATACCCGTTCGAGACACTCGACGGTTCTCATCCCGGCGTACTGGGCATATTCGAAGTCGAAAACGTTAACGCGTTCCAAGGCTTCGCGATACGCCCGGGCGTGGTTCGGGCTGGAAAGCCAGAGCACCCCATCCATGTCGAAGATGACCGCCTTCGTCGAGGCTGGCAGGCTCATCGGCGTTTCCGCGCCACCATCAGCGTCTGCCCCATGTTGTAGGTCGCCCCAAGTTTACCTAGCCCTGTCGCATCGGCCGCCTTCTTGAGAATTGAAGCGAGGGAAATGTACTGCGAAGCCCGGAACAGCAGGTAGGAGAGCTTCAGTTTCTGCCAGTGGGTCCCAACGTGGACAATCTCGAATCCGGCTTTCTCCAATTGGAGGCGCATCGTGGTCCGCGTATAGTAGATCAAGTGTACGCTCAACCAAAATGGCCATTTGAACCCGAGCGCCCGCGCCACGACGCTGCCTGCGTCGGGATAGTTCACGATAAGCACGCCATCGTCGCGCAGTAGACCGCGGATCGTTTTCAAGGCCCCCTGCGGATCGGTGAGATGCTCGATCACGTCCCACATCGTGACGATGTCGAAACTGGCCGGCGGAAACATGTTCTCCTCAAGAATTCCGGTCCGGATATCCAGTCCGTACTCCCTCCTGCCGAATTCCGCCAGCCAGGAACTCGGTTCGACACCGGTGACTTGAAATCCCAGCTCGGACGCTGCCTTGGGGAATGCGCCACCCGCGCAGCCGACGTCCAGAACCCGCTTTTCTTTCGAGGGCGGAATTCCTTGTCGCCGGCAGATCGCCGCCAGGACGCGGCCGAACGTGGCGATGCGCTCCGGATTCTGCGCCACGAACGTCGGATCGGCCGCATCCGCATAGGCCTGGATCAGAAGTTTTCCGTCGATCCTCGGATTGACATAGATCAACTTGCAGTTGCCGCAGCAAACCACCTGGTCGAGCAGCACCGAATCGCTCGACGCGCTATACAGTTTGCGAAAATCCTCCTCGAGGATATCGTCACGGTACTGCGCCTGCCTTACTACACTGAAGTCAGGAGAGTCACATATGGGACACTTGATCGTCTCAAACAGGGATGGCTTTACAGAATTCACTCTAAGTCCCCTGGCTCAGGCGGTGCCGGTACAACCGGTGTAACGTAACTCGGAAAAGAGCCTGTTCCATCTTGGTTTCAAATCGGCCTCGGAAAAGGTTGAAGAACTGTCGGATGACCTTCCCGGGGTGGTAGCACAACTTCCAAAAAACAAACAGAAGATACTGCTTCAAACGCCGCCTGTTTAGAGTCGCGAAATCGGGGCGCCACGTCGGCGAAAATGTCAGTTGCGTGTAGTCCCGGTATCCGGTGAACAGATCGAATATATCCAGCCCGGGATCGGCGTGATGATGAACTGGGCAGTCTCGTCCAGTCCTGCCTTTGTCAACTGCTTTAGGTTCGCGCAGGTCTCGTCCACATCCGCCTGGGTCTCGCCGGGAAACCCCAAGACGAAGCAGGCTTGACTGAACACACCATGCGTATGCATCGACCGCACCATCTCCAGGGCGAGGTCGTGCTTGAATGGCTTGCTCATCAATTTGAGCAGATTCTTCGATCCGGTCTCGGGCGAAAATGAGATGTAGGTGCAACCCGCCTGGGCGAGCAGTGGGATCGTCTCCAGGACCATCGTCTCGATCTTCGTACCGGCGACGAATTTCCACTTTACGTGCAAATCGCGGCGGATGATCTCCCGGCAAATCTCCACGATACGGGCGTTTCGCACGGTGCCGTTCACGTCCTCGACATGAAACTCGGAGACACCCAGAGTCCGTTGCCAATGCGCCATCTCATCCACCACGTGCACCGCCCCGCGAGCGCGCCACTTCCGCTCGTTGGTGTCGGGGATCACGCAGAAACGGCAAGGGACCGGGCAACCCCGGGACGTGAGCAGCGGCAGGTACGGCCCTTCCATCGGCCCATGCGCGTAACCGGCGTCCCAGTAGTTGCGCAGTGGGAACGCGGTCCAATCGGGGAAAGGCAAACGGTCCAGGTCGGCTACAAACTCCTGCTTCTGGCTCAGGTACACCGAGCCGTCGGACCGTTTAAACATGAGACCGGGTTGCTCCGGCAGGGGAGTCCCAGTACGGCGTGCCTCTAGCGCGGCATAAATGCCAACTTCGGGATCCCCGTGCAGTAAGCAGTCAAAGCCGAGTTCGAGGAACTCCGCGGCCTTGCTCCGTAAAGAGATCGCGGTGACTGCCTGCGCGTTCTCCATCAGGATGTACTGCTTGTCTGGAAATCTCCGCTTGCACTCCCTGAGCAGTTCGACAATCGCCCGGTAGGCCACCACGCCGCCGAAGTAAAACACCACCGTGTGGCACTCCTGGTCGATGCGCTCCACCGTAGCCTCAATAGAGAGTCCCTGAATCTGGTTCTTGCCAAATGGAGCGAATCGGAGAGGGTCAAGGCCAAATGCGTCTACAATCTGCACTCCCACACCCTGCTCTCTCAAGTACGCTGAGAGGCATGCCAGCATAAACGGCATAAAAATTATCCCAGTGTGGGGGTCATTCCGCTGTGATATCAGCGGCGGGTTAATTAGGCACACTTGGTTGGACATCTAGAATGGTCGGGGAAAACGTCTATGATCTTGATTCTACACTTCGCACCTGATCGCCGCAAGCTGCTTTGGTCTTTGGGTCTTCGGGATTTGCCCAACGCCGATGAGCACAAAACCAGAGTTTATTCCAACGCCCGGATGACCCGGCGAGCCGGTGGCACCCAATGTCTCCTTTCCACAATCTGACGCGGCCTGGAAGTGCATGTTCGGCGTATATTGGGGCCATTGAACTAAACCGCTGTGCGGTAATGGCCGACGCGGCCTCTCCACAACGCGCCCCCCCTAGCGTGGAGCGAGGCTCCCTGAAACACTGGATCAGGTTATTTCCCCAAATGACCAATCTTGTC
>JBEKDV010000491.1:0-5484 GCA_050014175.1 Candidatus Solibacter sp. | reverse complement strand
CCCAGGGAGCGCGACTCCCCCAGAACATCGAATCCACTGTAAGCCCGCTTCCCAGGAGGCCCTCTCAAAACAGGACATTTCTACTTTGCTGGGAATAGGACATTTCTACTTTGCCTTGACATGGTGAGAAGGGGCGCGCGGCCGATTAACGGCGCGCGGCGCGAGGTTCGGCGAGCAGCGTCTCAAGGGTGCGAAGATCGTCGGGGCGGCCCATCACGATGAGGTAGTCGCCGCCCTGAACGGCGGTATCGGCGGGCGGGTTGAATACCATTTCGCCGCTTTCCTTGCGAATGGCCATGACGATGACACCGACCTCTTTGCGCAGTTGCATCTCCTTGATGGTTTTGGAAACCATCTCGCTGGCGGAAGAGACGCGCACCTGTTCGATGGCGATATCCTCGCCGACGTCTTTGGTGGTGAAGTCGAGGAACTGGACGACGTGGGGGCGCAAGAGGGATTGGGCGAGGCGATGGCCGGTGATGGCGTAGGGAGCGAACACGGCGTCGGCGCCGGCGCGGCGCATTTTGGCTTCGGCGCCTTCCTCGGCGGCGCGGGCGGAGACGTAGATGCGCGGGTTGAGGCCTTTGGCGGAGAGCAGGACGAAGAGGTTGTCGGCGTCGGTGGCGAGTGCGGCGACGAGGCCGCGGGCGCGCTCGACGCCGACGAGGCGGAGGGTGTCGTCGTGGGTGGAATCGGCGGCCACGGCGAGCATGCCGGCGAGCATGGCGCGCTCGACGCGGTCGGGGTTGATGTCGACGACGACGAAGGGGACGCCGGCGTGAGAGAGCTCGCTGGCGGCGCCGCGGCCGACGCGTCCGAATCCGCAGATGATGTAGTGATCCTTGAGTTTGTCGATCATGCGTTTTTTCCGCCGCTTGCCAATGGCGTCGCCGAACTCGAGTTCGATGATGGTCTGGGTCATGGCGCCGATGGCGATGAAGATGGTGGTGACTCCGAAGGCGATGAGGAAGGAATTGAAGACGCGCCCGGCGTGGGAGAGCGGATGGATCTCGCCGTAGCCCACCGTGGTCATGGTAGTGAGCGTCATGTAGAACGCATCGAAGGGCGGGTACCCGTCGATGACGGTGAAGCCCACGGTTCCGATGGTGAGCGTGGTGACGATGGCCCCGACAATGAGGACGAAGCGCCGCGCGAGCCGGTTCATGGTGACGTCTGGATCAAGTATAGCGGGCGGTGCTCAAAAGTGTGAACGGGCCGCGGCGGGAGTGTTAAACTAGGAGAGACCCGTCACGCGATTCACGCCTCTCAGAGGGCCGGTAGCTCAGTTGGTAGAGCATGTGACTTTTAATCACAGGGTCGCGGGTTCGAGTCCCGCCCGGCTCACCATTGGTAAGTTAAATGAGTTCAATCGCTTGGCCTCATATTTCAATTACTTGCAAGACCGCTCGTTTTTGCTTTGGTTCAGCCATGACGAAGCAGAACCAGTGGTTTGGTGGCGCTTGCAATTTGACTACCCGCTCCCGCGGCCCTACACTGAAAGCGAAATCGCATTTTCGGTGTATCACCGATCATGACCGTCACCGTGAAAAACAAAACGCCGCTTGTAGTCCCTCTGTCCGTGCGTCGGCAGGCCGGTCTTAAGAGCGGCCAGAAAATCGAATTCAAGGTTTCCGGGGGCGTCATCAGTATTCATCCTAAGCTCCCGGGCGCGGGCGACGAATACACGCCCGAGCAGCGCAACACGGTCGATGCCCAGCTCGCGGAAGGTCTGGCCGAGGTCGAGGCGGGTCGAGTCCATGGCCCGTTTTCTACGCACAAAGAGTTCATCACTTCCCTTCACGCGGAAGCCAAGAAGTTGAATCTCAAGAAAACCAAACGCTCGGCGTGATGAAACTTCTACGCACTCCCCACTTCGAGCGGAACTACGCCAAGGCTTCCTAACAAGTCCAACGTGCCTTCGACAAGCAGTCTTTGTTGTTGCTCCGGAATCTCCACCATCCATCGCTCCGCGCCAAGAAATACGACGAGAGCCGGGGCCTCTGGCATAACCGACGAAATAACAGCGTGAATAGCAACTCGGCCACGCCACGCAGCGGACGCCCGAGCGGCTTGCTTACCACCCTACTAAGGCTGCGAGTATTTCATGCAGTCTCGTGGGCCGCAGGCCCATCCTAAATCGGGTGGGAGGCCTGTCCCACATCACGCCAGCAGGCGGGCGGCGGGCTTGGCGAAGTAGGTGAGGATGATGCCGGCGCCGGCGCGCGTGATGGAGGTGAGGGTTTCGATCATGGCGCGGTCGTAATCGATCCAGCCGTTGCGGGCGGCGGCGACGATCATGGAGTACTCGCCGCTCACCTGGTAGGCGGCGATGGGCACATCGAAGCGCTGGCGAGCCTGGGAGATCAGGTCGAGATAGGGCAGGGCGGGCTTCACCATGATCATGTCGGCGCCTTCCTGCAGGTCGAGTTCGATTTCGCGCATGGCCTCGCGCCCGTTGGCGGGGTCCATCTGGTAGCTGCGGCGGTCGCCGAACTGGGGGGCCGATTCCGCCGCTTCGCGGAACGGGCCGTAGAAGACGCTGGCGAACTTGGCGGCGTAGGCGAGAATGGCGGTGCGCTCGAAGCCGTTGGCGTCAAGGGCCTGGCGGATGGCCCAAACGCGGCCGTCCATCATGTCGGAGGGCGCCACGATATCGGCGCCGGCGCGGGCGTGGGAGAGGGCGGATTTGGCTAGCCACTGGAGGGTGGTGTCGTTATCCACGTCGCCGTTTTTGACGTAGCCGCAGTGGCCGTGGCTGGTGTACTCGCAATTGCAGACGTCGGTCATGACGAGGAGGGACGAGGTCTCGCGCTTGATGGCGCGGATGGCGCGCTGCACGATGCCGTTCTCGTCGTAGGCGCCGGTGGCCATCTCGTCCTTGGTTTCGGGCAGGCCGAAGAGGATGATGCCGGCGATGCCGAGAGCTTCCACCTCGGCGCACTCCTTGACGATTTCGTCGACCGACATCTGGTAGTTGTTCGGCATGGAGCCGATTTCGCGCTTGATGCCCTCGCCGGGGCAGACGAACAGCGGCAGGACGAACTGCGCGGGGCTGAGGCGCGTTTCGCGGACCAGGCTGCGCATGGATTCGGAGACTCGCAAACGGCGAAGGCGGTGGATGGGGAACGGCATCACTCAGAATTGTACCTCCTGTAGGGCGGCGTCTCGTGCGACATTGGAGCGTGAAAGGGGGGAACTCATGACAGGCGCGGATTTTCGACGCATGGCGTTGAGCATGCCGGAGGCGGTGGAAGGGGCTCACTTCGGCAACGCGGATTTCCGGGTGGGCGGGAAGATTTTTGCGACGCTGGCGTTGGAGAAGGAGGGCTTCGGGGTACTGCTGCTCTCGCCGGAGGAGCAGGCTGGAATGGTGGAGGACGCGCCGGAGGTGTTTTCGCCGGTGCCGGGCGGGTGGGGGCGTCAGGGGTCGACGCGGGTGCGGCTGGCCGCGGTGGCGCCGGACATACTGGCAGCGGCGTTAGGGACGGCCTGGCGAAGGCGGGCGCCGAAGGGTTTGTGGGGGTAGGGGGAAGAGTCCGAGCGACAGCAAGGAATGCCCCCATGAATGGGGGCATGGCAGCCTGAAAGGCTACGCTACGTGGTTGCGTGATGGTACAGTAGCGCGTGAAAGGAACTGCGATGAATCGAAAGGTCTATGCGGCAATTCTACCGGTGCTGGGTCTGGGTGTTTGGGCGATGGCGCAAACTCCGGCGGATCCTTTGATCGAGGGTCTACGCAATGTGGAGGTGGCATCGGTGGCCGACGCCATCGAACAACTGTACGGCCAGAAGGCATACATGTCTCATGACATGCGGCCGGTGGCGAAGACCAAGTTTGCCGGGCCGGCGGTGACGGTGCTGCTGAAAAAAGAGGAGCACAAGGAGGGATCGAAGGCCTCGCAGGGCATGCTGGATGCCATCGACGCGGCGCCTCCGGGATCGGTCTACGTGATGGTGCTGGAGGACGGGCTGGATTACGCGGGGATGGGCGCGCTGATGGCAACGGCGATGAAGGTGCGGGGCCTGGCGGCGGCGGTGATCGACGGAGGGGTGCGCGATACGCCGCAAATCGCGCGTATACAGTTCCCGGTGTTCAGCCGGGGGGTTGTGCCTTCCACCACGATCAATCATTTCCGTTTCGCGGGGGTCAATATTCCAGTGACCTGCGCGGGCGCCAAGGTGAGCGCGGGCGACATCATCGTGGGCGATGAAGATGGCGTGGCGGTGGTGCCGAAAGCGCACGCGGCGGACGTGCTGAAGAAGGCCGAGGAGTTGGACAATACCGAGCACACCATGCTGCCGTTTATCGAGAAGTTCAAATCGATCAAGGAAGCGGTGGCCAAGTTCGGGCGGATCTGAAGGCGGAGAGAAGAAAGAATTTCTCGCCAAGGCGCCAAGGCGCCAAGATCGCCAAGAGAACCAAGGCTGAGGACAGGTCTGGAGGAGCAAGCGTATGGTAACGAATGGCCGCATCAAACAGTCGCTGGCGTACTGGTGTCTGAACGCCACGGGGTGGCAGTGGGATATCGATCGCATCTGCGCAACGGCGGTGCGGTTGGGGTGTCCGAGCGTGGAACTGGCGCCGCCGGAATTATGGCCGGTGGTGGCGCGGCACGGGCTGGTGGGCGCGCTGGTGCTCAACGGCATGCCGGGGCCGGAGTTTGCCAGGGGGCTGAACAACCCGAAGAATCACGAGGAAATTTTCGCGTGCACCAAGGGGATCATCGACCGGTGCGCGGATTTCGGCATCCCGAATGTGATCGCCTTCACGGGATACAAATGGCTGGATGCGTTCGATCCGTCGAGCGGCGAAATCCCGAAGGAGCAGGGGGCGGAGAATACGGTGGCGGGGCTGCGGGAGTTGGCGGCGTACGCCGGGCCGCGAAACGTCACGGTGGTGCTGGAACAACTGAGCACGCGCGACGATACGCACCCGATGAAAGGCCATCCGGGGTATCAGGGGGACGACATCGATTACTGCGCGGAGATTGTCCGGCGGGTGGATTCGCCGCACGCGAAACTGCTGTTCGACGTGTACCACGTGGCCATCATGAACGGCGATGTGATCCGGCGGCTGCGGAGGTATGCGCCATGGATCGGCCACGTGCACGTGGCGGGCGTGCCGGGGCGCGGCGAATTGGATGGGGGGCAGGAGATCAACTATCCGGCGGTGATGCGCGCGCTGGCGGAGACCGGCTACGAGGGCTACGTGGGACTGGAGTTCATCCCGACGCGCGACCCGGATGTGGGGCTGGCGGAAGCGGTGGCGCTGTGCGACGTGTAGGCTAAGCGCGGCGCGCCGGTGGGGCAGGCGCTTCCGCCTGCCAACCTGGGGGCTCGATTGGGAGTTGGCAGGCGAAAGCTAGGGACTTGCAAAATTCCGGATCCAGAGCCCCTGGTTGGTGGTGTCGGTACAAAACAAAATTGAGAGGAAATGTACTCGGCGGAGCGGCGAGGCAATAGAATATTTGTGATGAGCAAGAT
>JBEKDV010000490.1:0-6479 GCA_050014175.1 Candidatus Solibacter sp. | reverse complement strand
CATACTTAGGTCGGTCTGTCAACACAAATCAACAATAGACAGACTCAATTTAGGCCGTCAGATCACCGCCGAGCGCAAATCGAATCAAAACAAACCGGGCGGAAAATGTAGAAACTCCAGGGCCATCCAGAAGATGGCCAGCAGCCAGAAGCGGATCAGGAACGAGAAGGCTTCGGTCCGGGCTGACGGCGCTGACGGCAAAGCACGTTCAGCAGCGGGACAACCGCTGGTGCATTGTCGATCTGGTCGGAAAGCACGGGCGGGTGCGGACGATCCCCATGCCGACGTAGGCGAAGAACGCCATTGATGCGTGGACGTCGGAAGCGGGCGTAACGGAATGTGCCCCTGGTCGGCAGTGAGCAACCAGATTGTGGGCGGATGGTCGGCAAACCGGAAGTTGAACGCCGAGAGCGGATTGCGAACGGCTCTTGGCTTCCGTAATCGTTATCACATCGGGGATTTTGCGCCACGCTGCTACGTTTTGAGCCACGGCAGATTCGCCGCCTGGTAGTCGGCGAACTCGGCGACGAATTTCTCCGCCCAGACTGCAGCCTCTTCAACGGCACGCTCCAGGTCTCCGCCGTCGTATGTCAGCTTGTGCCAATGCCTGTGCCTTGCATACGCGTCCTCGAACATCCAGGTCGCGCCCTTCCCAAATTCCTGCATGACAACCGTTACACACTCGGCCGCTTTGGCTACATGCGGGATCTCGTAGAGATGGCCCGATGCTTCCGTGTTCTCGATCAAAACGAACTTGGAGGAAAGCGCATAGCGCATCACTTTCTGCACGACACTCTCGCCAAGTCGGTCTGGTTGGTCCTTGATGATGTAGGTGTAGTAGCCAAGTTCCTCCAGCTTGGAAGCGATCCTCTTCAATCGCTCCAGCGCGGGTCCACTGTCCTTTCCGAGGATCAAAACCGAATCAGAGTTCTCCAAGATCGAATCTGCCCGGTGCCACACCAGATCGAATGCGGACTTTATGGACTCCGCGACCAAGCCAGCGTGGGTATTGCTCGGGAGTTTGAGTTGCCAGCGCACGAAAATATGAACGTCCTCATCATCGCGCGACGGATCGGCGAAAGGGTGCCCCTCATGCGCGAGCCGCCGCACCGCTCTTTCCATAGCTTCAGCGAACGCGCAGGGTGGAATGCCTTGCCCAAGTCGATACGGTCTGGTACGCAAGGAATTCGTAGGTTCGCGCGGGGCCAGTTTGTGACACGAAAGTTCGAAACGTGTCCAGGGTGGAGACCAATGATCGAGTGGGCCAAAACGGCTTACCGGTTTTAATCAAGTGCGCGTCGTCAAGATGAAAGTTCGGACCCTTTGTGTGAAGCACGTGTCTCGTTTGTGCCTCATTTAGCCGATCGAATCCGGAAAATGCTGATTCGGCGAGGCGTTGCAGCTTTGCAGATTCAGGAATTCGCAACAGAAACGCGCAAGTGATTTAGATCCAACATACGTCTGGATTCCCAAGCTGGACGTCGCCGGTTCGAATCCGGTCTCCCGCTCCAAAATCAACAAGTTACGGACACTCGAAAAATCTGCATTCCGTTGCATTCCATTAAGAAGCCTTCCGCCGGGGTACCATCCTGACGACCTTCGGCTTCCCCAGCACAGCCTCCTCCAGTTTCCTCGCCGCGACCGCCCGATCCTGCAGGGAGGTCTTGGTGTACTCCTCGATCGCCACGCCGACGCCGTGTCCCCGCTGGTCGGCCGTCACCTTCGGATCCAGCTTCAGCCGGTGCCCGATGCTGGCGTGGGTCGCCCGCATCACCTGAAAATCCACCCACTCCAGGCCATGGGGTTTGAGCTTCGGACGGATGTGATCGTACAGCAGGGTGTCCCGCCACACCGGCTTTCCCTTCTCGCCGGCGAACACGTAGGCGTCCGGTTCCGGGCCGACTGCTGACTCCATCCATTCCCGGAGCAACTCAGCCGTGATTGGCGGAATAGCCACCTCCCGCCTAGACGGGTTTGTCTTGGGATCGTCGATGATCCCCCGATACACCCGCTGCTCGACGTTCACCGCCGAGCCGTCGGCCGCCACGTGGCGCCGCTGTAGCCCGAGCATTTCGCCTGGACGAAACCCGGAGAATATTCCCATGTGCAGCAGAACCTTCTCCCGGAGATCGACCGCGGCGAGCGCCGTCTGCACCTCCTCGACCGACATCGCGCGCGTCGTTCCCTTCGGCGCGTGTTTCGGCGTGTACAGGCGAGTCGCCGGGCTCGCCTCGATGACTTTCTCCGCGATCGCCATCTCAAAAATGGCGCTGAGATCCCAGCGCAGATGGTCTACCACGGAGAACGAGAGCCCCTCGTTGGCCTTCCGATCAAGGAACGCCTGCAACGAGGTGAGCGAGAAATCCCGCATCGCGTTGTCGCCGATGCCCTTCACGATGTGGTGCTGGATCCGGTTCTCGGACGTCCCAGCCGTGGACGCCTTCCACTTCTTCCGCTGGAACGGGAGGTATTTCTGCTCGATGAACTCGCGCAGCAGAACCGGCCGCAAGCCACCCGTGTCGGGCTGGTCGCAGCCGTTGATGGTGCGCATGAACTCATCGCGCTCCTTCTCCGCCTGGCTCTTGGTCATGCTGCCGGCGCCGTGCAGCGTATGGAACCGGCGCTTCCCTTCCGCGTCGTAATACAGAACCACCCATCTCTTGGCCTTTCCGCGCCTCACCTGCTGGAGGCTGCCTTTCTGAAAACGTCGTCTTTTCACAATCCTCTCCTGTTCGCCAGGAGTGACTGATTCGGGATGGTTCGATCGTAGCACTGCATTATGCTCTCGTGGAGGCATCCTCTTGATCGGCAAACCAGCGCATCAGGGCCTCGCGCCGGATCAACCGGAGACGGCCGGCGCGGACGTGGGGGATGGGTAGAATACCCTCCACTTTTCCGTTGAGCATGTTCGAAACGTGGGACACCGAACAGCCCAACACCTGAGCGGCCTCCTTAACATTGAGGATTGCTTTCTCGGTATTCATGGCGGTTGCTCCTGTGTATTTTCTTGGGGAGGATCCCTGTTCGCCGCTGCAGCCCGATCGTCCGGCTGGTGGGCGAATGGGACCGCCGTCGCCTGTGCTTGCAATGGACTACGCCTGCTGCGTCTCGGTGTGCGGTGGCCGTACCAGGTCGTCGGGGCGGCAGGCGCGGGTGGGACAAGAACGGCAATGGTCTCCAGGTATGGGAAATGGGCGCCCGGTGACGACACCTGCCGCCCCATGCAGCACATCCGCAGCGAACCCGAAATCGGTTGTGTGCTCGGCCGAAAGATCCCGGCTCACCCAATAGTGCATCACGCCGATACTCTGGATCCCCCAGTCTCGATTCGCCGGGTCTTCCCAGCGGTAGGTCAGGTCGAGCTGCCGCGCGAACGACACGATGTCCGGTATCAAGCGTTTCAGTTTCACGCCCTGATGCCGCAGGTAGAGTGCGAGGGCATGTCTCTTCCGACGCGAGGAGCGAAGCACGGCGTATTCGCCGGTGATCACAATGTCCCCGATCGGCAGCGTGTATGGGGATATGGGTTGGAGGATCTCGCACCGCCAAAGAATGTCGCGCAACCGTCGGCAAGCCCGGATTCCTTCCCGGAGCCCAACCTCGTATTCCTTGCGCGGAATGCTGTCCCGCGACTGGAAATAGGCCGTCTGTTGCCATGCGTGGTCAAAGAACGCGCGGGTGTCTCCGGCGGAGGGCGTGCGACCGTCGAACCGTTCGGTGCTCAGCCAACGAGCCGTGCTCTCGGCGCACGATAGGATAGGGGGCGCCTGCACCATGTCTGCGCCGTTCGAGCATAGCGGACAGGCTAAACGGTACAGCAGGGCCTTCTCGTCGATTAATGTTCTCTCCATGAAAAACTCCTTGTGGGATGCATTGATTGGTAGCCGCGTACTAGAGCCAGTAATGGGCGGTGAGTTGACACGCCAGCGAGTCGATGCCGGCAAACCGCCATCCCCGGCTCTTGAAATCCCGCAGGCGCCGCAAAAGGGCTCCCGGTTTGGATGGGTGCACCTCGACGGCCTGCTGCAGCCTCGCCATGATTGCCTTGTCGGCTGGCCTGCCGAGGAAATCGGAAGCCAGTTGACGCGCCTCCACCTGCTCCGCCGTCTCCGGCGGAGGCGCCGGCGTCAGGTCCAGTTCCAAATCCGGCGTGAACTTCACAACTCTGCGACGCCCCGGATAATAAACGAAACGGTAATTGGCGTTTCTGGTCTGGATGTTACAGAGCCTTCGGAATTCCCGTCGTGGAGTTCCCTTCCGAAGCTTGGCTCGAATGGTCCCACCAGGGACCGGGACGACCTCTCCCCGCCACAAACAACGCTTCATGCAGTCAAAAACTGCTGTCAGCACCTTCTCCGCCCGCCGGGCGGTCAGTCCGGCAGTCATGAGATCTCTCACGATGACGCTCCGTCCGCCTTTCTTGCGCTTCTTGGGAATACGCATAAGTTCTCCTTGATTACCCAGGTCAAAACCTGTTAAAGTACTTAGTGGGGAGCCATCTCCGAGTTTTGAGATTTGTGCTAGCCGCATCCGGGATTCCCCCCGTCAGCCTTTGTTAGTATAGGACTTGTGTGTTCGAGTAACCGCGGCGGCAGTAAAATGTGGTTCTCGACTGTGCCGCGCCGATTACAATGCCAATTAACTGGATCATCCAGGCCACAAAACAACGAGTAATCCCATCCCCAGTTTCAGGTTCGATCTTCCATAAGTGAGTGCGCTTGCACTAAACCGCTGCTAAGTCTCGCCGGCACCAACCGGAAACCGGTGGAACGCTCCAGTACCCGCCCAAGAGTGGGCATGCGAGCCGATCTTAAGCCGCTTTCCTCCAGAAGTTAGGAAGTTCCCGAGATCCAGCCCGGCAAGCACGATCTTGGAGATTCCCGGCTCAACCGCCCCCATCGGCACCTACCCTCATCGAACAACCAAGTGCGATCGGCCGTGATCCAGGTTGCCTGTGCGCAGCAGGTGATCATGCGGCACATGGAGAGCAGAATGGCTTCGCAGGTGGAAAAATGCCGGCGAGCGCGCCGCGATACCAGATGATTTGAGGCAAATACAGCGACTTCGACGACGCCGCCAAGGAAGCGCGCCTCCTGGAACTGTGCCAGTGCTTCCATCAATACCTGATGAAGTACCTGTCCATGATCTGCCGCGGCCATATTCCAACCTGGGGATCCGACGTCAGGAATAGTTGGACCAACAGCGACATCAAGGGGTTTCTGTACTTCTTCATGCCCAAGGGCGAGAAGCTGAATCAGGCCACCTGCAGCAAGATCTGCAAGACTTTGCACCTGGCGTTCAAGGGCAAGACCACCGACGAGATCTACGACGTGCTCATGGAGCAGCTGATCCGTGCGATCCGCCGGTACGACCCTGCCTACAGCGACAAGACGCGGCAGGTCGTGGAGATTATCGATGGCAAACTATCGCACTTCCGGGAGATCACCCTCACTGACGTCAACCCCTACAGCGACAAGACGCGGCAGGTCGTGGAGATTATCGATGGCAAACTATCGCACTTCCGGGAGATCACCCTCACTGACGTCAACCGTCACCTGGAGTTTGACGGCGCTGGGCATCTGCGCATGCTCGTTAAGCGTGGCCACCTGGAAACGGTTGTGGAACGAGGAAGAATCACTGCTTATGTCCGGAAGAACTGGCCGCCCGACGCTTCCATCTACAAGCACCCGGTCGGGATTACGTATTGTATACAGACGTGGTTCCGACTCTATTTGCAACAGTGGATCCTCCGGAGAATGTCCGATTCCATCGTCCAGAGCGACAGCCTAGAGCGAAATATCAGTGCCCCTCCGCCACGCCGCGGAATGCTTCAAAGTCGTGGGCGGCTGCTTTGGACAATTCGAACAGCTTGGCCAAAAGGTCCTCGGCCTTGCCAAACTCCACCCGTAAACTTCCCGGCTGTAGTTGGATTCCATCCGGCAGATCGGCCAAGCGCCGATCTGCCACGCCTGGCTTCACCGGAATGCTGACGCGCGCCGCGGCGCGATACCGGCGGACCTGGTCCAGATGGTCGGAGAGCCGCTGCCGGCGCCGCTGCTCCAGCACGAATTCCGCCCCGGCCTGGAGCGGCTCAAGTTGGGCGATCAGCGCCAGGCGCTCCACGAGCAACACCCGGCCGGATTGGTACCCATCGAAATAGTGCATGAGCTGAACCGCGCGCCGGCGGCGCACGCCGAAGATCCGTTCGAACACGGCGCGATCGATGACCGGCGTTTGCAAGCCGGTCAACTCTTCGAGAATCTCTGGAAGTCTAAGTAACCACGTCTTTCTCATCGGCATAAGAATGCCTCCTTCTGTACTTGTTGTTTGTGCACGAGTGTGCAACGGGCGGGAAAGTCTTCGGTGCTCACGAGAATTGACCCAGTAGCGCTCGATTGGAGTGACCCAGGCCGGGAACGGCATTTGAGCCGGGGGTGACGGCGTCATCATCCACGCCGAAGGCGTGCCGTTGTGCCGGT
>JBEKDV010000489.1:0-5525 GCA_050014175.1 Candidatus Solibacter sp. | reverse complement strand
AGAAGATGCGGAGCGACTGTGCCCCGGCTTGCCGTGGAATAATATCCGCCCCAATCGGCAACTGGCTTCGGCATTGCTATGACAGGGTGGATGTTGAAACTGTGTGGAACACGGTTGTCGACGATCTTCCGCCGCTCCGGACGGGCGTCCTGGAGGTGTTGACACCGCCTCCAGCAGACCGATAGGGGGCGGCTGGGGGCTGAAAATAACTCCCTGCGCGCCCTAGACGATCCCGCGGCCGCCACCGTTCATCAGCGATAGGCGAAGAGCATGGAGTAGACGATCAGGCCGATCAGAACCAGGCCGATGGAGAGCGCGGTAAAGCCGAGGCGGCGCCAGAATCTCACCTCGTGGGGCGCGGGCGACGGCATCATCATCGCGGCCAACTCGCCGCTCTCCTCCAGTTCGCGGTATTCCCGCGGACGGTCGCGCTGGAACTCCTCCAGCGGCACGCCCTCGGTGAAAATCACCGTGTCCATGGGGAATCTCTCCGGCCGGAAATGCGTGTTGAAGAAGTGCACCACGAAAATGAAGCTCACCGCGAGCAGGGCTTCATCGCTATGGATGGTGGTGGCGACATTGACCGCCCAGCCGGGGAACACGCGCGTGAAGATCTCCGGGAACCACAACATGAGGCCCGTGCCGCCAATCACGGCGACGCCCCAAAACACGGCGAAGTAGTCGAATTTCTCCCAATACGTCCAACGCCCGAATTCCGGACGGGGGCCGCGTTTGAAAAACCATTTCAGGGAACCGGTGAGCTCGTCCCAATCGCGCCGGTTGAAGACCATGCCATCTTCCCCGGCGATGAACTGGCGCCAGCTCTTGCCGCTGGCGCGATGCTGCTTCACCAGATCGAACACGTGCAGCCCGAAATAGGTGAAGGTCAAGCCGGCGCAGAATCGATGGATCAAACCCGCCGCTTCAAAACCGCCCAGCAGGTGGGCCACCAGCTTGGCCCAGCCCATGTAGGAGAACTTCAGAATCATGCCGGTCAGGGCCAGTCCGAGGAAGCTGGAGACCACCAACAGGTGAAGGTTGCGATGGAAGCGGCGGAAGCGGCGCACATAGGCTCCGCCTTCCGCGTGTCCGTTCTTGATCTGCTTGCGGTAGGCGAACGACCGCGGCAGCCAGAGCGCGGTGTGCGTGCCGGAAATCACCAGCGTGCCGATCAGCAGGCCGGTCATGCCCCAGAAGGTAAAGAACAGGAAGGGATACTTCTTTGGATCGTGGTGCGTGGCATGGGTCAGATAGCCGGCGAACTGGCGGTGGGAGCCCGCATGGCACTTGCCGCAGGTGGCGACGATATTGTTGCGGCTAAGGTGCGAGCGCGTGTCCGTGACCGGCAGAATGTCGTGCGCTCCGTGACAGTCGTAACACTTGGCGGTCTTCAGGTAGCCCAGTTTGGAGACCTTGCCGTGAAATGTCTCGAAGTACGCCTCGGTGATCTGCTGGTGGCAGCGGCCGCATTGGTCCATGATGTTCAGCCGGAAACTGGTGAGGTCGGTGCGCCCGATGCTGTGGGCGGAGTGGCAATCGGCGCAGACCGGCAGAGGCTTCCCGGAGTGGGTGACCTTGGGGCTGTGCACGCTGGCGGTGAACAACTCGTAGATGCCGCGATGGCATTTCGCGCAGGTCTCGGCGATGTTGGCGCGATTCACGCTGGAGCGCGGGTCCTTGCTGGGCAGCTCGTGATGCGGGGTGTGGCAGTCGGCGCAATTGGCGGTAACGGTCAGGCCGGACTGGAGGAGCCCCTTGCCGTGGATGCTCTCGCGGTAGTGGTCCACGATGTGGTCCTGCTTGCCGGTGTAGCGAACGGCGGCCTTCTGCCCGACCTGGTGGCATTTGGCGCACAGGGCGGGGACATTTCGCGAAAACGTTGGCGAGGCGGAATCCAGCGGGCTCTGGGTGCCGTGCGGGCTGTGGCAGTCGCTGCAGAGGGGCGCATCGGGGCTCCCTTGCGCGGCCAGGGTGCCGTGTGTGCTTTCGCGATACTGGCCTACCTCCTTTTCGTGGCAGATGGAGCAATCCACCTTGCTCTGGATGGTGCTGCAGGCTCTCACGTTGGACGGCGTGCCTCCGGTATGGCATTGCACGCAGGCGATGCGGGAATGGCGCGAGCCGGCCAATTCCGCCGCGCTGACGTACAGGCTACCGGTTTGCGGGGCGCCCGTCCCCTTGAGTGTGGGATTGGAATGGCAGCTCAGGCAATCGCCGTTGGACATCCCCTGCGAGTAGAAAACCTTGCGGACTTTGTGCGGCTCATGGCAATCGACGCACGCCGGGATCAGGTGCGGCTGCTTCTCCCACAACTCGCCGCGGATCACCTGGCGGTGCACGGTCTCGATCAGCGCGTGGCACTTGGTGCAGGTCTTGGCAATGTTCTGCTTGGCAATCGAGGAGGCGCTATCGTTGTGGGGACGCACGTTGTGGGCGGTATGGCAACTCGTACAGACCGCGGTAACGGTCAGGCCCTTCTGGAAGAGGCCAACGCCGTGAATACTGTCCCGGTAATTCTCCAGGATATTGGTCTGCGAGAAGGAGCGCGTCTTGCTGACCTCGGTGTCTTCGCGGTGACAGCCGCCGCAGAGGCGCGGAACATTGATGGTAGCGGTCGGCGACTTCATGTTGGACGGGGACAAGATGTCATGCGTGCCGTGGCAGAGCTTGCAGCCGGGAGCAAACGCGTCGTTCTGCGCCGCCTTCTTCCCATGGACGCTGGCGGCGTACTGGGTCTGCTCGTCGCCATGGCACAGGCCGCAGTCCACGCGCGCCAGCTTTTCCGGATGCGGGACTTCTTTGATATCCATGTGGCAGGCGACGCATTCGAGGGCCGCATGGGGCGACGCCTTCAAGGCGGCCGCGTTGAAACCCGGAGGCATTCCTGCCTGGCGTTTGCCAACGCGCGGGCCGGAATCATGGCAGCCTGCACAGTCCTCGGCACGCAGTTGCGCCGCCTGCTGGCCGCGGAGACCGGCGGTCAACAGGGTCGCAATGGCAGCGAGCCGGAGTAAGTTCACGGCCTTCATGGTGTGGTGTTTCTCAACAAAAAACACGATGGGGGACCGCAAGACAAGATATAAAGACCTCTCAATCCTATACTGTGCAGAATTCCTCGTCAAGTTGTGAAAATATTCTGTTCAGAAATCCAATTTGGATGTACGCTCCTAATATGTTGAAGGGTTTTCGTGGTGTACCGTTGTTCATAATGGTCGCCTGGACCCTGGCCGCCGGTATCAGTGCCGCGAGTAACCCCGCGGCGCCTCAACCCGAAGCGGAGCAGGTGATCAGCGCGGCCATGAAGAAGCTCTACATGGCTGCCGCCGCGGCGGCTCCGCAGTCCCCGGCGCAGCACAAAGTGATCCTGGAGATGGCCGACAAGGCGTCGAACGGGAAAGAGCTGCTGCTGGTGATGCGGGCGGCAGTCGGCGCGTTCCCTGCCGCTACCGGGTCGCAGGAGCACCCCGCGGAGAGCCAGGTGCGCTCCATCGTCACCGCCAAGATGATGGAGCATGGCACGCTGGACCAACTGATCGAGTACGCGTCGCAGTACTCGGTCAACCCGGAGAGTGCGCGGCCGTTCGTCCAGCGAATGTTGCAGCTCGCGGATCGGAACAACGACGCGCGGGTCTGGTATCGCATCCGGGTAGTCGCTTCCCGCCTGAAGGTGGGCGATCTGGAGCGGCAGGCGCAAGCCAGGGGAGACCAACTGGCAGGCAAATAACGCGAGCGCGGAATCGCCATCCGGCGGCGGCGCTCGACGATTTCACACTGCTCACTGGGCGGCCGCAACCTTCCCAAAGGCGGCGCGCCGACGCACCAGAAACCCTACCGGAACCGCCAGGAATGCGGTCCCCACCAGCGCAAACAGCCAGCCGGGCTGCGGTATTTGCGGCGGAACTCCCGCGGGGAAGAGCTTGGGCATCTCTCGCATCATCGTCTGCATCTTGTCCGCGTACCCTGGCAGCCCCATGGTGACCGCGCTGTTCAAGGCCATCAGGCAGAAGTACCCGATGCTCCCCATCCGGGCCTGTTCCCGCAGGCGCAACAGACCGGCGCCCAGGAGAATCTGCGCGCCGGCGAAGACCGCGTACACTGCCAGTCCTCCCCAACCCGTAATCACGGCGCCGAACACGAAGGCGGGCATACGCAACACCGCCATCGCCGCCAGAAATAGCGAGGAGATCAAAAGATACCAGCCGATTATCGAGACGCTCAACGGCCGGGCGCTTGGCTCGCTGGGCGCGTACTGCGCGAAATACCGTTTGGTCGATCCCAAATTGAACAGAACCAGCCACCACACGCCGATCGCCGCCAGCACGCCGTAGAAGCCGCCTATACCCCAGCGGATGGTGTCCATCGTATGTTGGCTGACTGTATGTTGGCTGACTCCTGGCTGAGCGGGCAACTGCACGAAGAAGATGGCGAGAAACGCACTCGCGCCCATGAAGGTCAGCAGCACCGCGAAGACCACCATCGAAATGCGCGCCCATTCGCGCCGGCGAAAGATCCCGACGGCCGTCCAGATTCCCCAGCCACTCAAACACGCACAGATGGCCGCCATCGTTATGCCGATCGCCGCCAGGGGGAGCGGCGGCACGGCCGGTTCCGTCTTGGGAGGACGTGCTGCCAGGGTGCCGAACAGCGTCGCGCCACCCATCAGCAGGGTGGCCAGGCTGCCTGCGATGGCGAGAACGGCGCTCGCCCGAATCCCAATCCATTTTTCGTGCATGGCTGCCGATCAGTGTACCCGCTGGCCCGGCCGCGGTCCAGGGGTTAGTGCCGCAATTCCGTGCGCCTCTGCCGCGCTAGAGGTGTTCGACGAGTTCGACCCGCCGGTTTTTCGCCCGGCCCTCCTCGGTTTTGTTGCTCGCCACGGGCGCATAGGGGCCGGCCCCAAAGGGCGCCAGCCGCTTCGCATCGACGCCGTTCTTCTGCGTCAGCGCCTGGATGACGGCGGCGGCGCGAGCGTTGGAGAGGGTCAGATTGGACTCCGGCGAGCCGACGGCGTCGGTGTGTCCGACCACCCATACCTTCAGCGTGGGGTTGGCCTGCAGGAGCTTGGCGATCTCCTTCAGGGCGGCGTCGGATTCGGGCTTCACCACGGACTTGGCGGTGTCGAAGAAGATCCCCGGCACCTCGACGTGGCCGGCCGCGGTGAGGCCGTCGGCCATCGCCTTGGCGTCGACCGTGATGTCCTGCTGCATGGCCTGCTTCTCCACGATGGTCAGCATGTAAAGCTTGTCGACGCTGCTCCAGCCGGTCACTTGCAGCCACACCTCGTTTGCGCCCTTATTGAAACGGAGGGTGGTGGTGCGGTCGTCGCCCGCGCCCGTCTCCCACAGCACCTGACCGCCCGAGGCGCGCACGGCGTTCTGGAAGTTGCGGAGGATCTGCAGGGCGCTGGCCGGGGTCGCGCCGCGGTCGAGATGGTAACCGTATTTGTAGAGGTGTCCTTCCACCGGCACCTTCTTCTGCTTGCCCGCTTCGGTAATCGTAAAGTTGAAGGAATCGAACTGCTGCTC